>JAYRFB010000208.1:0-9546 GCA_041908585.1 Candidatus Krumholzibacteriia bacterium
CGGTGCCGGGCGGTGGGGCGGGGGCCGCCGCCCGCGCCCGCGGCCGGAAGCTGGAGTCCGACCTGGACCGGCTTGCCCGCGAGCTCCTGAAGAACCCGGTCCCGGACTGGGCGCGGCGGCAGGAGCTGGAGGCGGCGCTCGAGCGTCAACGCGAGCTGCAGCGCGAGCTGGCACGCGTCGCCGCCGAATTGCAGGAGCAGATGGAACGCCTGGCCGGCGGGCAGCTGACCTCCGAGCGCCAGCTCGAGCGCGCGGCCGAACTGGCCGAGCTCCTGGCGCAGCCCGAGGGCCGGGAGCTGGCGGAATTGCTCGAGAAGCTCACCGATCCGGGCGCGGCGGTCAGGCCCGAGGAGGCAGGCCAGGCGCTGGACCAGGTCCTGCAGGCCCAGAAGGACCTCGCGCGCCGGCTGGACGCCGCCTTGTCGCTGACGCAGCGGATGGCCGACGAGCAGCGCCTGGAAGGGCTGGCGGCGCAGCTCGAGGACATGATGCGGCGCCAGCAGGACCTGGCCGAGCAGAGCCGGCGCCTGGACGAGTCAGGCGCCAACAACGAAACCGACCCGGCCCGTCAGGCGCCCGGGGACGGGGCCGAGCTGGCGCGGCGACAGGAGGCGCTTGCCGCCGAGCTGGCTCAGCTGCAGGAGCAACTCGAGGAGGCACTGGCGGCGATGGAGCAATCCCGCGCCGCCAGGGATGAAGGCCAGGATCCCGCGTCGACGCCCGAGGCCGGGCAGCAGGCCGACGGGGAGCGGCAGCAGCCACAGGAAGGCGCGGAACAGGCTCTGCGCGAGGCGCTGGAGCAGCTGAAGCAGCAGCAGTCCTCCGGCTCGATGGGCAAGGCATCCCAGATGCTCCAGCAGATGGACCCGCAGAAGGCGGCCGCCCTGCAGCAGCAGGCGCTGCGCGACCTGGGCTCGCTCTACAGCGTGCTCCTGGCCTCGCAGCAGGCCATGCAGTCGGCGATGAAGATGGAGCAGGTGTCGTCGCTGCGCGGCCTCGCCGCGGACCTGCTGGCGCTGTCCCGCCGGCAGGAGGAGCTGGGCGCCCGCATCCCGCCGCAACTCCAGGACGTGCGCAACCTGGAACTGACGCGCCAGCAGCACCGCCTGCAGGCGGCGACCCTGGGCGCGCGCGACCGGCTGTCTGGGCTGCTCGAGGAAGCGCCCAACCGCATCCTCAAGCTGCTCGAGAAGGTCGACGCGCTGGTCGAGTCGATGGGCGGCGCCGTGCGCGCCCTCGAGGAGGGCCGCGCCATGGCGGCCCGCGACGAGGCGGCCCGCAGCCTGGCCGAAACGAACCGGATCGTCATCGGCCTGCTCACGGAGGCGCAGATGTCCAGCGGCGGGGGTGGCGGGGGCGGCGGCCAGCAGCAGTCGGCGAGCGAGCAGCTGCAGGAGCTGGCGCGCCGCCAGGCCGAGCTGGGTGGCGCCACCGAGGAGCTGCGCCGGATGCTGGCGGACCGCGGCATCAGCCAGGAAGCGCGCTCGCGCATGGAGCGCCTCGGCCAGGACCAGGCTCGGCTGGGGCGCGACCTGGGCCAGCTGGCCGAGCAGGAAGCCGCCCGCCCTCCCGGCGAAGGCGAGCGGCTGCTCGGCGACATGGCGGAACTGGGCCGCCAGATGGAGCGGCTCGGTGCCGATCTCGGCGGTGGCCAGGTGGACCAGGCGGCGTTGCTGCGGCAGGACCGGTTCCTCGGCAGGCTGCTGGACGCGCGCAATGCGCTGCGCCAGCGCGACACCAGCACGCGCCGCGAGGGCCGCACGGCGGCGCGGCGGTTCGGTCCGCAGGAAGGTACCCGGCCCGGCGACGACCCGGGCGCTGGCGCCGCGCGGCTGCCGCGCCTCCAGCGGCTGGAGGACGCGCCGCTGGAGTACCGAGACCTGGTACGCCGCTACTTCGCGGCCATCGACTCGCTGCGGCGACGTCCGGAGGTGCTGCCGTGAGCCGCGCGCGCCACGTGCTGCTGGGCGTGTGCCTGTGCCTGTCGCTGGGGCTGGCCGGCGGCGCCGCGGCGCAGGAGGGCGGGCGCGATCCGCGGTTGCCGGAGCCCCCCGGCCTGCCCGGCCTGCGGACCGAGCGGCCGCAGCCGTCGGGCGCGCTGGATGTCTTCGAGCTGCGCCGGCGCCTGACCGAGCTGGACCGGCTGCTGCTGCTGGGCAGCGCGCCGCGGGCAGCGGCCCTGCTCGAGGACCTCGCTCAGCACTCGGTGCTCGCGCGCGAGCTGGTGCCGCGACGCATCGAGCTGGAACAGCTGCGGGGAGACCACGCCGCGGCGGCGGAGCTGTGCCGGCGCGCGGTCGCCGAACAGCCCCGCAACCCGGCCCTCTGGCGCGAGCTGGCCGTCTCGCTGCTCGCCCTGGACCGTCCCGACTCGGCCCGGCTTGCCCTGGACCGGTTCCTGGCGCACAGCTCCAGCCCGCGCAGCGCGGGACTGGTGGCGACCGAGATGCTGCGCGGGGCGGGCCGGCCGGAGGCGGCGCTGGCGGTGATCGATTCGTTGCGGGGTGTGCTTGCCGAGCCCCGGTACCAGGGCCTCGAGCGGGCCACGGTGCTGCTGACGCTCGACAGGCAGCGCGAGGCCGCCGAGGAAGCCCATGCCGAGCTGGTCGGCGGTCCCTACAACCTCCCGCTGCTGCGGACCGCGCTGCTGGACGGACCGTACCTGGCCGCACCGCGTGACGCGTTCGACGCGCGCCTGCTCGAGCTCGCGCGCGGGCCCCAGGGCGCGCCGTCGGCACTGGTGCTGGCGGCGAACCTGCACCTGGCGCGCGGGCAGGCCGCGCCGGCGCTCGCGCTGGCGCTGCCGCTGGCCGGCCGCCAGGATGGTGCGCTGCTGCTGCTGCAGAACGCGGTCGTCCTGCTGCGCGAGCGGGCTCAGGATGACACTGCCGTTCCCGCCGGCCCCCAAGTGCAGGCGACGGTCGACTTCCTGCTCGACACGCTGGCCGCATTGGCGGCGCCCGACAGCGGCGCGCCCACGCTGCGGTCCCGTGCCGCCGACCTCCTGGCCGAGACCTGCGAGCTGGCGCTGGGCCGCGGCCTGCTCGGCAGCGACCCTCGCGCGGCGGCGACGCGCTTCGACGAGCTGCTGGCCCTGGTGCGGCAGGTGAACCCGGGCAGTGAGTTCCTCTATTCCTCGCGGATCCGGCTGGCCACCTACCGGCGCGACGTGCTCGGCGAGCCGCGCGAGGCGGCGCGGGGGCTCGAGCGCCTGGCGATGGACATGAACCTGCCCACCGAGGGACTGGCGATGGTGCGGCTGACCCTTGGGGAGTGCTACCTGGCGGCCGGTGACACGGCCCGCGGGCGGCAAGTGCTCACGGCGCTCGGGCGCGATCCCGAGTTCAGGCAGGCCGGCGGGCAGGCGCACTTCCACCTGGCGCGCCTCGACCTGGCCGAAGGCCACTATGCCACAGCCCGCGACCGTTTCGCCGTGATCGCGCTGGACAACCCGGCCGCGCCTTACGCGAACGACGCGCTGGACCTGGGCCTGGCCCTGGCGGACGAGCTGGAGAATCCCGGCGGCGGGCCGACCATCCTGCAGTGGTACGCGCAGGCTGTGTACGCCGACCTGACGGCGCGGCCGGCGGCGCGGCTCGAGGCGCTGCAGCGGTTCGTGACCGAGGCGTCGGCCCTGCTGGATCCCGCCGAACCCCAGCACCTCCTGGAGCGTGGTCGCTGGGAACTGGCCGGCGCGCTGGCCGGGGCGGGACGCGACGACGAGGCCATCGCGCAGCTCGAGGCGCTGGTGGCCGCGCACCCGGCGGGCCGCTTCCCCGGCGCCGCGCTCCAGCTTGCCGGTCGCCTCTACCAGAAGACGGGTCGCCCGGACCGTGCACGCGAGACCTGGCAACGGCTGCTGTCCCAGTACCCCGCCTTCCTGTTCGGGGACGACGTGCGTGATGAACTCAGGAGGCTGCCGCGTTGATCTCCGTCATTCCCGGAAGGCGGCAGGTCGGCAGCGGGCTGGCGCCGCTGCTGCTCGCGCTGGCGGCCCTGCTGCCGTCCGGCGCGGCGACGGCCGCCGACTGGCTGCTCGTGCCGATGGACCTGGCGCAGCGCAACCACCTGCGCGCCTACGGCGTCGCGTTTCATGCGCTGGAGAACGGCGAGCGCGTCAACTGGCTGCTGAACTACCGCGGTGGCAGCTTCCTGCTGGCCGACTCGCAGCGCGCGCGCCTGGACGCGCGCCTGCTGGGTGTCGACTTCGAGACCGTCGGCGACGCTCAGGTGGCGGCGATACGCGAGACTGTCGCACAGGAGAACATGGACGAGGTGCTGCTCGAGAAGCCGCCGCGCATCGCCGTCTACAGTCCGCCGTACATGCAGCCATGGGACGACGCGGTGACGATGGCCCTCACCTACGCGGAGGTGCCCTTCGACGTCGTCTACGACACCGAGGTCCTGGACGGCAGCTTGCGCGACTACGACTGGCTCCACCTGCACCACGAGGATTTCACGGGACAGTTCGGGAAGTTCTACGCCAGCTACGGACTGGAGCCGTGGTACCTGGAGCAGAAGCACTTCCAGGAGGAGCTGGCGCGCTCGCTCGGCTATGCGACCGTGTGGCAGCAGAAGCACGCGGTGGCCCTGGCGATCCGGCAGTACGTCGAGGGCGGCGGCTTCCTGTTCGCGATGTGCTCGGCCACCGACTCCATCGACATCGCGCTGGCCTGGCTGGGCACGGATATCGTCGGCGAACCCTACGACGGGACGCCGGTGGATCCGGACTGGCGACGGAAGGCCGACTTCGAGGGCGCATTCGCCTTCGAGAACTACAAGCTGACGACGAACCCGATGGTCTACGAATACTCCGAACTGGACACGAGCGATTATGCCCAGATGCGCGGCGCCGAGGCGGACTACTTCACGCTGTTCGCGTTCGCCGCCAAGTACGACCCCGTGCCGGCGATGCTCACCCAGAACCACGTCAACGTGATCAACGGCTTCCTGGGGCAGACGACCGGCTTCCAGCGCCGGTTCCTCAAGCGCCCGGTCGTCGTGCTGGCGGCCGTGGAAGGGACCGACGAGGTCAAGTACATCCATGGACGGCGTGGCCAGGGCACGTTCACGTTCCTCGGTGGACACGATCCGGAGGATTACCAGCACCGCGTGGGGGACGTGGCGACCGACCTGGACCTCTACCCGACCTCGCCAGGCTATCGCCTGATCCTGAACAACGTCCTGTTCCCTGCGGCCCGTCAGAAGCCGCGCAAGACGTGAATTATCAGTCGGTTAAAATTGCTGTCGTAAACCTGACTTGTTTGATATGATTTCTCTCGAAGCGCCCGGCTAACCCGCCGGGCGTGTCCCGGGAGGACGTGAGGGATGGAATACCCCGAATGCAGGAAATGCGGCGAGGGCCTGTTGCTGCCGCTGTCGGACTACGGCCGCGATGGCGCGGCGATCCACTTCAAGGCCTGGGTCTGCCACAACCCGGGCTGCGGGTTCAGCATCCGCATCGACAACGGCGAGATCAGCTTCGGCAAGGGCCTGCGCGAGTCCGTCAAGTAGGCGACGCCGGGGAACCCGGTCACCGGGGGCGGGCCTGCCAGAGCCAGCGACCGACCAGCGCGAGCATCGCGAGCGAACCCGCGGCAAGGGCCAGGTCCGTGGCAGTGGGGGGCTGCGCCTGCGCTGCGGCCGGGCCGCCCGCCACCATCACGACCAGCGACACACCGTTGTGGACGGCGTGCGCCAGCCAGCAGCAGGTCAGCGAGCCGGTGGCTTCCCAGACGAAGCCGAGCAGCGCGCCCACCGCGATCAGCCCCAGCAGGTACCACGGCTCCCCGTGCACCAGCCCGAACAGGAGCGCCGAGACGGCGATCGCCGGCCAGGCACCCCAGGTGCGGCTGAAGACGCGGTGGATCAGGCCACGGAAGACCAGCTCCTCCGCGAGCGGCCCGACGATGACCACCGCGACGAAGGCGACGGCGATGTCGCCGGGGGTTCGCGGCAGGTTCGCGGCGTAGTGGGCCAGCCACTGCGGGTCGGCCGGGTGCAGGCGCAGCGACAGCCAGGCCAGCAGCGAGCCGGGTGCCAGGGCGGCCAGGGCCAGCAGGACGGCGCCGGCTGCCGCCGCCGCCGCCGGACGGCCCAGCGCGAAGTCGCGACCGGCCCGCCAGCGCCAGCGCCAGGCCAGGATCAGCAGCGGCAGCAGCACGCCTCCCAGCGCCCCGGCCAGTACCGGCCCGAAGAGCCCGCCGGCGCGGTCGTACCACACGAGCTGGCAGGCGAAGTTCGCCGCGACCAGCAGCGCCGCCAGCGCCAGCAGCCGTCCGCGGCTCCACGACGCCCACAGTCCGGGCGCGGGTGACGCTGGGCTCGGTTCGTGCATGTTCGCGGCTCTTCCTGGCGGCGCGCCGGCCGCGGGGCGGGGGCGGACGCCGCCCCGGGGTGTGCATTCGGCGAGCGGAAAGGTTAGTATGGCCGACGGGATCCGCCAATGAAAGGTGCCGACGTGGCCGGACGCGCGATCGACGCGGTGATCTTCGACCTGGACAACACGCTGACCGATTTCATGAAGGCGAAGGAGGACTCCATCGCCGCCGCGGTCGATGCCATGATCGACGCCGGGCTGCCGCTCGGGCGGCGCGAGGCGATCGACCGGATCTTCGCGATCTATCGCGACAAGGGGATCGAGCACCAGCGCGTCTTCAACTTCTTCCTGGAGGAGGCGGTCGGCCGCAACGATGACCGCATCCTGGCCGCGGCGGTGCTGGCCTACCGGCGCGCGCGCGATGCCTCGCTGGTGCTGTATCCGCACGCGAAGCTTGTGCTCAATCGCCTGCTGAAGGAAGGCTACAAGCTGGCGGTGGTCAGCGACGCCCCGCGCTTCGAGGCCTGGCTGCGCCTGACTGCCCTGGGCCTGCAGCACGCGTTCGACGTCGTGCTGACCTTCGACGACACGCACCATCGCAAGCCCGACCCGGAGGGCTTCCGCATGGCCCTCGAGCAGCTGGGCGTCTCCGCCGACCGTGCCGTCGTGATCGGCGACTGGAAGGAACGCGACATCCTGGGTGGCCGCAACGCGGGCCTGCACACGGTCTATGCGCGCTACGGCGACCTCTATTCGCAGTACGCCGACAAGGTGGCGGGCCAGGGGCCGGAACCCGACTTCGTGGTAGACGACCTGCTGCAGCTGCTCGACGTGCTGGCGACGCTCAACGGCGCCGCCGCGGAAGGGAAGGCGCGCACGTGAGGGTCTGCACCGCGGCGCAGATGGCGGCGATCGATCGCCGCACGATCGACGGCGGTGTGCCGTCGCTGGAACTGATGGAACGGGCCGGTGCGGCGGTGGCCGTGCATGTGCTGGAGCTGCTCGCCGAGCACCGGGAGCACGCCGATGCCCATGGCGGCGCGCACGGTCACGGCCACGATCATGCCCATGGGCATGATCACGATCATGACCACGGCGAGGAAGGCGCACACTGCGACGGTTGCGCCCATGAAGAGCCCGCGGTGCTGGTCGTCTGCGGCCGCGGCAACAACGGCGGCGACGGGCTGGTCATCGCGCGGCACCTGGCGGAGCAGGAGGTGCCGGTGGTCGTGATGCTGCTCGGGGCGCCTCGCGACCTGGCGCCGGACGCCCGGCGCAACCTCGAGCGGCTGCCGGAGGCGGTCGAGGTCGTGGCGGTCGGCCCCGGCGACTGGGTGGCGGCCTTCGCGGAACTGGCCGACGGCGCTGCGATCGTCGTCGACGCCGTGCTCGGCACGGGCAGCCGGCTGCCGCTCGACCCGGCCCTCGCGGCGCTCTTCCGCGCCATGAACGATGCCGCGGTCCCGACCCTGGCGGTCGACGTGCCCTCGGGTGTCAGCGGCGACGACGGCGGCGTGGACCCGGTGGCGGTGGCGGCGGACGTGACGGTGGCCATCGGGCTGCCCAAGCTGGGCCTGCTCCTGGCGCCGGGACGCGACTATGCCGGGCGCGTGGAGGTCGAGGACATCGGCTTCGCACCGGAGGTCTGCGCGGAACTGGCCGGGCCGTGGCACTGGCAGGAGCGGTCCGGCTACCTGGCGCTGCTGCCGCCGCGCCCGACGACGGCCCACAAGGGCACCTGCGGGCACCTGCTGCTGGTGGCAGGCTCGCGCGCCTACGGCGGCGCGGCGCACCTGGCCGGGCTCGGCGCCCTGCGCTCGGGCATCGGCCTGCTGACGGTGGCGGCTCCCGAGTCCCTGGAAGGCTCCCTGCGCGGCGGGCTGCCGGAGGCCGTGCTGTGCCCCCTGCCGGCGACGGCTGCCGGTACCCTGGCCCCGGTTGCTGACACCGTGATGCAAGCGCTGCTCGGCCGCGCGGGCGCCGTGGCCCTGGGACCGGGCCTGGGCGACGATCCTGCCACCGACGCCTGGGTCCGCGACTTCGTGCGCGTGACGTCGGTGCCCCTCGTGATCGATGCCGACGGGCTGAACGCGCTGGCGCGCGGCGGCCAGGAGCCGGCGTTCGCCGGGCGGCAGGTGGTGCTGACGCCGCACCCGGGCGAGTTCGCCCGCCTGGCCGGGCTGGCCGCGGCGGATGTCGCGGCGCGTCGCCTGGAACTGGCGGCGTGGGCGGCGGACCGCTGGGGTGCCGTCGTGGTCCTCAAGGGATCGCCGGCGATCATCGGCGTGCCGGGGGAGGGCGCCTGGATCAATGCGGCCGGGGACGATGCGCTGGCGCGGGGAGGCGCCGGTGACGTGCTGACGGGGCTGGTCGGCGGGCTGCTGGCGCAGGGCCTGTCGGCGCGCGATGCGGCGCTGCTCGGCTGCTATGTGCACGGCCTGGCGGGCACCGCCGCCGCTCGCGAGGTCTCCAGCCGCGGCGTGCTCGTGCGCGAGGTGGCCGCGGCCATCGGCCCGCAGTGGCTGGCGCTCGAGCGCGAGGCGAGCGGTATCGCGGCGCTGCGCGAGCGCCTGTGGCCGTCGTTGCCGGAGGCGGGACCGCGGTGAGGGTGCTGGGCATCGAGACCTCGTGCGACGACACGTCGGTCGCGCTCTACGACAGCGAGGGCGGCGTCGCGGCCAACCTGCTCAGCTCGCAGGTGGACCTGCACGGCGTCTTCGGCGGCGTCGTGCCGGAACTGGCGAGCCGCGCCCACCTTGTCAACCTGCTGCCGATGGTGGACCTCCTGCTGGAACGGCAGGGGCTCCGCCCGCGCGACCTGGAAGGCGTCGCGGTGACGGCGGGTCCCGGGCTGCTGGGCGCGCTGCTGGTCGGCCTGTCGACGGCCAAGGCGATCTGCTACGCGGCCGACCTGCCGCTGGTCGGCGTGCACCATCTCGAGGGGCACATCCTGGCCAACGCGCTGACGGCCGAGCTGGTGCTGCCGGCCACGGTGCTCATCGTCTCGGGTGGCCACACCGAGGTGGTCCACATGCCGGAAGTGGGTCGCTACGAGCGCCTGGGCGGCACCCTTGACGACGCTGCCGGGGAGGCCTTCGACAAGACCGCCAAGCTGCTGGGATTGCCCTATCCCGGGGGCCCAGCCCTGGCGGCCCTGGCGGAACGGGGCGAGCCGGGTCGTTACCGCTTCCCACGGCCCATGACCGACCGCCCGGGCCTAGACTTCA
>JAYRFB010000209.1:0-4689 GCA_041908585.1 Candidatus Krumholzibacteriia bacterium
ATCCGCGCCGCGCTGACCGGCCACCTGGTCTTCAGCACGCTGCACACCAACAGCGCCGCCGGCGCCGTGCCGCGGCTGCTGGACATGGGCGTCGAGCCGTTCCTGCTGTCGGCCACGCTGGTGGCCGTGGTGGCGCAGCGGCTGGTGCGCCAGGTCTGCGAGGGCTGCGGCGAGCCGGTGACGCCCGATGCGGCGCAGGTCGAGCAGCTGGGGCTGTCGGCCGCCGACCTGCAGGATGCCACCCCGCGCGTGGGCCGCGGCTGCGGCCTGTGCCGCCAGACGGGCTACCGCGGGCGGCTGGCGGTCTTCGAGTACCTCGAGGTCGATGCCGCGATGAAGCGGCACATCGCCGAGCGCCGTGACGTCGCCGAGCTGGAACGCGCCGCCCGCGAGGCCGGCCAGACGTTCCTGCGCCAGGACGCCCTGACCAAGTTCCGCGACGGCCGCACCACGCTGTCCGAAGTGCTGAGGGTCGTCACATGAGGGAGTTCCGCTACAGCGCGCTGACGGCCACCGGTACCACCATCACGGGCCTGCGGCGCGCCACCAGTTCCGACCAGCTGGCCGGCGCCCTGCTCGAGCAGGGCCTGGTGCTGCTGACCAGCCGGCCCACGCTGGGGACGCTGGGCGGCGCCTTGTCGCCGGTGCGCCGCGCCGCGCGCCGCCACCTGCGCTCGTTCACGCAGCACATGGCCACCAGCCTCACCGCCGGCGTGCCGGCGGTCACGGCGCTGCGCGACTACGAGCAGCAGTGCGAAGGCCCCTTTGCCGACCTGATGGCCGACCTGCGCACCGCCGTCACCAGCGGCTCGCAGCTGGACGAGGCGCTGGCCCGCCACCCGCACGTCTTCTCGCCGGTCTACCTGGCGCTGGTCTCGGCCGGGCCGAGCTCGGGCGCGCTGGACGGCGCGTTCAACCAGCTGACGGCCTACCTGGAGTGGCAGGACGACCTGCGCGGCCAGACCACGCAGGCGCTCATCTACCCGGCCATGCTGCTGGTCGGCGTCCTGGGCCTGTTCCTGCTGATGGTGCTGTTCGTGATGCCCCGCTTCGAGGGTCTGTTCCGCAACTCGGGCATGCAGCTGCCGGCGCTGACGCGTGCCATGCTCGCCCTGGGCTCCTTCTGCGGGCACTGGTGGTGGGCGCTGCTGCTCGGGGGCGCGCTGCTGGGCGGAACCGTCCACCTGGCCACCTCCACGCGTCGCGGCGCCTACCTGCGCGACCGGCTGCTGCTGCGGCTCCCGGTCGTCGGCACCTTCGTCGGCAAGCTGGCCCTGTCGCGCTTCGCGAAGACGTTCGCCGTGATCTTCGCCTCCGGCGTGGACCTGCTGCGGCTGCTGGACCTGCTGCGCGGCGTGGTCGGCAACCGCGTGATGGCCGCCCAGCTGCGCGCGATCCGCGCCCAGGTCGCCAGCGGCCTGTCGTTGACCGAGGCCTTCGCGGACGCCGACACGTTCCCGCCGCTGGTGCAGCGCATGATCTCCGTGGGCGAGCGCACCGGTTCGCTCGACAAGTCGCTGCTGACGGTCTCGGCGCACCTGGACAAGGAGCTGCCGCGCGACCTCAAGAAGGCCTTCACCGTGTTCGAGGGGCTCGTGCTGGTGCTGCTGGGCGCCATGGTCTGCCTGGCGGCGCTGTCGCTGCTGATGCCGATCATGTCGATCCGCTCGGCGATGCACTAGTGGGCCCGGGAGGATGAACGTGCGCTGCCGCAAGCCCGCCATCGCGATCCTGCCCGGGCGCGGGGGCTTCACCCTGGTCGAGGTCGTCGTGGCCGTGGCCATCGTCGCGATCCTGGCCGCTGCCGTCACGCCGCTGGCCTTTCGCGAGATGTCGCGGGCCCGCGAGGACGCGACGCTCGACGAGCTGGCGTCGCTGCGGCAGGGGCTGCTCGACTTCTACGAGGACACGGGACGCTTCCCGAGCGAGGCCGAGGGCCTGGGCGCCCTGGTGGCGGACCCCGGCGTCTCCGGCTGGCAGGGCCCGTATGTGGGCGGCGGCGACGGCCTGCCGCTGGCCGAGGCCACCACCGACGCCTGGGGCGGGACCTACCTGTACGACCTGGGCCCGGTCACCGTGCCTGCCGGCGCGGCGGACGTGGTCGTGGCCAGCGGCGGCATCGACGGCCTGGTCACGTTTGGCGCCGTGGGCGGGACGTGGACCATCGATGGCGCCGGCGACGACCTGCTGTCGGTGGTCGCGGCGGGACCCGTCAACCGGGACAAGGTGCAGGACTGCGAGGCCGAGCTCAAGGCCATCGCCGAGGCGGCCCGGCGCTACTTCGAGGACAGCGCCGCCTTCCCGACCGATACGTCCGACCTCGTGGACGGCTACCTCGACGCCGGCATCGACGGCGACGCGCTGGAGGACCCCTGGCGTCGCGCCTACGAGGTCATGGTCGATGTCACGGGCGCCAACCCGCCCGACTTCATCGCGCGCAGCTGGGGACCGGACCGGGCCGACGACGGCGGCGGGGACGACGACATCAGCCTGAACGTCTCCAGCCTGCCGCCGGCGCGCAAGGCCACGCTGTACAAGCTGGAGATCGCGCAGGCGGCGCTGAACCTCGACGCGGGGCTGGCGCTGACCGGCAACTGGGCGGCCGCCGACCGCGCGGCGCTCGGCCTGGCCGGCGCCTTCGACACCGACGGCTGGGGCCGCTTGTTCCAGGTCAACGCGGGATCGCGGACCGTCTACTCGGCCGGGGCCGACGGCAACGCCGTCACCGTGGCGGACAACCTGCCCGCGGGCGTCGGGCCCTAGGCACCGGCGGCAACCGGAGCGGCGCCCGCAAGCGGGCGCGGGAAGGAAGCTGGGGACGTGAAGAGCAAGCGCGGATACGGCGTGCAGCGGCAGGGGACGTCGCGGCTCGTGGTCGAGGTCGGCCGTGAGGCGCGCGGGCGCTGGACCGTCGGGCGGCTGGAGCGGCTGGCCGAGGGCCGGGAACCCTCGCCGGCGCTGGCGCGCGGCATGGCCCGCGACCCCGGCGCGCTGGCCTGGCTGCTGGACGACACGGAGGCACGTTCTTCCGTGTTCGGGCTGCCGCCGCTCAAGGGGCGCGCCCTGGAGCGCGCGGTCGCCGGCATCGTCGCCCGTTCGGAGGGCGGCAGTGCGGAGGCCTGGGCGCTGGGCTGCCAGCTGCTCGGACCGCGGCCCGGCGGCCAGGCCGGCGCCGCCGCCGAGCGTCTGCACGACGTCTTCGTGCTCTATGCCGCGCGCCAGGTCGTGGACGCGCAGCTGGCCGACGCAGCCGCCTGGGGCACGCCGCCGGGCGTGATGCTGCCGGCGCACCTGGCGCTGGATCTCCTCTACCGGCGCCACGGCCCGGGGCACGGCGAGCACCAGGCGTGGAACCTCGTCTTCATCGGCCGCGAGGCCTCATACCTCTGCATCTCGACGCGCGAGCACCTGCTGCTGACGCGGCGCCTGCCGCAGGACCTGTCGCGCGGTGCGGACAAGGGCGAGTACCTGGGCCGGCTGGCCACCGAGATCGAGCGCTCGATCTTCTTCGCGCGCCAGACGGAGCGGTCGCCGCACGTGGAGCAGATCATCGTCTGCGGCGACCACGACGTGGCCCCGCGGCTGGTCGAGCGCCTGCAGCAGCAGGGCCTGGCGCCGTCGCTGCACTGGGAGATCGAGAGCCTGTTCGTCTGGGGCCCGCACGTGCCCGAGCCGGACGACCTGCCGGCCGCGGCGGCCGCGCTGCTGGCCTGCGAGGGCGTGCACCTGAACCTGCTGTCGCGGGGCGCGCACCGGGGCCTGTCGGCGTCGTCGCGCCGTCGCGTGCTGGTCGGCGCGGGCGCGGTCGGCCTGGCCGCGGTGCCGCTGCTGCTGGTGGGCGGCCTGGTGACGGCGCGCATCCAGGGCCAGTACCTGGAGAAGGCCCGCGGGCGCCTGGTCGAGGCCCAGGCGCGCGCGACCCGGGCCGAGGCGGCGTACCGCGAACAGCGCGTGCTGATGGCGCGCGAGGAGCGCATCGCCGGGTACGTGGCCGCGCGGCCCGACCTGGAGTCGGTCCTGCGGCGCGTCGCGGTCCTGGCGCCATCGTCCGTGGTCTTCAAGTCGCTGCGCGTGAGCGAGCACGAGACGGGGGGGCTGCGCCTGCACATCGACGGCGAGAGCATCGCCGGCACCGGCGCCGCGGCCCAGGCCGGGTTCGTCGAGTTCCTGGAGGCGTTGCGGGCCTCCGACGTGGCGATCGTCAAGGGCGAGCCGCGGACCATGCACATCAAGCCTGGCGACACCCAGGACAGGAGCGAACGGACCGTGTTCAGCCTGGAGCTGGGGCTGAAGCCGGTCGTCGCCGGGCAGGAGGGCTGAGATGAAGCTGCGGATGCGCACACGACCCACGCGGCGCGCGCTGGCGCTGGGCGGCCTGGCCGCGGGCTGGTTCGTCGTGCTCGTGGTCGGCGCGTTGCCCGCCTGGCAGCGCGCGCTGGTCCAGCACCGCGAGGTGCGCAACGTCGAGGACCAGATGGCCGAGCTCGACCGCTGGACGGTGGCCGGCCTGTGGCTGGAGCGCACGCTCCCGGAGCGACAGGCTGCGGTCATGCCGGCCTGGGAGAGGCTGTTCCCGGCCGAGCGGTCCTGCGAGCGGTTGTTCCTGGACCTGGCGCGCGTCGCCGACGAGAACGGCGTCGCGAACTTCGAGCTGCACGAGCTGCGCCCCGACGAGCTCGTGGGTGAGGA
>JAYRFB010000210.1:0-7465 GCA_041908585.1 Candidatus Krumholzibacteriia bacterium
CGCGTTGACCAGCGTGCCGTCGGGATGGCCGGCGGCCGGGTGCACCACGAGCCCCACCGGCTTGTTCACCACGACGACATGCTCGTCCTCGTAGGCCACGTCCAGGGCGATGTCCTGGGGCACGGCACTCAGCACGGCGGGCGGCGCGGGGCTGAAGAGGACCCGCTGCCCGGCGCGCAGGCGGAACGAAGCGGCGCGTTCGCGGCCATCGACGGTCACGCTCCCGGGCTGCTCCAGGTCGCCGCGGACGCGGCTCCGCGACAGGTCGGGACAGCGGCCGGCCAGGAAGACGTCCAGGCGCTGCCCGTCCTCGGCGAGGTCCACCGTGAAGGCGCGGGTCCGGCCGCCCGGCTCAGTCATCGGAAGCCGGGCCTGTGGCCGGAGCGGATGCCGGTTCAGGCGACGGCCCGGCCGGCGAGGGCGCCATGGACGCCGCCGCGTCGGGCGCCGCGACCGCCGGGGCGCGGTCTTCCCGCAGCAGGCTCAGGAAGAGCACCAGGCCGCCCAGGCTGACGCCCATGTCGGCCACGTTGAAGGTGTAGAAGCGGTGACTGCCGAGGCCCAGGTCGATGAAGTCGACCACCAGGCCGTCGTAGAAGACGCGGTCCACCAGGTTGCCGAGCGCGCCGCCGAGGATCGCGGCCATCGCGCCCAGGCGCACGGGGCGGCGCGGGCGGCTGGTGGCGTAGAGGTAGACCAGAAAGACCACGGCGGCGGCGCTCACGCCCACCAGCACCCAGCGGCCGACCGGGAACAGCCCCATCGCCGACCCCGGATTGCGCACGTAGGCCAGGCGGGCGACATCGCCGAGCAGCTCGATGCGGCCCTGCAAGGCCTCGACGTTGGCCAGCACGAGTCGCTTGGTGACGAAGTCCACGACCAGGACGAGCGGCGCCCACAGCCAGGGACGCCACGGGCGCTGCGGCATCAGGCGTCCTCCGCCTCTTCCTTCTCCTTGCACTCGATGCACAGCCGCGTGTAGGGCAGGCGCTTGAGGCGCTCGGGGTTGATCTGCTTGCTGCAGCCGAGGCAACGTCCGTAGGTGCCGTCCTCGATGCGCGACAGGGCCTCCTCGATGCTGTAGAGGTAGCGGCCCTCGGCGTTGGCGAACTTGATCGTGGTCTCGTAGAGGAACTCGTCCGAGCCCTGGTCGGCCATGTGGTTCGAGTGGGCCTTGCCCGCCTCGAGGCCGGTCAGGTCGGTGTGCTTGATGACCTTCTCGTGCTGGGCCAGCGACTGCATGACGCGCTCCTTCTCGTCGAGCAGCAGCTTGCGGAATCGCTGAAGATCAGTCTTGCGCATGGTTTCCTCCCGGGCGGCCTACGCCCTGTCCAGGGCGATGCCGACCTCGATACCGTCCAGTTGGAACGATTCTTTATAAGCCAATTCGCGCTTCGAGGCAACGGTGACCGCCAGGGTCTCGGCGGCGATCCGGGCGCCGAACCGGGCCACCGCGGCCGACACGGCCGCCGGCCCGGTGATCGCCAGCTCGATGCGGTCGGCCACCTCCAGGCCGCTGGTCTTGCGCAGGTTCTGCACCTTGTTGATGATCTCGCGGCAGAGCCCCTCCTGGCGGAGCTCGTCGGTCAGGGTCGTATCCAGTGCCACGGTCAGGCCGCCGGAAGCCGTGGCCACGAACGGGGGCACGCCCTCCTCGACGACCTGGATCTCCTCGAAACCGAGCACGGCCTGTTCGCCCGCCACGTCCAGGGAGACGCTGCCGTCGGCCCGCAGGGCCATGATCTGCGCCGGCGTCATCGCCGCGATGGCGGCCGCGGCTACCGGCGCGGACTTGCCGAAGCGCGGACCCAGCGCCCGGAAGTTGGCCTTGGCCGACAGCAGCACCACGCTGCGCGGGTCCGCCACCGGCGCCAGCTCCTTGACGTTCAGCTCCTCGCGGACGTAGCCGGCCAGCAGCGGGTCGGCCACCAGCGCGGCGGCGCGGCCGTCGTCGCTGTGCAGCAGCAGGCGGCCCAGGGGCTGGCGCGTCTTGAGCGCGGCGTCCTGCCGCAGGCTGCGGCCCAGCCCGACCACGGCCTGGGCCACGGCCATCGCCTCCTCCAGGCCGCGATCGACCAGCGCGGAGTCGACGATGGGGAAGTCGGCCAGGTGGACCGAGGCCTCCGGGTCGCGCGAGGCGTGCAGCCCGCGGTAGATCTCCTCGCTGGTGAACGGGACGAACGGCGCCAGCAGGCGCAGCGATGCGTCCAGTACCGCGGCCAGCGTCGCGAACGCCGCGCGCTTGTCCGCCGCGTCCGCCGCGCCGGTGCCGTCTCCCTTCCAGAACCGGCGCCGGCTCAGCCGCACGTACCAGTTGGAGACGTCGTCCATCACGAAACTTCCCACCGTCTTGGCCGCGCGGCTCAGGTGCAGCGCCTCGAGATCCTCGCGCACCGAGGCCGTGACGCTCTGCAGGCGGCTGAGGATCCAGCGGTCGAGGCGGTCGTCGCTGGACGCCGGCGCGCCGTCGGGGACGAAGCCGTCCAGGTTCGCGTACATCGCGTAGAACGCGTAGGTGTTCTCCAGCGTCGCGAGCAGCTTGCGCTGCGCCTCCTTGACGCCCTCGTGGTCGAATCGCGTGGGCACCCACACCGGGCTGCAGGTCACCATGTACCAGCGCAGCGGGTCGGCGCCCTCCTGGCGCATGATCGCCATGGGATCGACGGTGTTGCCGATGCTCTTGGACATCTTCTTGCCCTTCTTGTCCAGGATCAGCTCGTTGACCAGGCAGCTCCTGTAGCTGCTGCGCCCGGTCAGGAACGTGCTGATGACAAGCAGGGTGTAGAACCAGCCGCGGGTCTGGTCGACGCCCTCGCTGATGAAGTCGGCGGGATACTGGCTCTCGAAGAGCTCCTTGTTCTCGAACGGATAGTGGTATTGCGCGAAGGGCATGCTACCCGAGTCGAACCAGCAGTCGATGACCTCGGGCGTGCGGCGCATCGTCCCGGCGCAGCCCGGCCGTCGGCAGGGGAACTCGAGCCTGTCCACGTGCGGCCGGTGCAGGTCGAGCCCGGACTGGTCGGCGCCGGTGAGTTCGCCCAGCTCCGCGCGCGAGCACGGCAGGTGCTGGTGGCCGCAGGTGTCGCACAGCCACACGTTGAGCGGCGTGCCCCAGAACCGGTTGCGGCTGAGGCTCCAGTCGATCGCGCCGGCGAGCCAGTTGCCGAAGCGGCCCGCCCCCACCTCCGGCGGCGCCCAGGTGATGTCCTGGTTCGCCTGCACCAGCTGCTCGCGCATCGCGCTGGTGCGGATGAACCAGCTCGG
Organism: Candidatus Krumholzibacteriia bacterium; assembly: GCA_041908585.1. Taxonomy (GTDB): domain Bacteria; phylum Krumholzibacteriota; class Krumholzibacteriia; order LZORAL124-64-63; family LZORAL124-64-63; genus CAINDZ01. Next base: position 3,265 of record JAYRFB010000210.1, read on the forward strand.
CGTGGCCAGGTAGATCAGCGGGTTGTCGCAGCGGTCGTGGTAGGGGTACTCGTGCGTGTAGGTCTCCTCGTGGACGAGGGAGCCCTGCTCCGCGAGGTGGCGGATGATCCTGCGGTCGGCGGCCTTGACGTGCAGGCCGGCCCACGGCGTCACGTCGGCGGTGAACTGGCCGTTGGCATCGACCGGGCGCAGGAAGGCCAGTTCCTCGCGCTGGCCGACCTGGTAGTCGTCCTCGCCGAAGGCGGGCGCCATGTGCACGATGCCCGTGCCCGAGTCGAGCGTCACGAAGTCGGCGGCCACCACCACGAAGGCGCGCTTGTCGCCCGGCGACACGAACGGCAGCAGCTGCTCGTAGCGCCGGCCCAGCAGGTCGGCGCCCTTGCAGGTGGAGAGCACCTCGACCTCGCCGAGCGTCTCCAGCACCGGCACGCGGGCCTCGGCCAGGATCAGCACCTCGCCCCGGAAGCGCACGCGGGCATAGGTGAAGTCGCGCCCCACGGCCAGGGCCACGTTCGAGGGCAGGGTCCACGGCGTGGTGGTCCAGGTGACGAAGAACTCGTCGGCGTCGGCCGCCTTCAGCTTCACGTACACGCTCGGGTCCGAGACCGTACGGTAGCTGTTGGCCATCTCGTGGCTGCTCAGGGGCGTCGCGCAGACCGGGCAGTAGGGCACGACCTTGTGGCCCTGGTAGAGCATGCCCTTGGCGTGGAACTGCCCGAGGATCCACCACACCGACTCGATGTAGTCGTTGTCGTAGGTGATGTACGGGTGCTCGAGGTCCACCCAGTAGCCGACGCGCTCGGTGAACTCGTCCCAGACGCCCTTGCAGGCCCAGACGCTCTCGCGGCACTTCTCGTTGAAGGGCTCCAGCCCGTACTCGAGGATCGCCTGCGCGCCCTGGATCCCGAGAGTCTTCTCGACGCTGCGCTCCACGGGCAGCCCATGCGTGTCCCAACCGGCCTTGCGCACCACGCGGTGGCCGGTCATGGTCTTGTACCGGCACATGATGTCCTTGCACAGGCGCGCCATCACGTGGTGCACGCCCGGCATGCCGTTGGCCGTCGGCGGCCCCTCGTAGAAGACCCAGTCGGGGCAGCCCTCGCGGCGCGTGATGCTGCGGCGGAAGGTGTCGTGCTCGCGCCAGAACGCGCTGACCAGTTCCTCGGAACGGGCATCGTGGAACTTGCGGGCCAGCGCCGGGTAGAGCGGCGGCTGCGGCTGGCGGTCGGCGGCGGACATGGCTCGGCTCGTCCCCTCGGCTGCGTCGTCGTGGTCGCGGCGGCCGCGTCGCCGGGCAGGGCGACGGCCGCGGGCTCAGATTTCGGCGGCGGCCAGGAACCCCGTGACCAGGGCCGCGAGGCGCGGCTGCGCCTCGTTCGCCACGCGGATGATCTCGCTGACATCGGCCGCCTTCAGCGCGTCCGGGAAGCAGGCGTCGGTGACCACCGACAGCCCCAGCACGCGCATCCCGCCGTGCACGGCGGCCAGGCACTCGGGCACGCTGGACATGCCGACGGTGTCGGCGCCGATCGTGCGCAGGAAGCGGTACTCGGCCGCCGTCTCCAGGTTCGGCCCGGCCACTGCCACGTAGACGGCCCGCTTGAGGGCCAGCCCCTGGGCCAGCGCCACCTTTTCCATGCACGCCAGGAAGCCCCGGTCGTAAGGCTCGGACATGTCGGGGAACCGCGGCCCCAAACGGTCGTCGTTGTCGCCGATGAGCGGGTTGTCGCCCATCAGGTTGATATGGTCGGTGATCACCGTGATGTCGCCGGGCGCGAAGTGCGGGTTCATGCCGCCGACGGCGTTGCTCATCAGCAGGGCCCGGCAGCCGAGCGCCCGCATGACGCGCACCGGCAGGGCCACCTCGCGCATCGAGTAGCCCTCGTAGAAATGGATGCGCCCCTGCATCGCCATCACGCGACGACCGCCGAGCGTGCCGAGCACGAGCTGCCCGACATGGCTCTCGGCAGTGGACTCGCGGAAGTGCGGCACCTCTCCATAGGGGATGACGCAGGCCGCCTCGATGCGGTGCCCGAGGTCGCCCAGGCCGGTCCCCAGGACCAGCCCGATCTCCGGTTCGAAGGAGGTCCGCCCGCGGATGAAGGCGGCGGCCTCCTGGATCTGGGTCCAGTACGCGCTCACGTTGCTCCTGCGGCGGCCGGCACGGGGTCCTCGGAGGTGCCTGGGGGGCGCCGGGCGTGACAAACTAGCATGCTGCCGCGGGGGTCGAAAGGAAAAACGGCCGGGCGCGCCCGAGGGCCCGCCCGGCCGGTCCACCGACCGCGGCATTGCGGGGCTCAGAGGTTGGTCACCTCGGTGACGATGGGCTCGGGCGTCCAGGCTTCGGGCTGGGCCGGGTGCGCGGCCGGACCGTGGACGGGACCGACCTCGGCCAGGGTATGGGCGATCACGCCGTTGAGATCCTCCTCGCTCACGCCCTGGGTCGCACCCTGGGTCTGGCCCTGGGCCAGGCCCGCCTGCGGCGCCTGGACGGGCGCGGCCGACGGGACGATGACCGGCGCGGCCGCCGCGGCCGCGGACGCGCGCCCGGGGATGTAGTCGCGCCAGATGTCGTTGTTCGGGCCGGCCGGGGCCGGGCCCTGCGATGCCGCGACCTGGGCGCGGCCCGCCGCCGGCGCCGGGACCTGCGCCGCGACCGGCTGCGCCGGTGCATAGGCCGCGGCCGGCGCCGCCACGTAGGGGTTGTTCCAGGCCGGCGCCGCGACGGGCGCGGCCGGCCCGGTGCGCGTGACGACGGTGTCGACGATATCGGTCAGGCGCCGGTCGAGGTCCTCGAAATCGCTGCGATGGGTGTCGATGAACTGGATCTGCGCCTCGGCCAGCGAGCGGAAGCGCGCCAGGTAGGTCTCCTTCTCCTTGCGCAGCCCGGTGATCTCGCGACGCAGCTCCTCGGTGCGCAGGCGGCACTCCTCCAGCACGCCACGGGCCTTCATCTCCGCATCGCGGATGATCAGCTCGCCCTCGCGCGCCGCCGCTTCCTTCGTCTCCTGCGTCAGGCGCTCGGCCGTCAGGAGCGTGTCCCGCAGGTTCTTCTCCATGCGCTGGTACTCGCCGAGCTTGTCCTCCAGGTCCAGCGACCGCTCGCGGATCTGCTTGCTGTCGACGAGCACGGCTTCGTATTCGTCCGCGAGCGTGTTCAGGAAGGCCCGGACCTCGTCGCAGTCGAAGCCGCGCATCGACTTGCCGAACTCCTGCTTCCGCACGTCCAGGGGAGTGATCCTCATGGTCTGGTCCTTTGGCCGGGTCCCGCCGGACCTTCCGGACCGGGGTCCCTGCGGCCCCGTGGGCGGGGCGCGGACGCAGCCGATCCGGTCAGGCGCCGGCCTGTGCAATCAACCTCATGAGGAGCTGTATCAAGAGCCATGCCAGCAGGGGAGAGAGGTCCAGGCCCGCGATGGGCACCAGGCGGCGCAGGGGTCCCAGGACCGGTTCGGTGAGCCGTATCACCCACAGCAGCAATTCGTTACTCGGATGCGGGTTGACCCAGGACAGGATCACGCGGGCCACGATGACCCAGGTGTAGACCTGCAGGACGGCAAGAGCGAGGCGGACGGGGTCCATACCGTTCCTTCCTGCCGGCCCGGACCTGCCCGGGCCCGGCCAGCCCCCTTACGGGGCAAAGATGGCGCTGCCCACGCGGACGATGGTGGCGCCCTCGAGGATCGCGGCCTCGTAGTCGCCGCTCATGCCCATGCTCAGTTCGGGGAGCGCCAGCCCGGTGCGCGCCCGCTCCCGCTCGGCCAGCTCCCGCAGGCTGCCGAACAGCCGGCGCGCCTGGTCCTCGGTGGCGCCCCACGGCGCCATGCCCATGAACCCGCGCACGTCGAGCCCGGGCAGGCCCGCCAGGTCGTCCAGCAGCCGGGCCAGGTCGCCCGGCGCCACGCCCTGCTTCTGCGCCTCGCCCAGGTTCACCTCGAGCAGCACCGCCTGGCGGGCGCCTGCCTGAGCCGCGCGGCTCGACAGCAGGCCGGCCAGTTCGGCCGAGTCGACGCCGTGCAGCAGCGCGAAGCGACCGCTCGCCCGCGCCACCTTGTTGCGCTGCAGGTGGCCGATGAAGTGCCAGCGCAGCCCGTCGGCCTGCATGCCGGCAGCGACGAGAAGGCGCGCCAGTTCAGCCTGGCGCGCCAACGCGTCGAACACCCTGTTCTCGCCCAGGTCGCGGGCGCCGGCCGCGACAGCC
>JAYRFB010000211.1:0-2728 GCA_041908585.1 Candidatus Krumholzibacteriia bacterium
TCGGGCGTGTTGATGTTGTTGGCGAACGTGAACAGCACCTCGGCGTAGCCGTCGTTGTAGTCGAGGGCCACCTCCATCTGGATGCCGTCCTTCTCCCCCGAGAAGAACACGGGCTCGGGGCAGATGACCGTGCGCCCCTCGTTCAGCCACCGCACGTACTCGACAATGCCGCCCTCGAAGTGGAAGCGGTCGCGGCGGCTCTTGCCGGCCCGCTCGTCGCGCAGCTCGATGTTGATGCCGCGGTTGAGGAACGCCAGCTCGCGCAGCCGCCCGCGCAGCGTGTCGTAGTTGTAGACCAGGTCGGGGAAGATCTCGAAGTCGGGCTTGAACGAGACGATGGTGCCGGTCTCGTTCTCCGGGCAGTCGCCGCTCACGTTCAGCGGCTCGCTGAGGATGCCGCGCTCGAACCCGATGTGGTGCACCTTGCCGTCGCGCCGGATCTCCGCCTTCAGCCATTCGCTGAGCGCGTTGACGCAGCTGACGCCCACGCCGTGCAGGCCGCCGGACACCTTGTAGCTGCCCTTGTCGAACTTGCCGCCGGCGTGCAGGCTGCTGAGCACGAGTTCAACCGCCGGCTTGCCCTCTTCCTTGTGCATGTCCACGGGGATGCCGCGGCCGTTGTCCCGCACGCTGATGACATCGTTCTCGAGGATCACGACCTCGATGTCGGTGCAGTAGCCGGCCATCGCCTCGTCGATGGAGTTGTCGACGACCTCGTACACCAGGTGATGCAGCCCCTTGGTGCCGGTGTCGCCGATGTACATCGCCGGGCGCTTGCGCACCGCCTCGAGGCCCTTGAGGACCTGGATGCCGTCGGCGGTGTACTCCTTCGAGCCGTTGGCCGCCTTCAGCGCCGCCAGCCCGGCCGCCGCCTCTGCCGCTTCGGCCGCATCCATCGCGCCGCCGGCCGCGGCCTCGGCCGCCTTGTTCTCGCTGTCGCTCATCTGCCCTGGTCACGCTTCCTGCCGCGCGCGGCCCACGGCGCCCTTGCGCCCTGGTGCCACTGCAGCTGGCTGACGGTTCCCTCGCCGAACCTGGCGTTGAATTTCTCGATGATCTCGGGCGCCAGCATGGTCAGTTCCTGGCGCCAGGCCCCGTGGTCGGCCGCCAGCACCAGCACGCCGTCGGCCAGATCCACCGCGCGCACGTGCGCGGCGATCTCTTCGCCCACGATCTCGCGCCAGTGCAGCAGCGGGGCGCGCCCGTCGAGGCGCTCGCCCACGCCCGCTTCCTGCAGCGCGGCCGCGATGATCTTCGCCACGGGTGTCAGTCCGTCTTTCCTGGTCGTCATCGCGCGCGCGCCCGTCGCCGGTCGTTCACCCTCGCCGCGGCGCGGGTCAGTCCGCGCCGTGATCCCGCTCCACGAACCGCCCCTGCGCCACCTGCCACGCGCGCAGTCCCGGCGGTTGCCAGCCGGCCACATCGTCGGGCCTGGCCGTGGCGATGAACACCTGATGCTCGCGCGACGACATCTCCTGCAGCCGCCGGGCCCGATCCCGGTCCAGCTCGCTGAAGATGTCGTCGAGGAACAACACCGGCCTCAACCGGCGCTGCCCGTGCAGCACGTCGCTGCGCGCCAGGATCATGGCGATGGCCGCCGTGCGGGTTTGTCCCTGCGAGCCGTAAACCCTCAGGTCGATCCCCTCCACGGCCAGCGTGAGATCGTCGAACTGGGGGCCCGCCAGGGGCCTTCCGCGCCTGATTTCCGAGTCCATAATATAGTCTATTTCTGCGAAAATCGCGCCCGCCAAATCGTCGTCCGGGGCTATTTCCCCACCCCCTTTGACGAGGGCTTTCTGGGCTGCTTCCAGCCGCGGCCGGTAGTCGCAGGTGATGGTCCCGGCGGCCCCCGCCACACCACCAGCCGGGGTTCCCGTCGAGCCTCCCGTCAGCTCCGCGTGCGCCGCCTGCAGCGGCCCCTCCAGCAGCCGCGCGTAGGCCGCCCGCCCGCGGCACACCGCCGCCGCATGCAGCGCCAGTTCGCGATTCCAGGCCGCCAGCTCGGCCCGCCCGCGCCCGTTGCCGCCGAACCCCCGCCGCAAGTCGTGCAGCAGCCCGGCCTTCTGTTTCAGGGCGCGCTGGCAGGCGCTCAGGTGCCCCAGGTAGAGCGGGTCCAGCTCCGCCATCCCCTGGTCCGCGAACTGCCGCCGCAGCTGCGGCGCACCCCTGACCAACCCGATCGTGTCGGGGTTGAAGACCACCGTCACCAGCCGCCCGACCAGGTCGGCCCGCTGTTTCAGCGGCTCGCCGTCCACCTTCAGCCGCCGCCCGCCGCGCCGGTCCAGGCCGAATTCGCAGGCCACCTGGGCGCCATCGTCCTCCTCCACCTGCAGCGCCACGTGCAGCGCGTCCTGCCCGAAGGCGATCATCTCCTCCGGCTTCGCCCCCATGTGCGAGCGGCCGAGCGCGAACCAGTTGAGCGCCTCCAGCAGGTTGGTCTTGCCCTCGCCGTTGGCGCCAAGCAGCAGGTTGACGGACGGGGAGAACTCGAGCTGTGCGGGCTCGAGGTTGCGGAAGTGCTGGAGGGTGGCGGTGAGGATGCGCACGGGGGGAAGGATAGGCGATGGGGCCGGTGGCGTCGAGGGCTGTGCGTGGGGGCCGCTCGGTAACACCGCGCGTTGTGCGTCGCCATTTCCGCGATGGTTGACCCGGCAACGATTTTCGGTGCGGCGATCGGGCGATTCGTGCGTTCCGAATCGTTGACCGGTCAACTGTTGCACGCCGCGCA
>JAYRFB010000212.1:0-2643 GCA_041908585.1 Candidatus Krumholzibacteriia bacterium
ACCACGCTCGCCACGCTCGCCGCGCTCGCCGTCGGGCGCGCGCTCGTCGCCCCCGGTGACGCCGCGCACCTCGAAGCTGTCGTCCGCGGCGTCGAACGCCACGCTGCCGTTCGGCTGCTGCTCGTCGCGCGGAGCGCCCTGGCCGCCCCGGCCGCGACCGCCGCGACCGCGGCCGCCACGGCGCCGGCGCGACCGCTGCCCGTCGGGCCGCTCCTCAGGGTTGCCATCCACGACCGCGCCGTTCTCGGGCGCCGTCTCGCGCAGGCGCGGAGCCTGATCGTCGCTGCGCTCGCGACCGCCGCGACCGCCACGGCCACCGTCACGACCGCCGTCACGGCCACCATCGCGACCACCATCACGACCACCATCACGACCGCCACGGCCCCCACGGCCGCCATCGTCACGACCGCCGCGCGCCTCGTTGCGCTCATCACGGCCGCGATTGCCATCGCGACCGCCGTCGCGACCACCATCTCGACCGCCGTCGCGCCCGCCGCGGCCGCCACGCCCGCCACGGCCGCCCTCGTCGCGCCCGCCGTCACGGCCCCCGCGCCCGCGCCCGGACGAGCCTTCGGCCGTCAGGTCGTGCGCGCGGTGGTCGTCGTCGCGCCGGCCGCCGCGGCCGCCGAAGCGGCTGCCGCCGCGCGAGCGGCGCTTGGTGACCAGCACCTTGGCCTGCCGCGCGCCGATGAAGCCCATCAGCCCCGCGCGGGGTTCCTCCAGCACCTTGATCTCGACTTCGTCCCGCCGCAGGCCCAGCTGCAGCAGGGCTTCGGACACCGCCAGGTCGACGGTCTTGCCCTTGGTTTCGATTGAGTCGCTCATGCCTTGACTGCGCCTCCAGGAGCCGTCGTCTTCATGATCCGCCACGACTGGTAAGCCTGCAGTACGTTCTGCACGAACCAGTAGAGGACCAGGCCCGACGGCATGTTGTAGAAGATGAAGATCATCATCACCGGCATCAGCGTGTTCAGCATGGCCATCTGACCGCCGCCGGTGGTCGGGGTGAACTTGGTCTGGAAGTACATCGCGATGCCCATCAGGAACGGCAGGACGTTGAGGTCCACCGGGAGCCCGAATGGCGCCATCATCAGCATGTCCGGCTGCGACAGGTCGTGGATCCAGCCGAAGAACGGCTGGCCGCGCAGCGAGACCATGTGGCTGAGCGCCTGGTACAGCGCGATGAAGACCGGAGACTGCACGAGCAGCGGCCAGCAGCCGGACAGGGGATTGACCTTCTCCTCCTGGTACAGCTTGAGGGTCGCCTGGTTCAGCTTCTCCTTGTCGTTTTTGTACTTCTCCTGCAGGGCCTTCAGTTTCGGCTGAAGCTCCTGCATCTTCTTCATGGACTTGGTCGAGGTCTGCGTGAGCGGGTAGAACATCAGCTTCGTCACGATGGAGAAGAAGATGATGACCAGGCCGTAGTTCGGGATCACCTTGTACAGCAGGTCCATGCCCCACAGCACGAGCTTCGAGAGCGGGCGCACCCACTTCCAGCCCAGGTCCATGGCGTTTTCCAGACCTTGTCCGTAGACGCTGAGCAGTTCGGCCTGCTGGGGGCCGATGTACAGGTCCAGGCGCGCGGCAGACACGCTGCCGCCGGCGGCGCGACGCGCGGGCAGGTCGAGGGCCCAGGACTGGGCCAGTCGATCCTTGTCCCCGCCGAGGCGCACCGTGCCCTCGACCGGTCCCCCCTGCTCGGAGGGGACGATGCCGACGATCATGAAATAGCGGTCCTGCAGGCCGGCGTAGCGGATGGACCCGCGCCACTGGCCCTCGACCTTCGCGACGTCCTTCTTGAGGTCCTCGCGCTTGCGCAGGTGCAGGTCCTCGCCGATGCCCGCGAACGCGCGCAGCATCCCCCGCTCCTGCTTCTCGTTGCGCTCGACCAGCGCGATGCCGCGGTTCCAGCCGAACCGCATCGCATCGGGGCTGCCGGTCTGCGCCAGCAGGTTGGCGACGGCCACGCCATCGCCCCCCAGCTCCAGGTCGACCGTGACGCCGTAGGACGCCGGGTCGAACGTGAAGATCTTCCGCACCTCCAGGCCGCCGCGCGTGGTGCCGCGCAGGGTGAGGGTGCGCTTGCCGTCGCCGGCGCCCAGGGTGAAGTCGCCCTGGTCGGCCGTGTACGGGAACGTGGCCAGGTCCAACTCGGCGGCCCGGAAGACGATCTTGTCGGCGCCGCCGTCCGCGCCCTGCGGCACCATCTGCAGCGGGCCGCCCTTCCACGACTTGTGCTCGAGCAGCTCCCAGCCCCCCACCGCGCCGCCGCGCATCTCGATGCGCGCGCGGTACAAGGGCGTGGTCACCGTCACCGTCGCCGGCCCACCGGACGCCGGCAGCGGCGCCAGCGCCTGTTCCATCGTCAGCGGCAGGCGCGCGGCCAGGCTGTCGCCCGCGGCGAACGACGGCGCCGGCTCGGCGACAGCCAGGGCGGTCTCGACCGGCGCGCTGCCGCGCGGCTCCTGGGCGGCGTTCGACTCGACCGTGGTGGACTTCGGCGTTGGAGGCTGGGGCGGGTACAGCTGCCCCATGATGAAGTAGTAGCCGATGATGATGACGAAGATCAGCACGAAGCCGATGAGCGGGCGCCTATCCATGGGCAATGTCTCCGTGGGGGTTCGCACAACAGGCCACAGGGCC
>JAYRFB010000213.1:0-6233 GCA_041908585.1 Candidatus Krumholzibacteriia bacterium
CTGCTCCGCCGCGGCGATGTTGTAGTCGGCCGCCAGCAGCAGGCGGACGAGGATGTTCTCCACGTCCTCGCCGACGTACCCGGCCTCGGTCAGCGCCGTGGCATCCGCGATGGCGAACGGCACGTTGAGGTAGCGCGCCAGCGTCTGCGCCAGGAGCGTCTTGCCGGTGCCGGTGTTGCCCAGCATCAGGATGTTGCTCTTGTCGATCTCGACGCCGTCGCCGGTCACCTTCTGGTGGATCCGCTTGTAGTGGTTGTAGACGGCCACCGCCAGGGAGACCTTCGCGTCCTCCTGGCCGATCACGTAGAGGTCGAGGTAATCCTTGATCTCGCGGGGCTTGGGGAACCGCGGCGGGGCCAGCGCGGCCTCGTCGAGCATCTCGCCTTCGAGGATGTCGTTGCAGAGCTTGATGCACTCGCTGCAGATGTACACGCTCGAGGGACCGGCGACGAGCTTCGCCACCTCGTCCTGGCCGCGGGCGCAGAAGGAGCACTTGATCATCTGCGGACTGCCGTTCTGGCGACGTTTCATCCCTGCTCCCCGACCGCGCCCCGCGGCTCGTGCCGCCCCTACTTCTTCTTCTTGTCCGAGTCGATCTCGCTGCGGCTCTCGATGACCTTGTCGACGATCCCGTAGGCGCAGGCTTCCTCGGCCGACATGAAGAAGTCGCGGTCACTGTCGGCGGCGATCTTCTCGAGCGACTGGCCGGTGTGCTTCGCCAGGATCCCGTACAGCTTGTCGCGGATGTTCAGGATCTCCTTGGTGTAGATCTCGATCATGCTCGCCTGGCCCTGGGAGCCGCCCAGCGGTTGATGGATCATCACCCGCGAGTTCTTCAGCGCCGAGCGCTTGCCGTGAGCCCCGGCCGCCAGGAGCACGGCGCCCATGCTGGCAGCCTGCCCCATGCAGATGGTAACCACATCATTGGTAATGTATTGCATCGTGTCGTAGATGGCAAGACCGGCGGTCACGCTGCCGCCAGGGCTGTTGATGTATAGGTAGATGTCGCGCTCGGGGTCCTCCGCCTGCAGGAACAGCATCTGCGCGATGACCAGGTTCGCGATGTTGTCGTCCACCGGCCAGCCCAGGAAGATGATCCGGTCCTTCAGGAGCCGGGAATAGATGTCGTACGCACGCTCGCCATGACTGGTCTGATCGACGACCACGGGAACCAGCATCACAACTCCGTTTCGCTCAGGACATCCGTGTCCGCGGGCACGTCCTGGACCGCGGCGCGGGACAGCAGGAAATCGTACGTGCGCCGCTCGAGAAGGTCGTATTCGATCCGTTCCCGCTCCTCGCCACTGTCGACGAATTCACGGTACCGGTCAACCTCGAAACCGTTCTCCGCGGCGATCTCGGCGATGCGCTCATCGACCGCATCCTTGTCGGCCTTGATGCCTTCCTGGCGACGGACCGCCTCCAGCAGCAGCAGGCCCCTCAGCGCGCGCTCGGCGTGGGGACGCCCCTGCTGGCGGTACTCGGCGTCCTCCTGCGCGGAGTTCGGCCGTCCGGTCCTCAGGTTGCGCTGGTGGAGTTCCTCGAGACCCGACTCGAGGTACTTGTCGACCATCGACGCGGGCAGGGGAACCTCGTGCCGCTTGAGGAGTTCCGCCTGGAGCTGCGCGTCCAGTTCCTGCCGCACGCGGCGGGCGGCTTCCTTCTCGAGGTCCCGCCGGATGTCCGCGCGCAGACCGGCGACATCCTGCACGGGGCCGCAGGTCGCAGCGAAGGCGTCGTCCAGTTCCGGCAGCTTCTTCCGGGCCACGGACTTGGCCAGGCAGCGGAACTTGACCGAGCGCCCGACCAGGCGCGGGTTCGGGTGGTCGGCCGGGTAGGAAACCTCCACGATCCGCTCGCTGCCGGCGGTGCAGCCGTCGAGGCGCTCGTTGAACTCGGGCAGGTTGTGTTCGGCGCCGAGCACGAAGCGCTGGTCGGCGATCAGGGCGGCCTCGTCGAAGTTCCCCGCCTCGTCGCCCGGCACCAGGTCGAGGGTGACCTGGTCACCGACGCGGGCCTCGCGCTCGACAGTCTCCCAGCCGGCGCGCGCCTCGCGCAGGCGCTCGATCACGCGCTCCACGTCGTCGTCACCGATCGCGACCTGGCGCCGCCGCACGGGCAGGCCCGTCAGGTCGTTCAGCGTGATCTCCGGCCTCACCTCCACGGTCAGGTCGAAGGTCAGGGGGCCGTCTTCCTTGAAGTCGAGGTTGCCCAGGGCGGGATCGGTGACGGGAGAGAGCTTGTGCTCCAGGAGCGCGCTGATCCAGGCCTTGGGCACCAGCGCCTCGATGGCCTCCATGCGCAGCAGGTCCCCCAGCTCGCGCTCGACGACGGCCTTCGGCGTATGGCCCTTGCGGAAGCCCGGCCGCTGGTGCGTGCGCGCGGCCTTCTTCAGGCGGTCGGCGTACTCGCGGTCGAACAGTGCGCGCGCGACCTCGGCACGGATCACGCGGCGGCAGGGCTCGGGCGACTCGACGGTCGTGGTGATGGGCCGGTCGGCGCCGGTCGGGTTCTCGGACATGGCCTCTGGTCCTCGCGGTGGAATGTGAAAACGGCCCGGTGCTCGCTGGCCCCGGGCGCGGCTCGGCCTCGGCAAGGGGGGCATCCCGGCGCCGGCGGCGGGTTCCGGTCGACCGGACGCTCCAGCGGCGTGGTGCGAGAGGGGGGACTCGAACCCCCACGGGTTGCCCCACAGGAACCTAAATCCTGCGCGTCTGCCAGTTCCGCCACTCTCGCGGTGCGGCCCGGCCCGCGCCCGCGCGACCGCGGGCCCCGGGGACGACCCCGGCAGGGGCGCAGGGGCGCGGCGAATATAGCCATGCCCCGCGGGAGGGTCAAGCCGGGCCCCGGCCCGCCCTGGGCGCTACTGAAGGCGCCGGTAGATGGTCCGGGCTGCGATGCCGAGGATGCGGGCGGCCATCTCCTTGTCCCCCCCGGTGCTGTCGAGCGTCGCGGCGATCAGCTCCATCTCGGCGTCGCGCAGCGTCGTCCCGACCGGGATCACGACCTGCTCGAGCCGTGCGCGCCCCGCCAGGACATTCGGCGGCAGGGCGTCGAGGTCGACCTGGGGCTGTCGGCAGAGCACGACGGCGCGCTCGACGGCGTTCTCCAGCTCCCGCACGTTGCCGGGCCAGCCGTAGCGGCCCATCGCCTCGAGCGCCGCCTGCGTGAACCCCTGCAACTGCTTGCCGTTCTTGGCGTTGTAGCGCGCCAGGAAGAAGTTCGCCAGGAGCGTCACGTCATCTCCGCGACGCCGCAGGGGCGGCAGTTCCAGGTTGATGACATTCAGGCGGTAATAGAGATCCTCCCGGAAGCGCCCGGCGGCGACGAGGGCCGGCAAGTCCGAGTTGGTCGCCGCGATGATCCGCACGTCGACGCCCACCGTCTCGCCGCCGCCGAGCCGCTCCAGCGTCCCTTCCTGAAGCACCCGCAGCAGCTTGACCTGCGTGGCCGGGCTCATCTCGCCGACCTCGTCCAGGAACAGCGTCCCGTGGTCGGCCAGCTCGAAGCGTCCCTTGCGCCGCGCCACCGCGCCCGTGAAGGCGCCCTTCTCGTGGCCGAACAGCTCGGCCTCCAGCAGGGTCTCGGGCAGTGCGGCGCAGCTGACGGTCACCAGGCTGCGCCGTGCCCGCTCGCTCCAGCGATGGATCGCCGAGGCGAAGACTTCCTTGCCGGTGCCGCTCTCGCCGGTGATCAGGATCGTCGCGCTGCTCGGGGCCGCCTGCTGCGCGATCGCGATCGCCCTGCGCATCGGCTCGCTGCGGCCGATGATGTCGGCGGAGCCCTGCAGTTCGTCCAGCTTGCGCCGCAGGCGGCGGTTCTCGGTCAGCAGGTTCTGCTTCTCGAGCGCCTTGCGCACGACCTTCAGCGTGGTCGAGGTCGAGAACGGCTTCTCGATGAAGTCGTAGGCGCCCGACTTCATGGCGTCGACGGCGGTCTCGATCGAGCCGTGACCGGTGATGATCACGAACTCGGTGGCCGGCGAGATGATCTGCGCCGCCTTGAGCAGGTCCAGGCCGCCCATGCGCGGCATCTGCAGGTCCGACAGCACGAGATGGATCTCCTGCCGCCGCAGGACCTGCAGGGCCTCCTCGCCGTTGCCCGCCGTCACGACGGCATACCCGTTGCGGCCGAGCAGCTTGTGCAGGGCGCGGCACAGCTCCGGCTCGTCGTCGACGACGAGGATGGTGGCGCCACCCGTGTCCTCGGGGGCGGCCGGCTCGGCGCCGGAAGCGGACGGTTCGAACTGGGTCATGGCACTCCCGTGCGCGGAAGCCGCGGGCGCCGGGCGCGCCCGCGGGCCGGCACATCTTGGCCACGATCGGTGCAGGTGTCAATGGCGGCCGGCTGCGCCCCGGCGGCGGCCGCTCAGGCAGGCAGTCCCCCGGGCCAGACGCGGCCGAAGGCCCCGCGACGGCGCGCGGCCGCCAGCAGCGACTCGCGGAAATCCGGGTGCGCGATGGCGATCAGGGACTCGGCGCGCTCCCGCAGGCTCCGGCCGAGCATGGGCGCGACGCCGTATTCCGTCACCACGAAGTGGACATCGGCGCGCGTGAGCACCACGCCGGCACCCTGCGCGAGCACGGGCACGATCCGCGAGCGCGACCCGTCGGCAGTGGTCGACGGCAGGGCGATGATGGGACGCCCGCCCTCGGCCAGCGCCGCCCCGCGCATGAAGTCCGCCTGGCCGCCGAAGCCGCTGTGGATCCTCTCGCCGATCGAGTCCGAACAGACCTGGCCCGTCAGGTCGATCTCGATGGCGCTGTTGACGGCCGTCATCCCGACGTTGCGGGCGATGTTCGCCGGGTGGTTCACGTAGTCGGTCGGGTGGAACTCGAACAGCGCGTTGTCGTGCGCGAAATCGTACACCTGCCGCGTGCCCATGATGAAGCCCGCGACGACCTTGCCGGGGTGCAGCGACTTGCGCTCGCCGGTGACGACGCCGCTCTGGACCAGGCCGGGCAGCGCCTCGGTGATCATCTCGGTGTGGAAACCCAGGTCCCGCCGGTCGCCGAGGTATGCCAGCACGGCGTTGGGAATGGCGCCCAGCCCCAGCTGCAGGCAGGCCCCGTCCTCGATCAGGCTGGACACATGGCGCCCCACCTCGCGCTCGACGTCGGTCGGCGGTTCCGGGTGGAACTCGTCCAGGTCGCGGTCGACCTCCACGAAGGCCTCGATCTTCGAGACGTGGATGAAGCTGTCGCCCAGCGTGCGCGGCATCCGGCGGTTCACCTCGACCACGATGTTGCGCGCGCAGAGGGCCGCCGGCTTGGTGACGCCCACCTCGATGCCGAACGAGCAGAAGCCGTGCTCGTCGGGCGGGCTCACCTGGATCAGCGCCCAGTCCAGGGGAATGACGCCGCGCCGGAACAGCCGCGGCATCTCGTGCAGGTGCACCGGGATGTAGTCCGCCCGGCCCTCGTTGACCGCCTCGCGCGTGTTCGCCGCCACGAAGCAGTCGCGCAGGCGGAAGCTCTCCTCCATCCCCGGGGCGATGTAGGGCGCGTCACCGAGCGTCAGGTGGTGGACGATCTCCACGCCGCGCAGCTCCTCGTGGCGCGCCGCCAGCGAGGCGATCAGGCCGTGAGGCGCCGCGCAGCCGGAGCCCAGGTACACCTTCTGGCCGGACCCGATGGCGGCGACCGCCTCGGCCGACGTCCGCAGGCGTTCGCGGTAGCGGACCATCCAGCTCATGCGGCGCCTCCGGGCAAGAGGCCCGCGACCGGCGTGCAGGCGCAGCCGTGCGCAGCCGCCAGGCCCGGGTGGGTGACCAGGCCGTCCATCACGTTGACGCCGCGCGCGAGCGAGCGGTCGGCCGCCAGCGCCGCGGCCGCGCCACGGTCGGCGATCGCCGCCAGGAAGGGCAGGATCGCCCCTCCCAGCGCGTAGCTGGCCGAGCGCGCGACGAGGCTCGGGAGGTTCGGCACGCAGAAGTGCGTCACGCCGTCCACGACGTAGGTCGGGTCCGACAGGCGCGTCGGCCGGCTGGTGGCGAAGCAGCCGCCCTGGTCGACCGAGATGTCGATGACCAGGCTGCGTTCGCGCAGGAGTCCCACCATCTCGCGCGTGACCAGGTGCGGGGTGCGCGCGCCGGGGATCAGCACCGCGCCCACGACCACATCCGCGTAGGACAGGGCCTTGCGGATCGTCGCCTCGCTGGCCAGGAATGTCGTGACCTGTCCCGGGAACGTCCAGTCCAGCTCGCTGATCCGGCCGAAATGGCTGTCCAGCAG
>JAYRFB010000214.1:0-2457 GCA_041908585.1 Candidatus Krumholzibacteriia bacterium
CTCGCGGCAGGAAGTCATCGCCGGCTGGACCCGCGAGATCCCGCTGGGGCGCCTGGGCGAGGCCGACGAGCTGGCGGCCCTGGTGGCCTTCCTGATGTCCGCACCGGCCGGCTACATCACCGGCCAGTGCGTGGTGGCGGATGGGGGCTGGGTGCGCGGGACGTTCTAGCCCGGGGCGGCGCCCGACGGGGGCCGCTTGACGGCCCGGGACATGAATATTATCATCTAGGAAAGTATGCAACTGTTTCCGGTGGCCCCCGAAGGGAGTCCGCGTGGAAGGCCTGATCATCTTCCTGGTCGTCTGGTTCGTGCTGGCGCAGTTCGTGCTGCCCCGGTTCGGCATCCGACCGGGCTGAGCGCCCGAGGGCACGTGCCCGATCGGTGATCGGGCCCCGACCAGGATGCAGGAGACTCCCGGGGTGCAGGCTGCCGACCCGGATGACGAACCGGCGCCGGGCGACAGGTAACGCAACCAGGGAGGCGCGCCATCCGCGGCAGCGGTCCCGGCGCGGGGAGGAGTCCAGATGCCGCTGTTCGAGTTCACCTGCCTGAAGTGCGGGAAGGTCTTCGAGGAACTGCTGAGCCTGGCCGAGCTGGCGGCCGGCGACCTGGAGTGCCCGTCCTGCGGCGCGGCCGAGGTCACGCGCGGGCTGTCGACGTTTGCCACCAGCGGCGGCGATGGCGGCGGCGGCTGCGGGGGCGGTGCCTGCGGGAGCGGCGGCTTCGCCTGAGGCTGAGCGCGCCGCCGGCCGTGCGCCGGTAATCAAGCGGACAGCAAGGCCCCCGTCGCATTGCGGCGGGGGCCTTGTCACAGCATGGCTTCCGGCCATCCGCGGCCGCGCACCGGGGGACGCTCCGTGGCCGGGGCGTTCAGCGCCGCAGGCGCCGCAGCCGGTCGCGGGCCGTGTCACCCAGGCGGGCGCCGCCGTACATCACCAGCGAGCCCAGCAGCAGGCCCGCGAACACGTCCACGACATAGTGGTAGCGGTTGTAGACCGTCGACATGCACAGCAGCACGAAGAGCGTGGTCATCCACCAGCGATGCCGCGGGAAGCGCTGCCAGGTGTGCCACCAGGGGACCAGCGAGGCGGCAACGTGGCTCGAGGGGAAGGCTGCGCCGAGGATGGCGCCGTTCTCGTGGATATGCCGCATGATCGCCGTGAACGGCCCGCCGCCGACGTCGATGAATCCCAGCCGGAAGTACTTGGGACCCCAGGCCGGGAACAGCGTGTAGAACGTGTAGCAGATCAGCATCGTCACGCTCAGGTCGCGCACGAAGTCCCGCAGCGCGTCCCAGCGTCGGTCCGACGGCAGGCCCGGGGCGCGCATCAGCAGCCAGACGTACGCCGCCGCCAGGAAATAGTAGGTGAAGTAGGCGAACTCCATCAGCTCGTGGAACCACGGCCACGGCCAGGCGCGCGACCACTCGATGCTCGGCTGGCAGCCGAAGATCCACTGCTCCAGCCGGATGAGAGCCGGGTCCAGGCTGTTCTCGAAGGGGAAGTAGATGACCCCCAGGTACTCCATCTCGGCGTAGAAGAGCGGGAAGATGAGGGGCAGGTAGATCTCGCCGAGCAGGCGCAACCCGACATGGCGCGCGCCGCGCAGCAGCGGCGGCACGAACCAGACGAACAGCGCCAGCGCACCGTGCAGCGCGGCGTTGGCCCACGGCTGGGGGAAGACCGAGGGCTTGAGCACGGGATAGAACGCGCTCAGCAGGAGGTAGACGACCGTCAGGCGGTCGTAGTTCATGCGCCGCAGCGAGAGCTGCACGAGGTGGCGGCGCAGCGTCACAGCCACCCCGCCTGGCGGTAGAAGCGCAGGGCGTCGGCCAGGCTCGCCGCCGCGTCGCGCGTGGCGCGGAACCCGGTGGTCGCCGCCAGCCGCCCGCCGTCGCAGACCCAGCCGTCGACGTCCAGGTCGGCCAGTCGGTCGGGCCCCAGGACGGAGGGGCGGCCGGGCTTCCAGCCGCCGGCCAGGCGGCCGGCGAACCTCAGCACGCCCAGCGGCACGGTCACCGAGCGCACCGGCCTGCCCGCGGCCGCGGCGAGCGCCGCCCGCAGCGCCACCCAGTCGTAGCCGCGCCGCCCGTCATCCACGAAGAACGTGCCACGGGCTGCCGGGGTGCGCGCGACGGCGACCACGGCCGCGGCCGCATCGCGTCCGTCGACCAGCGAGAGCGCCTGCAGCCGCCGGCCCAGGCGCGCGGTCCAGCCGCGGCAGGCCAGGCGCACCAGCGGCAGGAAGCCCCGGTCGCGGGGGCCGCACAGGGCCGGGGGACGCACCGCTGCCGTGCGGAAGGGCCAGGCCTGTCCGATCACCAGCTCCTCGGCGGCGAGCTTGCTGCGGCCGTACGCGGTGATCGGCCGGCACGGAGAAGTCTCCACGGCCGGTCGCTGCGGACCGGCCGGCCCGTGCGCGGCCAGGCTGGACACCAGGACGAAGCAGGCGTCGGCC
>JAYRFB010000215.1:0-29992 GCA_041908585.1 Candidatus Krumholzibacteriia bacterium
CCGAGGTGCCCGACAGCGAGTTGATGACGATGCCCGCCGGCCTGACGAGCCCGGCCTTCAGCGCCGGCAGCAGCGCCAGGATCGCGCTGGTGGGGTAGCAGCCCGGGTTGGCGATGAGCTTCGCGCCGCGGAGGCGCTCGCGGTTCAGCTCGGGCAGGCCGTACACCGCCTCGCCCAGCAGGCGCGGCGCGGTGTGCGGCTTGCGGTAGTACTTCTCGTACAGTTCGGCCGTCGGCAGGCGCAGGTCGCCGCCCAGGTCGATCACGCACCCGACCTTGCCGAGCAGCGACGGCGCCAGCTGCATCGCCTCGCCCGAGGGCAGCGCGATGAACACGCAGTCCAGGCCGGCCAGCGCCGCCGCGTCGAAGGCCGTCAGCGGCAGGTCGCAGCGGCCGGCGAGGTACGGGTGCACCTCGGCCACCGCGCGCCCGGCCTGGGCGTTGGCCGTGGCCACCTCCACGCGCACGTCGACCGCGCCCGCCAGCAGGCGCAGCAATTCGCCCCCGGAATAGCCGGAGGCGCCGACGACAGCCACCCGCAGCGGCCCGCTTTCGTGCCCGTTGTTCTTCATGGTTGCATAAATATACATCATTGTGCATATTTATGCAAAGAACTTTTTCCAGCCGGGGGCCGAAATGGACCTGAACGAGCGCGAGCAGGCGTCTTTCTTCCATACTTACAAGAGGTTACCGCTGGTCCCGGACCGCGGGGAGGGCGCCTGGCTGACCACCTCCGACGGCCGCCGCTGGCTGGACATGTTCGCCGGCATCGCCGTCAACGCCCTGGGCCACGCCCACCCGCGGGTCGTCGCGGCCATCACGGAACAGGCCGGCCGCTACATCCACGTCTCGAACTACTTCGCGCAGGAGCCGCAGGTCCGACTGGCCGAGCTGCTGCTGCGCCACTCCGGGATGGCGCGGGTCTTCCTGGCCAACAGCGGCACCGAGGCGATGGAAGGCGCGCTCAAGCTCGCCCGCAAGTGGGGCACCGCCCGCGGCAGGTCGCAACTGGTCGGCTTCACGAATGCCTTCCACGGTCGCACGATGGGTGCGCTGTCGATCATGGACCGCCCCAACTATCGCGACGGCTTCGGCCCGTTCCTGGACGGCTGCTCGTCGCTGCCGTTCAACGACGTGGACGCGCTGCGCGCCGGCGTGGGCCCGGCGACGGCGGCCGTCGTGCTCGAGTGCGTGCAGGGCGAGGGCGGCGTTCGCCCGATCACCGCGGAGTTCGCCGCCGCGCTGAAGGAGCTGCGCGCAGAGCACGGCTTCCTCATCATCGCCGACGAGATCCAGAGCGGCGCCTGGCGCACCGGCCCGTTCCTGGCCGCGCAGCACTTCGATCTGCGGCCGGACCTGGTCACGCTCGCCAAGCCGATCGGCGGCGGCCTGCCGCTGGGCGCCATCCTGGGCGCCGAGTCGGTGGCCGACGTGCTGCAGCCCGGCATGCACGGCACCACCTTCGGCGGCAACCCGGTGGCCTGCGCGGCGGGCGTCGCGGTGCTCGAGGAGATCGAGGAGAAGGGCCTGGCCGCGCACGCCACGGCGGTCGGCGCCTACTTCCTGGCGCGCCTGAAGCAGCTGGCGGCCGAGTTCCCCGCCGTGGTGAAAGAGGCGCGCGGCCTGGGCCTGATGCTCGCGCTGGAGCTGCACGGCGAGGCCGATCCCGTGGTGGTCGCGATGCGCGAGCACGGCATCCTGCTGAACGCGACGGACAAGACGGTGCTGCGGTTCGTGCCGCCGCTGGTCATCGGGGAGGATGAGGTGGAGATGGTGGTTGGGGCATTGAGGACGGTGTTGACGGGGATGGATGGGGACTTGCGCCGGCGCAAGTCGTAGCAGCGCGACAAGCCGCACGGGTCCGCGACATCTCGCGGCAAGAATGTCCGCCTGTTTCGATCGGGACTTGCGCCGGCGCAAGTCTCACGCTGTCGCGATCACGATCCGCCTGGTCGACGACTTCTTCAACCCGATCGCCGGTTACCCCCGCGAGGACATGTGGCTGGAGTTCGTGCCCGGCCCGGGCACGATCGTCGATTGCGCCCGCGGACAGGCCGTCGGCTGCTTCCTCGCCGACGGGGCCACCGATCCGACCGGCCGCGCGACGTTCAGCCTGCCGCTCGACGGCGGCGGCACTATCAATCTGGCGGATGTCGTGGTGCTGGTGCGGCATGTAGGGGCACGCTGCGAGTGACCCGCCGTGGCTACGGATTCCGTGCCTCCGAATGCGCCCTTCCGCCGTAACTCCTCCCCGGCCACGTCATCGCCGCCCCCCCCCCGCCTCAAATTGGATCACGCGAATCAACCTTCAGCCTGTAGCATTCGAGCCTGTCCGGCAACATACTCCGCCAACAGGGAGTAGTGGACCGGCATGGAACCAGCCTCTCGCAACCAGCAGGACTTTCTCGACCTGGTCAACGCGCACCCGGGCGTGCTGCACCGGCTCTGCCGGGTGTATGCGGCGGATGCGGAGGACCGCCGGGACCTCTGGCAGCAGATCCTGCTGCAGCTCTGGAAGTCGTACCCGTCCTACGACGGGCGCGCCGCGTTCTCCACCTGGATGTTCCGGGTGGCGCTCAACACGGCGCTGATGCATCGCCGCGGACGCTCGCGCCGTCCGCCCACCATCCCCCTGGACGATCCGTCGTTCCGCTCGCCGGCCGCTCCCGACCGCGCACCGCCCGATGATGTTCATCACCTGTACGCGGCCATCGCCGAACTGGCGCCGCTCGATCGAGCCGTCGCCGTCCTGAAGCTCGAAGATCGCTCGCTCCAGGAGATCGCCGACGTCACCGGCCTGAGCGCGGGCGCCGTGAGCGTGCGTCTGGTCCGGATCACCGAGAAGCTGCGCCGCGCGCTGGGCGTGAGCGCCGATGCGGACAAGGAGAAGCCATGAGCGCGGATATCCTGCAGGAGATCTGGCATCGAGCGGAGGCCGAGGGACGACAGGTGACGGCCGCCGACCTTCAAGGCGGCTGCCGACCGGTCGTCGCCGACGAGGGGCGTCGCCTGCGGCTGAACATCATCGTTCACCTGCCGCTGCTCGCCGCCGGGGTGGCCATCAATGCGATCAACGTCGTCCTGAGCCGCCAGCAGGCCGGCGCGCCGCTCATGCACGCGGTGCTGGCGATGGTCTCCGTCGGCTTCCTGGCCTACGGCGCGCACCTGCTGCGAGACCTGCGCGCGGCCGCTCGCGGCGACGAGCCCTTGGTGACGACTATCCGCCGTCGCCTCGAGTTCTGCCGCACCAAGTACGAGATCTGGCAGATCATCGTCGCGGCCACGGTTTTGATGGCGGGCGCGGGGGCCGCCGCGCTGACCGACAACCTGGGCGACGGATGGCACATCAACAACCGCAAGCTCTTCGTGGCCCTCGAGCTGGGATCGTTCCTGTTCATCTACGCGCTGATGAAGGTGGCGCTGTACCCCACGCTGAGCAGCCTGAAGACCATGCTGGTGGAGCTCGAGGCGCAGTCGGTCGACGGCGTCCGACGCCTGACGGTCCGGCGGCGCCTGTGGCGCCGGTGCGGACTGGTGATCGTGATCCTCTGCACGGCGCTCGTCGTGGCGATCGTCTGGCAGTCGACGCTCAAGGTGTCCCCGGTCGGATAATGGGATCCGCTGCGGGACCAGAACGCTTGCGTTCCGAGCCCGAAACGGTCACGTTGAATAGGATCCGTCACACCCGGGTAGGTGTCCCGGACTCCAGGACAGCCCGCCGGACGGGCGCACCAGAAAGGAAGCCCATGATGGCGCGATCGGTATCGCTCACGAACGGCCGCCCGCTGCGCGCGCCCTTGGCCACGCTGGCCCTGCTGACCCTGGCCTTGGCCGCCGCCACCGCCATCGCCGCCCCCGCCACCACGGTCAAGGACGGCGTCACCTACGTCGCCAACGGCGCCAAGCCGAGCAAGGGCGTCGAGGTTGTGGCGTTGAAGGAAGCCTGGCGCGTCGGCGGCGACGAGGGCGAGGACTTCTTCGGCCTGATCACGCAGGTCCGCACCGGCAAGGACGGCCGCATCTACCTGCTGGACACGCGCCTGGCCGAGGTGCCCGTGTACGACACGACGGGCGCACGCGTCGCCACGCTCAGCCGCGAGGGCGACGGCCCCGGCGAGTCACGCCTGCCGGCCAACCTCGTGTTCATGCCCGACGGCACGCTGGGCCTCGCGCAGATCTTCCCGGGCAAGATCGTCAAGATCAACCTCGACGGGTCGCCCGCCGGCTCGTTCACGCCCGGCGCGGCCGATCCCACCAAGGGCGGCTTCCTGCAGTTGTTCGACTGTGTCACGAACGGCACGGACATGGTCGTGACCGCGGAGTCGATCGCGCAGGCCGGTACCGCGGGCCAGGATCGCACCAACTACGTGGCGACGGTGGATGCGGACGGCAAGGAAAAGGTGCGATTCCTTGAGCGCAAGAATCACATGGACTTCACGGCCTTCGAGTTCAACGAGGACAAGACCGACCGCGTCGACTTCCGCAAGGTCGCTGTCGGCCGAGACGGCCGCGTGTACATCGCCGCCTCGCGCAACCGCTACGCGATCGATGTCTACGGCAAGGACGGCAAGCTGCAGCGCGTGATCGAGCGCGCCTACGAGCACAAGGCCCGCACCGCCGAGGAGCTTAAGCGCCTGAACGACGCCGTCCAGGCCCAGCTGGCCCAGCTGCCCGGCGCCAAGGTCTCGATGTCGCGCACGGACCCGGACATCGCCGCGATCGAGATCGGCCACGACGGCAACCTGTGGGTCGCCAACAGCCGCTCCGGCGTCGACCAGCCCGCCGGCATCATGTTCACCTGGGACGTGTTCTCGCCCGACGGCGAGTTCATCAAGCAGGTGTCGGCGAAGTGCCCCGGCGACGGCAAGAAGGACTCGCTGATCTGGACGCCCGACGGCAACGCCGTGCTGGTGACCGGCTTCCTGGACGCGGCGATGTCGCTGCAGGGCGGCGGCGCGGCCGCGGAGGACGACGAGGCGGCGCCGATGGAAGTGGTGTACATGAAGAGGGTGGGGACGTAGGCGTTGCCCGTGGCGGAGGCGGGGCTGGCACGGTGCCGAGTTGCGCCGGCGCAAGTCCCGCCTTTGCCGCTACTCCACGACCACGACCGTCGCCGTCGCAGTGTTGTTGCCCTCGTCGCTCTCCGTGATGTCGTCGTCCGCGTCGAGGACGGCACGCACCTTGTGCAGTCCCGGCGTCGCGATGCCGTTCTCGACCACGAACCCTGATTCGCGGCCGGACCCGCTCATTGCCTCACCCCGCCGAACACCGACCGCACCAGCGTCTTGCCCGAGGCCAGCGTCAAGCCTTCGCGGGCCACCAGGCGCAGCCCGGTTCGCGCGGCGAACTCCTCGACCTGCGCCGCCGTGCGCAGCGTCAGGCACCCCGACAGCGCCTCCAGGCTGCGGTAGCCCGTGGCCGTCACCGCCGGCAGCTCCGGCGACGGCTGCTGCGACACGACCTGGCAGACGCCGCCTTCGGCGAGCCAGCCGGCGATGCGCCCGAACAGCCGCTCAGGGTCGACATATTCCAGCAGCAGCGCCGCACTGACAAGATCGAACGGCGCCGACGGCAACTCCACTTGCAGGACGTCCCCGGGCAGGAGCACGGACGCTATGCCGGCGCTCGCGGAACGGGCGCGGGCGACGTCCAGGTACGCCTCGTTGAGATCCACCCCCACGATCACATCGGTGATCGCCGGGTCGATGCGCGCGAAATCGGCACCCGTCGAGCAGCCGAGGATCGCCAGCCGCCGCGGCCGCACCTCGGCATAGGCGCGCGCGAAGAAGTCCCGCAGCACGGCGGACTGGCCGGCGGCCTGCATGTGCGCCTCGTAGTCGGGGGCGGGGATCTGCAGCCAGGGGCTGGTCATGCCGTCGCCCCGAAAGCAGGATGAAACACCACGACGCCCCCCACCGTTCCCGAGCCGAACGCCAGCGCCTGGAAGTACTGCGGCGGCACGCCCTCCAGCGTGAATTCGGCGCAGACGCGGAAGCCGAAGCGCCCGTAGTAGGCGGGATCGCCCACCAGCAGGCAGCCGGCGGCGCCCTGCGCGCGCAGCCGGGCCAGGCCCTCGCGCATCAGCGCCTGGCCAATGCCCCGCCGCTGCCGGTCCGGCCGCACCGACACCGGGCCCACGCCGTACCAGCCGCAGTCGCGCCCGTTGATGGTCACCGGCGAGAAGGCGACGTGGCCGACGATGTCGCCGTCGTCATCGGCGACCAGCGACAACGCGAGCGCCCCGGCCATGCGCAGCGCCAGGACGACGAACGGCTCGGTCTGTCGGCTGTACGGCTGCCCGGCGAAGGCGGCGGCGGTGATGTTGGTGATGGCATCGATATCGGCCGGGGATTCGTCGCGGATCTGCAGCATGACTTCTCCGTTGGCGCCGGATGACCCGGCCGGCGGCACAGATTGCTCGGCGACCATGCTCGCGCTCAGGTCGACCTGTCCAGCAACGCCTTGCCGCGCGGCGACAGGCGGTATCCCGTGCCCAGGCTCTCGGTGAGGCCGAGGCCCTTCAGCTTCCTCACGTTGAGCTTGAAGCGCTGCTTCTCCTGGCCGACGAGATCGCAGAGATCCCCCGCGCGCACACCCGGATGCTTCGCCAGGACCTCCAGCGTGCGGTGCGTCCAGGGGCCCTCGGCGGCACGCGCGTCCAGGCGCTCCAGCTGCTGGCGCAGGTTAGCGAGCTCGTCGGCGCCGATGACGCCCGCCTCGCGCAGGGCGATCCGGGGATCGGCGCGCAGCGGCCCAAGCTCGATGCGGTAGACCACGCCCTCGTCGCGCTGCCGCAGTTCCTTCAGCAGCGCCTCGCGGTCCGCGTACCCGGCGCGGCGGGCCTCGGCGGCCGTGATGCGGCCCTCGTCCACCGGCTCGACGGACGCAATCGACAGCTGGCCGACCGCGGTGAGCAGCGTGCCGCCCGCCCGCACCGTCGGGCGGCGCCAGCGCCGGAAGGCCAGCGTGATGTCGCCGGCGGCAATGCCGGCGAGGAACTCCCTGCGAAACAGCATCGGGTCAGGTCCCCCTCCGGGTCATGATCGCGCCTACGGCGCCGCCTCCGTCCTGAACACAAGCAAGTACGGCACCGCCGTGTGCCCCTGCGGATCCTGGAACGAGTGGTACTGGTCCGTATTGATCCAGATCGCGTACGTCTTCTCCGGCTGCAGCGACACGGTCATCACGCAGGTCCGCTTGTCATCAAGGAAGCGCGTCGGGGCCGTGCGCTCGGGGAACGCATCGTCGGTCACGCCGCACCAGGACCAGCAGTGGCCGGTGACCTTCATCTCCTTGCTGAACGTGACGCTGATCTCGGCGGGACCGGGCGCCACGGCGGTGTCGCCGCAGCGGGGAAACGTGCTGACGACCGATGGGGGCAGGGAGGCCAGGGAAACGGCCACGGAGGGCGGGTCATTCGCCTCATCGCAGAGCGCTGCGGTCGACGCTACGGCAGCCGCAACGAGAATCGGCATGGTCAGCCATTTCCGAACCATCGCTTCACCCCCGGATCCGCCGCCCGCGCCAGAGCGCCGCGGTCGATCGCCTATACGCCCCCATCGAAGCCCATCACTGCCCCGGTGAGCGCGCCGGATCCGCCGGCTACTGCCCGCCATGACGCTCAGCCCTCGCCTTCAGTGCCTCGTTCATCGCCACGAATCCGGCCCGCGTGCCGGCCTCGAGGCCCGACCTGGCAGGCCTCACCAGGATGCCGGAAAATCTCTCACCATGGACGAACCGCGTGCGGCCGGAACCCATCGCTGCGAGCTGGAAGTAGTGCTCGCCGTCGAACAGGCCCGGCAGGAGGAGACGGCCGCGCCAGCGCAGTTCGCGGTTCGCGCTCGCGACGAGCACCCTCGGGCGAAACGTCATTCCGCGTCCTCCCTCGGGCTTGACGAAGACCCGCAGGCGCGCGCCGGGTTCGGGCAGGCCCGAGATCGAGCGGACGAAGGGATTCCACTCGGGATGAGCCGAAAAGTCCAGAAGGATCGCCCATACCCGCTCCGGCGGCGCGGCGATCTCGATCTCCGTGCTGATCTCAAGCTTCATGCGAATTCACGCTTCCTGCCGGAACCCTGCTGCGCGATCTCCTGGGCAAGCCCGATGAGGATCCCCTCCGGCCCGCGGATGTAGCAGAGGCGGTAGATGCCTGCGTAGTCGACGACCTCGTCCACCACCCGCGCGCCGATCCTGCCGAGACGAACGAGCGTGTCATCGATGTCCTCGACGGCGAACATGACGCGCAGGTAGCCGAGCGAGTTCACCGGTGCCGTTCGATGATCGGACTCGATGGCAGGAGCGTCGAAGCGAGAGAGCTCAAGGCGGCCGTGGCCGTCGGGCGTGCGCATCATGGCGATCTCGACGCGCTGGCCTCGCACTCCCGTGACGCGGCCGGCCCACTCGCCTTCGATGGGGCCGCGGCCTTCCAGCGTCAGGCCCAGTTCGGTGAAGAATGCGACGGCAGCGTCGAGGTCTTCGACGACGATGCCGATGTTGTCGAGGCGCTTGACGGTCACGATGCCTCCCACGGCGGCAGGCGGAGCGATGTGGGGATCATACGCACGGCTTGATGGCCCGGCAACAGTCGCGGGGACGATTCCAGCGAGCGCCCCAGGCTAGCGCGCCAGGACCTCGCGGCGGCGCGACCGCACCTGGCCACCGGTATCCTGGAATGAAGCAATCGGGGAAGCAGATCACCAGCGCGCCCTGGCGACCCGCCTCGGCAAGCGCCGCTGTTGCCAGGAGCACGGACTCCTGCGGAGTCGCAGGTACACGGACGTTCGGAGGGCAATGCGGACCGAGTTCGTTCCGCCAACTAATGATACTCCCATCTCCAAGGCATCCCCGTCTCACCGAGAACAGCTCGCACCAGGTCGGGGTAGAGGCGCTCGGCTCGCACGTCGTTGGAGAGCAGGACGAGACAGCGCCGCTCCCGCTCGACGCAGACGACGATGTTCCCGGTCCAATCGTTGTGCCCTCCCTTGAACCAGACCTGGCCTTGCGGGCCCCGGAAGGTGACCAGCCCGAGGCCGGCCGCCAATCCGATGGCGGTGTTGGCGGGGTCGGTTTCGTGGGCCAGGGTCGGGAACTGATGCGCCGATGTGATCGGCACCTGGGGCCGGACCATCTCGGTCCGGGCCGTGCGGCTGAGCCCGTCGCCCCGCATGATGCCGGCCCAGAGCTTCGCCTGGTCGGCGATGTCGGTGTCCATGGAGCCGGCCGCGCTTACGCTCGACCTCTCGTCATGCGGTTCCGGCGTCCCGTCTGCCCGAAACCCGTCCGCCAGGTTGGCCTGGAAGTCCGGGCGCCATTGCATCGAGGTCCGCGCCATGCCGAAGCGGTCGAAGACCCGCGCCTGCATCTCCCGCCCGACGTCGAGCTGCAGCGCCTGCTCAAGCACGAGCTGGGCTATGTAGAAGCCTTCGCCCGAGTAGCCATAGCGCGTGCCGGGGTCGTGGTGAAAGCGGAGCTTGCCGTCGTCCTCCAGCCAGCGGAAGTTGGCGAATCCCGTCGTGTGCGAGAGCAGGATCCGCATGGTCAGGGCCTTCCAGCGCGGGTCTCCCGCCAGGTCGTGGTAGTCGTCGTATTCCGGCAGCGGGCGCGGCAGGAGGCCGGCGATCGAGGCATCGAGGTCCAGCTTCCCTTCGTCCACCAGCTGCATGACCAGGTACGAGAAAGCGGTCTTCGTCAACGACGCGCCATACATGATGGTCTCGGTGGTCAGCGGGTCGCCGGTGGCGTTCCGGATCCCGTAGGCGGCCACGTGGGCAATTTCCCCGCCTTCGATGACGGCGAGCGCCAGTCCCTGGACATGCTCTCGCGCCATCAGGGCGCGAGCGGTGCTGTCGATCACCTGCGGGTCGAGAAGAACCTCGGACGCGGGGCGCTTTCCGCACCCGATGCCCACCAGCGTGATGGCGAGTGCCAGAACAAGGACCGGTCGGAGCGCGGACCGCGCGCCCGGACGTGAGTTCCCGGCGGGACGGGTGGCGGCGGCATGGACCGGTTCCATCGGGACTCCCTTGCGTCGCCGGCGTTGCGCACGGCCACGCAGGTCAATTCATCATCGACGTTCGCGACGGTCCTCCCGATTATCCCGCTGCACCATCTCCCGGGCAAGCCCGATGAGTTTTCCCCTCAGGCGCCAACCCCGGCCATCCGGGCCGAATTGACGTTCCCATATCGCGGCTCTATCCTGCCCGGGCAGCTCCCCGTTCCCGAAGGAGCCCCGCCATGCCCTCCCTGCCCAACTGCGACATCATCATGAAGGGCGGCATCACCAGCGGCGTCGTCTATCCCCACGCCGTGCTGGAGCTGTCCCGAAAACACCGCTTCAGGAACATCGGCGGCACGTCGGCCGGCGCCATCGCCGCAGCGCTCACCGCCGCGGCCGAGTACAACCGCGCGCACGGCGGCTTCGAGGAGCTGGAGGCCGCAACCGGACGCATCGGCAGGTCCCTGTTCGGGCTCTTCCAACCGGCGGCGCCGTTCAGCGGCCTGTTCGCCGTGCTCATGGCCGCTCTCGACCGCAGCTGCGGCCCCGGTGGCCGCACCGCTCGCGTCCTGAAGGCGATGGCCTGGCACCACGCCGGCCAGACGTTCGCCGGGCTCGCCCCCGGCGCCGCCATCCTCGCCTGGGCCGCGCTCGCGCACCGCGGACCCGAGGCGTGGATCCTGGGCGCGGTCGCGCTCCTGCTCGGCACCGCGGCCGCCTGGCTCGTCGCGCTGACCCGGCCGCTGCTCTGCGACCTGAAGGACCCTCGCCACGGCTTCGGGCTCTGTCCCGGCCTGGGCACCGGCGGCGGCGCCCCCGCGCTCACCGACTGGCTCTGCGACACGCTCGACGAGGTGGCCGGCCACAAGCGCCGCGGCGAGCCGGCCGCGGGCGAGCCGCTCACCTTCGGGCACCTCATGGGCCCGGACCCGGCGTTCCCCGCCATCAACCTGCAGATCATGACCACCGACCTGACCACGGGCCGGCCGCATCGCGTGCCGTTCGTCGACGGCGACTTCATGTTCTCCGGGCGCGCGTTCCGCCGCCTGTTCCCCGCGCGCATCGTCGATCATCTCATCGCGCACGGCCGCCCGTACGGCGACGATGACCCGGACCTGCACTGGCTGCCCGCCACCGACCGCCTGCCGGTCGCGGTCGCCGTGCGCCTGAGCCTCTCGTTCCCGGTACTCCTGGCCGCGGTGCCGCTGGTCTCGCGCGACTGGACCCTGCGCGACGAGGACGAACGCGAGCAGCCCCGCACCTGCTGGTTCTCCGACGGCGGCATCTGCAGCAACTTCCCCATCCACTTCTTCGACGCCGTCTGGCCGCGCTGGCCCACCTACGGGATCATGCTCGACGACTTCGACCCGGGGCGTCATCGCCACCAGGTCTGGATGCCGCAGACCGCGGCGCAGGGCCGCCTGGGGCCCTTCCGCGCCATCAATTCCTTGCCGGGATTCCTGGGCGCCATCGTCGCCACCATGCAGAACTGGCGGGACAACCAGCAGTGCCGCCTGCCGGGCTACCGCGAGCGCATCGTGCGCATCGCGCTGCGCCCCGACGAGGGCGGCCTCAACCTCAACATGCCGCCGGCCACTATCGAGCGCCTCTTCGCGCTGGGCCGCGAGGCCGGCGAGCGCATTACCACCGACTTCGACTTCGAAGCCCACCGCTGGCGCCGCTACCTGGCCTCGCAGGAGCCGCTGGATGAGATGTTCGCCGGCATGCGCGCCGCCTGGACCGACGCGGCGCCCGACCGCAGCCCCCTGCGCGAATTTCTGCCCGACTACGCCATGGACCCGGCGGAATACGCGGAGATCTCGTTCGAC
The DNA here is from genome assembly GCA_041908585.1 of Candidatus Krumholzibacteriia bacterium. Taxonomy (GTDB): domain Bacteria; phylum Krumholzibacteriota; class Krumholzibacteriia; order LZORAL124-64-63; family LZORAL124-64-63; genus CAINDZ01. The sequence goes on from JAYRFB010000215.1 coordinate 11,823, forward strand.
CGACTGCGCCGCATGTTCAACGCCACCGAGGCGCTGATCGACGCCACCGTCGACTGGGGCGACCCCCTGACGAAGGAGCGCAGCGGCCTGCCGCGTCCGCGGGGCGCGCTGCGCATGGTGCCGCCGGTATGAGGGCCCCTAGACGAGCTTGAACCCTACGGCCCCGTTCACCACATCCCGCGCCGCCCCCAGCGCCGCGTTGATCGCATCCTCCACCGCGATCACGCCCAGTCCCTCGACCGTCAGCAGCACGGTCTGCGTCGTGTTGGCGTGGATCCTCAGCAGCGCCTTTGCCTGCCGCTGGCTGACCTTCTTCAGGGCCACCAGCCTGGCGATGGCCGCCAACGACTCGGCCAGCCGCTTCATCTCCGGCTTGGCGAAATCCTCGGCTTTGCCCCAGTCGGCAGCCAGCGACTCCTTGGCGGCGGCCATCATCGGCTTGAGGATCTCGGCGACGGTGAACGACATGACATCCTCCCGCGCGGTCAGCGTTTCTTGGCAACCTCGAGCCTGATGATCGCGCTCCACGCTTGGTTGAACAGGTCACGGAACACGGGGATCGCCTCGACGGGCAGCGTGCCCTCGTCCTCGACGCCCTCGTCGCCGCGGTGCGCCTCCTCCAGTTCCTTCAGGCTGTCGAGCATCAGCTCGTATTGCGCCACGGTCAGCTCGTTCTTCGGGTGCGCCTGCGCCCGCACCAACACGGCCCGCACCTCGGTGGCGTAGTAGGGGTAGAAGCCGCGGTTGGCCCCGTACGTGACCGCGTCCTCCTGGTCGGTCTCCATCTGCGTCAGGAAGGAGTCCATCTCCTTCTGCAGCTGGCTGGCCGACTGGTCGATCGTCTCGTCGTAGTCGGAGATCAACCGCACCGTGCAGCCGCCGGCCGCCAGCACGGCCAGCGCCACCAGTGCCAGGACCAGCAGTCGGCGGTGGAATGCGGCCGGTGCGGGCGCATCGAGCGCCCGCCTGCGCGCAGGCAAAGTCGGGGTCGTCAATGTGGGACCGCCTTTCGCGGGCTGCGGCTGATTGCGCCCGCTGGACCGGTTGCGACGGTTGCGCAGGTTGCGCCGGCGCAACACCGATCGGGCGGCGCCGGCGCCGGCATTGTACGGCCGCCGGACGTCGGCGTCCACGGGAGCGGCAGTTCCACCTACCTCGACCCGCCCCCCGGATACGCGGGGATGTCCCGCCCCAGCCGGATGTCCCTCACCACGAACTGCACGCAGGCCGCGTCGAGCGTCGGCGTCACCAGACCGCTGCCGCCGCGGCCGGTGATCAGCGACGCCCGCTTGGCGGGTGTCAGGCGCGGGTCGTCGTCGAACAGGACATCGTCGATGTGGTACGTCCAGCGGCCGACCTCGATGACGTGCACTTGCACGTGCTCGGGCAGGTCGGCGCCGGCAGGCCGCGGCCCGGCGGCGCAGGCGGGCAGGATCGCGAACGCGACCAGGATCGTGGCGGCTCCAAGCGATCGCAGCATCTGGTCGTCCCCGTCCGGGCCTTGTCACGAGGGCCGGCCCCGCCGCCGACCCCGCCAGGCCTCGATGCCCGACAGGATCAGTACGACCGCACACCCCAGCAACAGCGCGCCCAGCCTCGAGGTCTGCCACTCCATCAGCGGAGGCTTGCGCGGCGCGATGGCCGATACCCACTGCGTGACCAGCCGCACCCACGCCGCGAAGCCAAGCCCCACGGCCAGGGCAGCCGACAGCCACCGGGCCCCGCGCCTGCCCGCGCGCAGGGCCCACGCCGCGGCGCACCAGGCCGCCACCTCGAGCGCGCCCGCCAGGTTGAGCGCCGCCAGCGCGAGAGCTGCGCAGGCCAGGCAGGCGATGACCAGGGCGCGTGTCACCGAAGTACCCTCACGAGCAGCACCCCCAGCGCCGCCACGAACGTCGTCCCGCACACCGGGAAGATGCGGTCGGCCGCCCACTTCGGCAGGAAGATGTCGGTGACCGCGCCGCGCTCGGCGCCCAGCCGCTCGGCCAGCACGGTCAACGGGCAGGTCCAGCGGAAGGCGGCCAGCACCACGCTCTCGGCCGCGACCAGTCCCACGGCCAGCCAGGTCCATGGCGTGGCGCGGCCCGTGACCGCGCCCTCGACGATCGCCAACACGCACGCGCTCAGGATCCAGAACACGATCGAGTGCACCAGCTTGATGGCGAAGATGGCGCGTGGCATGGATCCGCCTCCGGACGCGGCGCACACGTGATCGGCTCGCGTGCGCCGGCGCACGCCGGAATCGTCAGTCCCTGAACAGCGCCTTCACCGCGCCCCACGTCACCGAGGAGACGGCCACCGGGGGTCCGAAGTAGTCCTCCAGGCGATACGTGCCGTCCACCTGCTCCTGGACGATGCCCACATCCCGCGAGACCCAGCGCTCGACCAGGTCGCTCTTGCCGGCGATCGCGCGTCCGCTCAGGTCGAAAGTGCCGCCGAGCATCGCCTTCGGCGGTCCGTCGGCGAAGCTCCGCAGGCCGAAGCTCACGAAGTCGCCGGCGGGCACCGTGAGGGTCTCCTCCGCCAGCACCTCGGTGCCGAAGTCCCAGCGTCCGTACCACGCACCCGAGGGCAGGATGTAGAAGTCGGACTCCTGCGTCCAGGTCTGGCCGACCGCGAGTTCGCCCTCGACCCACAGCAGCGGCGGCTCGTACCAGGCGCCCAGCTCCGGGCGCGTGAAGCCGTGCAGCAGGGCGCCGCCGCCCGGAGCCAGGCTCCAGTAGTTCACCAGGCCCTCGTTCGCCGGGCTCACCACGTACTCGAGGGGAAAAGCCGTGCGTCCCTGGAACGTGACCGGCTCGCCCACGACGCGCGTCTCCAGCTGTCCGTTGTCCAGGCGGTAGGTCCAGAAGTTGCCGGGGGCGAGGGGAAGGTAGTGCTGCGCGGGGCAGGTCGTGGCCACGAGTGCCAGAGACATCACCAACAAGAGGGTTCTCATGGCAGGCTCCTCTTCGAGCGGCGGAAGATCCGGCTCCGGACCCATCATAGCACGGCAGCGCGTGCACCGGCGCACGTCGCTGCGGACATCGACCTACCTCAGCCGCACCGGCAGCTCCCGCACCCTGGTCCCCGTCGCCGCGAACACCGCGTTGAGCACCGCCGGCACGACCGGCGGCTGCCCCGGCTCGCCCACGCCGCCGATCGGTTCGCCGCTCTCGAGGATCTCCACCTGCACTTCGGGCATGCCGCCCATCGTGAGCAGGGGATAACTGTCGAAGTTCGTCTGCTGGACGCGGCCGCCCTCGATGGTGATCTCGCCGTGCAGAAGCGCGGTGACCGCCATGGCGACGTTGCCCTCGCACTGCGCTCGCACGCCGTCCGGGTGCACGGCCAGGCCGCAGTCGATGGCGGTCCAGACGCGGTGCACGGTGACGCGGCTCCTGTCCACGGAGACCTCGGCCACCGTGGCAGCCGCGCTGCCGAAGCACTCGTGGCAGGCCAGGCCGCGGGCGCGGCCGGCCGCCGACGCGGCGCCGCCCGCCCAGCCGGACACGGCCGCCACGCGCTCGAGCACGCCACGCAGGCGCGATCCAGCCGGCAGCAGTCCCAGCCTTAGCGCCAGCGGGTCGACGCCCGCGGCAACCGCGATCTCGTCCAGGAAGCACTCGTTGGCCACCGGGTGCTGCGAGTTGTACACCGAGCGCCACCAGCCGACCGGGACGGCCGTGTTGGCCATCGCGTACTCGACGCGCAGGTTCGCGATTTCATACGGCAGCGTGGCGGCGCCGTCCAGCGCGTCGGGCTCAGCCTGCGCGCGCCCCGGCTGCAACTGCCCCATGATCGATGGCGCGGCGAAGCGGTGCCGCCACGCCACCAGGCGGCCCTGCCCATCCAGGCCCGCCGCCAGGCGATGGAGGCTGGCCGGGCGGAACCAGTCGCCGCGCATGTCGTCGGCGCGGTCCCACACCACCTGCACCGGCGAGCCGAAGGCCTTGCTGGCCAGCGCGGCCTCGACGACGAAGTCCGGCATCAGGCGGCGGCCGAAGGCGCCGCCGGCCAGCGTGGTGTGCAGCCTGATCCGGTCGGGCGGCAGGCCGAGCAGGCGCGCCAGCTGGCCGAGGGGCCACTGCGGCGCCTGCGTCGGGGCCCAGATCTCCGCGCTGTCGGCCCGCACGTCGGCCGCGCAGTTGAGCGGCTCGATCGAGGCGTGCGCCAGGAACGGCAGGTGGTACTCGGCGGTCAGCGTGCGCGCGGCGCCGGCCAGCGCGGCGTCCAGGTCGCCCTCCTCGCGGTACGCCTTCACGTCGGGCGAGCCCTCGGCCAGCTTCGCCGCGAACATCGCGCGGATGGACTCGCTGCTCAGCGTGGTCTCGCCGCCCTCCCACTCCACGCGCAGCGCGTCGCGGGCCTGCAGCGCCGCCCAGGTGGAGGTGGCCGCCACGGCGATGCCGGAGTCCACCTGCAGCACCTCGCGCACGCCGGGCCTGGCCTTCGCCGCGGCGGCGTCCCAGCTTCGCGGCTTGGCGCCGAACACAGGGCTGCGCGCGATCGCCACGAACAGCTGCCCCGGCACGCGCGTGTCCAGGCCGAAGCGCGCGGCGCCGCGCAGTTTTTCCGGCGAGTCGAGACGCGCCGGCGAGGTGCCGATGATGCGGAACGTCTCCGGGTCCTTGAGCGCCGGCTCCGTCGGCACCGGCAGCGTGGCCGCCAAGGGCACCAGCGCGCCGTACTCGAGGCGGCGGCCGCTCTTCGCATGGATGACCGCGCCTCCCTGCGCGTGGCACTCACCCGCCGGCACCTTCCAAGTGCGCGCCGCGGCCTCGCACAGCATCTCCCGCGCGGCGGCGCCGGCCTGTCGCAGCGGCGCGTAGAACTCGCGCACGCTGGTGCTGCCGCCGGTGGTCATGCTGCCGTAGCGCTCGAGGTGCGCCAGCGCCGGCTCCACGCGCACGCGGCGCCAGTCGGCCTCCAGCTCCTCGGCCACGATCATCGGCAGCGCCGTGCGCGCGCCCTGGCCCAGCTCGCTGCGCGGCACGATCACGGTCACGGCGCCGTCGACCTCGATACGCAGGAAGACGCCGGGCGTGAACGCGGTCGCCTCGCCGGCTGCCTGCGCCTCGTCCAATCCCGGCAGGCGGATCCCGATGATGAGCGCCGCCCCGCCCGCCGTGGCGGCCTTGAGGAACGCGCGCCGCGTGAGCTGCGCCGACGTCTGCCCGCTCATCGCTTGACCTCCTGGCCGGCCGCGCGGTGGATCGCCTGGCGGATCCGCTGGTAGGTGCCGCAGCGGCAGAGGTTGCCGTCCATGGCGGCGGTGATGTCGTCGTCGCTGGGCTGGGACTTGCGCGCCAGCAGCTCGGCCGCCGTCAGCAGCTGCCCCGGCTGGCAGTAGCCGCACTGCGAGACGTCCTCGGCCAGCCAGGCGTCGATGAGCGGATGCCCGTCGGCGGCCAGCCCCTCGATGGTGGTGATCGCCTGCCCGCCCACTTCGGCCACCGTGAGCGTGCAAGAGCGCGTGGCCGAGCCGTCCAGCAGCACCGTGCAGGCGCCGCACAGTCCCTCGCCGCAGCCGAACTTGGTGCCGGTCAGGTCGAGGTGGTCGCGCAGGACCCAGAGCAGCGGGGTGTCGGCATTGGCTTCGACGGTGCGGGGGGTGTTGTTGACCAGGAGGGTGAAGGTCGGCATGGGGAGCCTCCCTTGGCGGGGCGTATGGAGGAGGATGGTCGGGGCTGCGCCATCGTAGCATGAGGGCGCGGCGGTGGGGACCGGAAACACGTTCGGTCCCCCTTTTGCTGCCGCAGTGGCTCGACACCATGCCACCGCCTGCCGGCGGCCCCAACTGGGTCTTCACCATCTTGCCTGCTAACGCAACGTCCCACGAGGTGAAGCGCATTCAGGAGTCGCCACCACTGCCGCGCACCCGCAGTCCGATCACCCAGCCCACATCACCGCTTGAGGCCGGCGGCAATGAACAGCCCGCCCGAGATCCTCAACGATTTGCGAAGTGTCGATAGCCGGCACCGCACTCGGCAATGCCCGCCTGCCCGTCCGCCCCGCCATCGCCGTTCCTCGGAGTCCACCGAGCACCGGATCGATGGAATGACTGACCGCTCGACCATGGCAGCCTTAAAGGCGACCTCGACGGCGTCCGTGGTCTCGTCGAGCCAAGAAATTATCGGCTCAATACGGGAGCTCGTGATTGCTCCACCCTCCGCTCAAGATCTGTGATTTGCGCGCGATCGGCGCCAACAGCGATGACATGGACATATTGACTTTAGCTTGCCGTGCGGAGCATCCCATTCAGCGATTCATTCAGTCCGCTTTCATTATCTGCTGCAAAGCGTTTTGTACGGCAAGCCGCATAAATGCCGGGCATCCGCCCAAGTGCAAGAGCGAGAACTGGGCGTTCACTCCGGCAAGGTGCCCCGTCTGGGCACGAAGAGACCAAGGGCGCAGTTCCACGTCATTCCGCTTGACAGATGCGCAAGCGATTGCATAGCATCACATGCGCAGAAATCTCTCGCCCATCCTGTATGTATTCGGCGACAGGTGGTGAATTGGTGAGTCCTGATCGGAATCCCGCCCCCCCCCCCTCCTGATTCCCGCCAGCACGGCGTATCGTGCACGCCTCGCCCACGAAGTCCGCTGTCCGCGGCGAGCTGGCCGCGGACCTCCCGAATTGTCCGTGCGCGCAGCTCACGCAGTTGCGATCTCGGCGTTCATACACGATCCCCGCCCGGCATGAATCGCCATAGGTGTCCGTAGGTGTCCGCTGCTCTGGGACATCCGTACTTGGCAGATAGGGGCTGCGAGCTGAGAACGCCGCGAGAGCCCCACTGGGCGACTCGCGCTTGCGGGGACACCGTCAGGTGGCGCGCCATCTGTTCGGAACTCGAGGAGGTAGCGAATGTCCAGCATGAAGGCAAGAGGATGCGGAGCGGCGCTCGCCATGCTGCTGCTTGTGGGCAGCGTGTTCTTTGGGCGGATGACTGAGGCGCACGCGCAATCAGTTGGCTACGACTGTGGCTATGTGGCACCTGTGGACTCAATGCTCATTGCGAACAACGCGGATTTGCAACCGGCAACGATTCGCAGTGCCGTGATGAACCTGCGTCTTCACAACATGGTAATCGATGGGGCACCATCGGGCACAAGCGGCTGGAGCGATGCGCAGATTGCGGCCGCCATCGCGCGTGTGCGCGCGGACTATGCCGTACACGGCATTTATTTCGACATTTCGGTCCAACTGATGCGAGTGAGCAGCGAATTCTACTACAGCTTCTCCTATTCGACTGCGACCTTGGACATTCTGATGGATGGCCCCGATCCTGTCGAACCCAATGTCATCGCCATTGACGCGGTACTTGCGTTCGCGGCACCCGGAGCACTACGGCCATACGGCAGAGCCTGGGGCGGTGACCAAGACAGTTTTGTGAGCAAGCGTTGCATCGTCCAGATCATTGCTGACGAAGACTTCCCCGTCTTGTCCCACGAGATCGGCCACTGCTTCGGTCTGCTGCACACAGCTCACACCGATCAACTGAACCCATGCAGCGAGTCGAGTCCCTGTGCGCGCTGCCAGGACAGGGTATGCGACACGCCCTTTGACAGATACTTCGCTGGCGAACCCATGTGGCTGTACGTCGACAAAGCCACGTGCACATACGACGACCCGCAGTATCCAGGATACGTGCCGCCGTTCGAGAATATCATGGCATATACTTGGCCGCGCTGCATGACGGGCTTCACCAGCGGGCAGGGCGCGCGGATGCTGCGGATGATCGAACTGACACCATTTCTTCAGGGGTGCAAGACGGACATTGCCACTCGCTTTCAGAATGTGTCCGCCGACACGGAGCTGGACTACGATGGGACCCCATACAGCAACGTGATCTTGGATTACGACGATGACGGCTTGAAGGATCTGTTCATCTCGATGCGGGACGACTTCGGATCGCTGCAAAGGCAGTACGATTTGTCGCAATCAGAGGTGCCTCGATTCACAGACCGCACGGAGGTTGACATCGCTACTTCCAGCAAGCCGCAGATTGGACTTCGCGGAGTCGCCATCGCAGACTACAACAATGACGGACGAATCGACCTCTTCGCATCCGCGGACTCGATTCCGCGTCTGTACCACAACAACAACGGATCGTTCGCCGACTCCGCAGCGGCGCTTGGGCTGGCATCGCTGGCCGACAGTTCCTATGCCGGCGTCTGGGGAGACTTCGACCGCGACAGACAGATCGACCTGTACGTGTGCCGCGGCGCAGGTGGTGGTGGCGACCCGACTTCGTCGAATCTGACTCCCGTGCGGGGGAGACTGCTGCGCAACGATCTCAGGTCCGTCGGCACCTTCACCGACTGCACCGACAGCCTGGGTTCGCCCGCCGACGCGTACGGCGCGTCGGTGGCCGCCTCCTGGGCCGACGTGGATGGTGACGGGGATCTGGATCTGTTCGTCGGCGACCTGCGGGACGCCGCCGGCTCGGCCTCCAGCCGATTCTACATCAACGACGGCGCCGGAGCCTTCACTGAGAGCTTCGCCAGTCGGTTCAGCGGCCTGGACATCGAGAACGTGAACAGCGTCGACTGGGCCGACATGAACAACGACGGCGAGCTGGATCTCGTGCTCGGCAGCGAATCGGCGCCGCCGGCGGTGTACTTCAACGACGGCGCGGGCGACTTTGCCACCGTGGATCCGCTGCTGGCCAATCTGGACGCGCCGACGAACATGGTGCGTCCTGTGGATGCCGATCTCGATGGTTCGCTGGACCTCATCGCCGTGCCGCGCGCGACGACGGATCACAGGTGGTTGTTCTGGAACCGCGTATTCGGAGGAGATCGGGCGCTGCTAGACCAGTCGGCGGCCGTGGGCTTCACGGACTCGACGGGCCGTATCGACGGTCTGACGATGGCGGACTTCAACGGAGATGGCGATGCGGACATCTATTTCGGTCGGCCGAAGGCCACCGGCGACGTCTTTTACCGGGCGCGGGTTGCGACTGGCGATGACCCGTACGCTAACTGGGTGGGCGTCCGAATGGTAGCGGGCGGTGGCAACAACCGCAGCGCCATCGGTGCACACGTGCGCTTCTCGTACTTCGATGGTCAGCAACACTTCCGGCAGGTGCAGGTCGTCGACGGCGGCTGCGGCAAGGGTGGCCAAGCCGATGACGTCCTGATCTGCGGCCTCGGAGCCTGGAACTCGACGGTCGCCGTGCAGGTCACCTGGCCCGGCGGCTTCGTGCAGACGACCAATGTCCAGCCCAATACCGTAACAACCATCGAGGACGCGACGGTGCCCGGCATCACCACCGGCAAGACCGCCGCCACGCACTATCCGTACCCCCACGGCTGGGCGGACTGGGAATTCACGTGGGAGACGAACTTCAGCTGCGACCCGGCCCTGGACAAGGTGACGGTCTCGAACCGTCCCGGCCAGCCGTCCGAGTGTTTGACCGGCACCATCGTGCTGACCCCGACGACCAACGGCGTGGAACACACGGTGCTGGCCAAGGCCGGCGGCGGCTACAAGCACAAGCTGATCTGGCGGGATCGGCAGTGCATCGCCACCTGCGTGCACAACTACACCGTCGAGAGCGCGCCGGACGCCACCCACAAGAGCACCAGCCCGACGCGGACCCTGACCGTGGGTGTGTGCATCGGCGACATGGAACAGTAGCCTGGAGGTGAACGACATGGCGAAACAAAGAGCAATCGGTCGGATGTTTGCCGTTCTCGGCCTCCTGGCGGGCGGCCTGACCGCCGAAGTCTCTGGGCAGCAATCCGATGGCGTGATCGGCGTGGTCGGCCTGACACCCGCGCGGGAACACGCCTGCGTGGCTGCTTTCGTGCCGCTTGCAGAGGGCAAGGCACTGGCCGGCGTGACATGGTACAATAATGACCGGACCGTCGCGTTCCCGCGGGTGCTTCTCTCGACCGCGGGTGAAGAGGGTCCCGGTCGGGTGGCGGAAGCGACGCTGGCCGCTACTTCGGTGACGGGCGCGTCTTCCGGGTTCAGCGAGCTGCTGTTCGCCGAGCCGCAGGCGAGTGCGTCGGGCGGCGTCTACGTGATCTTCGAGATGCCCGCGTACGCGGAGCAGGTGGGACTCGGCGATGGGGGCGGCCCGGGCATCGGGTACTGCGCCGGGAACGCGGGGCTGCCCGGCTGGCTGAGCGCCGAAGGGGTGAACTGGGTGCGCATGCGCCCTGACTTCCGGCTGGCCGTCAGCGCGATCGTGGTGGACGCGGGGACGAGCCAGAAGGCAGCGCGGACGGCCAAGGCGCCGGTCACGCTGCCGGTCGTGCAACAGACGATGCTGTCGCCGGCCTGCCCCAACCCGTTCAACCCGGTGACGAGGATCTCGTTCACGCTGGGCACGGCGGGGCCGGTCTCGCTGGCGATCTACACGGTGCGGGGTGAGCTGGTGACGAGGCTGATCGACGAACAGCGCGCCGCCGGACCGCACGCGGTGGAGTGGACGGGGCTGGACCAGCGGGGCCGGACCTGCCCGAGCGGCCTGTACTTCGCCCAGCTCAGGGCTGACGGCGTCGTCATGACGCGCCGGCTGGCGTTGGTGAGGTAGTTCTTGGGCCCGGGGTCGGGGTCGCGCGGGCGGCCCCGCCCCGAATGAGGTGGGTGTGATCATGAGCAGAGCCGTGTTGGCCGTCCTTCTGATGGTGCTGGGCGCCCATGGCGCTGACGCACGGACCTGGAATGTGCGCAAGGACGGCACCGGGGACTACACCGTCATCCAGGATGCCGTTGATCGCGCGGCTGCCGGGGACACGATCAGGATCGGGCCTGGGAGGTTCGAGGAGAAGCGGCCATTCTCGTCTTATCCTGTCGACTCCGCACAGAAGTGGACCTTTGATGTCTTCGTGGCGGTGACAGTCAGCGAGCTGACGATCATAGGATCCGGATCCGATCAGACTATCATCGGGTGGCCGACGACTCTTGGTGGTGGACCCGATCAGCCCAAGATCATCTGTGCTCTATCACGTGTAAGCCGGCTGGTTGTTGAAGACCTTTCAATGGAGAACGTGTTCCATGGGATCTACCGCAGCGAGCGCGGCACACTCGAAGTACGGCGGGTTCGGTCGCGTGGATGTTTAGCGGGAATCACGTCGTCGAGCGAATTGGGCACGGTGATCGAGGATTGCCAGTTCGAGGACCTGGATTATGGGGTAATCAGCTTTTATCCCGCGCGCAATCTGTTGGTTTCACGGTGCGAATTCGTGGAGTGCATGGTTGCCTTTGAACGCACGGTAGACGCGACTGTGACCAACTGCAGCTTTGATCGATATCCGGGTGGCTGCCAGTTTGCCAGCAATTCTACGGGCAGCATTCTACACAGCACTTTCACGGACCAATCAAACGTCGGCATTTCGGTCATCACGGGATCAGTCGTGAATCTCGTCGGAAACCACGTCAGCGGCGGAGACATCAACCTGAGACTCCGCGCCGGGGGCACCGTCACCGGATGGGACAATGTGTTCGCCGGCGGCGCCTATGCCACAATCTATTCCTCAAGGGGCTACTTCACGCTGCACGGCTGCCATCTCCTGAATGCCGGCGGACCGACCGTGAAGCTCGACGCATTCGTGAATCCCCCGCTGCAAACGTTTGATCTGACGAACAACTACTGGGGCACGGACTCCGCCGACACCATCGCCAGTTGGATACTGGATTATTACGACGACGTCAGAGTGTACGCTGAAGTGCTGTACGAACCGTTCTTGGGTCAGCCCGTGGAGACCGAGTCGACAACGTGGGGGGATCTCAAGGCCGGTTACCGCTAGCCGCCCGGTTCAGTGCAACGCCACGCTCCCGCGCCGCGGCGGCTGCTCGCCGGCGGCACACTCCGACGCACTGCCATCGGCGCCGCCCTTCGCCACCGGGCAACTCCCCCCGCTCGCGCACGACGAGCACGCCCCCGGCTTCTTCAGCGACCTGACCAGCGCCCGCAGCGCCCACGCCCCCGCGCCCGCCACCAGCAGGCCGACCACCACCGCCTCCCACCCGAAGCTCACGCGCCCATCCCCCCCAGCTTAAGCAGCAGCCCCACCTGGTAGACCGCGAAGGTCACGATCCACGCCAGCGCCGTCAGCCCCAGCGACTGCGCCAGCGCCCACTTCACGCTGCCCGCTTCCTGCCGGGTGATAGCGAACGTGGCGATGCACGGCGTGGCGATCAGCGCGAACATCATGATGCACAGGCCCACCAGGGGCGAATACCGATCACGCAACTGCTGGCGCAATTGCTCCGAGGTCTCGTCCGCCTCGCCGACGGCGAACACGATGCCCATCTGCGCGACGAACACCTCCTTGGCCGCGGTGGCGCCCACCAGCGCGGTGCCGATGCGCCAGTCGAAGCCCAGCGGCGCGATCAGCGGCTCCATCACGCGGCCCACCCGGCCGGCGATCGAGTACGACAGCGCCGCCGCCTGCTGCTGCGCCGGGTCGGCCAGCTGCTCGTAGGGCACGCCTGCGGGCAGGCCGTCGCCGGCCGGCGGGACCCAGCCCGCGTGCGGCTTCGGGTAGAAGGTCAGGCACCACAGGATGATCGCCGCGCCCAGGATCACCGTGCCGGCCTTCTTGAGGTACAGCCAGGCGCGCGTCCACATCTGGATCAGCAGGCTGCGCGCGGTCGGCAGGCGGTACGGCGGCAGCTCCATCACGAACGGCGTGTTCTCGCCGCGGAACAGCGTCGCCCGCAGCAGCCGCGCGCCCAGCAGCGCCAGCACGATCCCCGTCACGTAGATGAGCCACAGCACCGGACCCTGCCACTTCGCGGCGAAGAACGCCGGGATCATCAGCGCGTAGATCGGCAGCCGTGCGCCGCAGCTCATCAGCGGCAGCACCATCATCGTGATCAGGCGGTCGCGCCGCGTCTCCAGCGTGCGCGTCGCCATGATCGCCGGCACCGTGCAACCGAAGCCGATGAGCAGCGGGATGAACGTCTTGCCGTGCAGCCCCACCTTGCTCATGAAGCGGTCCATGACGAACGCCGCGCGCGCCATGTAGCCGGTGCCCTCCAGCACCGCGATGGCCAAAAACAGCAGCACGATGTTCGGCAGGAACACGATCACCCCGCCCACGCCGCCGATGATGCCGTCGACCAGCAGCGACTGCAGGTGGCTGCTCGTGCCCGCGGGCCACAGCCCGGTGATGGTCCCGCCCAGCGCGCCGAAGCCGCGGTCGATCAGGTCCATCAGCGGGTTGCCCAGCGTGAAGGTCAGCGTGAAGACCACGTACATCAGCGCCAGGAAGATGGGTACACCCCACACCTGGTGCATGGCCAGCCGGTCGATGCGGTCGCTGACCACCGCGCCGCGGCCGGCGCCCACCTGCCGCACCACCTCGCCGCACAGGCGCCCGATGTGCTCGTAGCGCAGGCGCGCCAGGTGGATATCCGGATCGTCGGCGATCGATTCGGCGAACGCCGCGGCCTGGGCCGCGATGGCCCCGTGCGCCGCCTCGACGGGCGCCGAGCCGAGCACCTGCTGGTCGCCCTCCAGCAGCTTGAGGGCCTGCCAGCGGCGGTGCGGCGCCTCGGGCAGCAGCTCCTCGAGGCGCGCCACGGCGCCCTCGACGGCCGGGCCGTAGTCCACGCGCCCCTCGCGGCTGGCCCGCTGCGGCATCGCCAGCGCGCCCGGCCCCGGACCCAGGTCGCGGCACAGGTCGGCCGGGCCGGGCAGGTGAACGTGCGCCGACGCCACGTCCAGCACGGCGCCCACGACCTCGTCCATGCCCTGGTTGCGGTTGCCCACCGCGGGGATCACCGGCACGCCCAGCCGTCGCGCCAGGCGCGCGTGGTCGATGATGAAGCCGCGCTCGCGCGCCTCGTCCGACATGTTCAGCACGACGACCACCGGCAGCCCGATCTCCAGCAGCTCGGTCGTCAGGAACAGGTTGCGCTCCAGGTTGGAGGCGTCGATGACATCGATGACCACGTCCGGCGCGTGGTTCAGCAGGAAGTCACGGGCGACCAGCTCCTCCTCGCTGAACGCGGTCAGGCTGTAGGTGCCGGGCAGGTCGACCAGCTTGAGTCGAAGGTCGCCGCGCCGCAGCGTGCCCTCTTTCCACTCGACGGTCACGCCGGGATAGTTCCCCACGTGCTGGCGCGCGCCGGTCAGGTTGTTGAAGATGGTCGTCTTGCCGGCGTTGGGATTGCCGGCCACCGCCACGGTGAGCGTCTTGTCGAGCGTCGGCGCCACGGGCTGTCCTATTCGACCAGGATGCGCGAGGCCATGCCGCGGCCGATCACGATGCGGCTGCCCCGCACCGCCACCACGAACGGGCCGCGCCCGGAGTTCTGCACCACTTCCAGCTCGGCGCCCGGCAGCAGGCCCAGCGCGGCCAGGCGGCCCCGCAGCTGGCGGCCGCCGTCGATCGACTTGAGGACGGCCCGCGTCCCTTCGTTTACCTGCGACAGGGGCATGGCTACGCCTCCTCCCGGTTGGCCAGCGGATCGGGCACCAGCTCGCCGCCGCAGACGTCGCGCCCGCAGGTGCCGCCGTGGCCGGCCTTGTTGCAGAAGAACCCGGCGGCCTCGTCCCAGCGCACGTCGTTCTGCGGACAGCTCTCGAAGTACTCGACGAACCGCACCAGCCGATCCAGCACGCCGCTGCTCACCGCATGCTCCAGGCGGCAGGCCTCGGCGTCGGCCTCGACGTCCGGCAGCCCCAGCACCTGGTTGAGGAACTTCGACAGCACCACGTGTCTGCGGACCACGCCGAGGGCCACCGCCTCGCCGGGCTCCGTCAGCGTGATCAGGTCGTAGGGGGCGTAGTTGATGAGCTTCTTCTCGGCCAGCGATCGCAGGGCCTGCGTCACCGACGAGTTGTGCACGCCCATCCGCTGGACGATGTCCTTGGCGCGGGCGGCGCCCTTCGCCTCGACGGTGTGGAAGATGGCCTCGAGGTAGTCCTCGAGGCTGGCGCTCAGGTGCAGCTCGTCGGCCTTCATCGCCGCCTCCGCCCGCGTTTTCGAACAAGTCTTTTCAATGGCGACAAAAGTTTTTTGTCTTAACAAATATCGACCTTCGGGAGCCCTAAGTAAAGAAAAATCCCACGACCGGCAACCCTCCGGCGACAAACTGTGTCTAGCTGATGTCGACGGTATTCCGGAAGCCCGACCGACAGGACGAACCAGACACGTGGACGATCGCGAGTTGACCCGCCGGATCCTGTCCGGCGACGCCACCGCCGAGCGGCAGCTGTACGACGCGCACGTCGACCGGATCTACCGGCTGGCGTACCGCATGTGCGGCGACGCCGCCCTGGCCGAGGACCTGACGCAGGACACGTTCCTGCGGGCCTTCGGCCGCCTGGGCGACTGGCGCGGCGAGGGCTCGCTCGGCGGCTGGCTCCACCGCGTGGCGGTGACGGTCATCCTGGGCGGGCTGCGGCGGCGCGGACGGCGGCTGCGGCACGAGACGGCGGTCGCCGAGCTGGACCAGGTGGCGGTGGCGGCCCCCGCGGTCGAGCGCGACGCGGCGCTCGGCCGGCGCCTGGAACAGGCCATCGCCTCGCTGGACGACGTGCATCGCCTGGCCTTCGTGATGCACGAACTGGAAGGCCTCACGCACCAGGAGATCGCCGAGGCCAGCGGCGCCCCGGTCGGCACCATCAAGGCGCGCCTCTCGCGGGCGCGCGGCAAGCTCAGGCAGGCCCTGGGCACGGGAGTGACGGGATGAACGATGATCGGCTGCTGGATGAGGCCTTGCGCGCGCTGCCGCCGGTGCCGGAAGCACCGCGCGAGCGGATGTGGGCGCGGATCGGGACGGCGCGGGCGGCGGGTGCTTCGGCGACGCCAGCGGTCGCGCGCCTGGCGCATCGGCGCCGCGACGCCGGGCGTGGGGCCGGCGGCGGCGCCTGGCACTTGGCGGGCGGCGCCTGGCGCTGGGCGGGCGGCGGCGCGGCGCTGGCCGCGGTGCTGGTGCTCGGCATCGCGGTGGGGCGGTGGACCGGGCCGGGTTCGCCGACTTCGACGTCGTCGACATCATCGCCGTCATCAACGTCATCGCCGTCATCACCGTCGGTCGCCGTTCCCGACGCCGGCGACGCACGCCGCTCCGACGGCTACCGGCAGGCCGCGCGCCTGCTCTTTGATCGCGCCGAGATGCGGCTGGCCGACTTCCAGGCGCGGCCCGCGGACCCGGAGGCCGCGACCGCCCGCGCCGCCACCGCGACCTGGGCCGGCGGCCTGCTCGCGCAGACGCGCCTGCTGCTGGACTCTCCCGCCGCCGACGACGCCGACGCGCGCCGCCTGCTGCGCGAACTGGAACTGGTGCTCGCGGAGATCGTCGCGCTGCCGGACTCGGGCAGCGCCGGTGACGCCGCGCGCATCGCCGACGGCTTGTACGACCGCGCCACGGTCCAGCGCCTGCGGCTGGCCCGGGCGCTCTAGACGCCCTGGAGAAAGGACACGACGATGCGCACGCATGAACTTCGTTCGCGGGCCGGTGTGCTGGGATCGGCACTGGTCGTGATGATGATGCTGGGGCCGGTGGCGGCGATGGCGGCGCGGGCGCCGGAGGCAACGGAGGCACCGCGCGCGACGGCGGGGCCTGCGGCGCCGGCGCCACGCGCCACGCCGGCGCCCGGCTCACCGGCGCCCCGCACCGCGCCGGCGCCCAGCGCGCCACCTGCAGGAAGTGCCGCACCAGCCGCCCCGGTGGCGCCCATCGCCCCGCGCGACGAACAGGAGGCCCTCGCCGCCGCCCGCGCCCAGCTGGACGCCGCGCGCGCCGCGCTGTCCCGAGACCAGTACGAGCGCGCCGCGCAGCTGCTGGCCGAGCAGCGCGAACAGCTGCTGCGCACGCGCGAGGCCGGCAACGCGCTCTACTGGGAGGCGTTCGCGCGCTATCGACTGGAGCGCACGCAGGAGCTGAAGCTGGCGGCTGCACTGCTGCGCCAGCAGCAGGCCGAGTTCGGCGCCGCCGCCACCGCCCGCGACGGCGAGGCCCTGCTGGCCCGCGTCTACGCCGAGCTGGCGCAGCGTGGCGAGGCGGACGCCGCGCGGTCGGTGCGCGAGCTGTCGGACGACGAGCAGCAGCGCGAGGAGACGCGGATCCAGGCGCTGCACGCGCTGCTCGAGATGGACCCGAACCGCGCGCTGCCCGTGCTGAGCGACATCCTGCGCGGCAAGCGCCCCGCCAGCGAATCGTTCCGCCGCAACGCCGCCTTCCTGCTCTGCCGCACCGACGACCCGCGCGCCGAGGACCTGCTCATCGAGCTGTCGCGCTCCGAGACGGACGCCGATCTCTTGTCGGAGATCGTCATCTGCCTCTCGATGAAGGACTCCGACCGCGCGCTCGACGCCCTGATCGCGGTCTTCAACGGCACCGATGACCCTCACGTCGGCGAGGCCGCCGCGCACGCCATCGGCCGCCGCGGCGGCGACCGCGCCTTCGGCGTACTCTCGACGCTCGTGCGCGACCGCAGCGCCGACCTCGAGCGGCGCCGCATGGCCCTGTTCAGCCTCGCCGGCTGCGGCCGCGACCGCGAGGTCAGCGCCCTGGCCCAGCAGGTCCTGCGCGAGGAGACCGACGGCGAGATGCTCCAGGTCGCCGTCGCCACCCTGTCGCAGCTGGGCGATGCCGTGCCCGAGGCCGTCTTCTTCAACCTCATCGAGAACCCGCGCGCCGACGACGAGCTGCGCGCCCAGGCCCTCCACTTCTGCGCCCAGCGCGGCACCCTGCGCGTGCCCCAGCTGCGCGCCATCTGGGAGCGCGCCGACGGCCACGAACTGAAGATGCAGGTCTGCCACGTCCTCACGCAGCTCGACGACCGCGGCCCCGCGCTCGACCTGCTGCTCGAGATCGCCCGCAAGGAATCCGACCCCGAGATCCGCCAGGCGGCCATCTTCTGGGTCAGCCAGTTCGACGACGACCCGCGCGCGGCGGCCTTCCTGCTGGAGGTCATCGACAAGGAGTAGGGCCGCGCCGGTCGCGATGCGGGGTTTCGGAGTGCGCCGGCGTGGCCCGACCTGGGTGGCGCCGGCGCAACGATTTAGGGGGTCCGCCGGCGCAACACGTGGTGGGGTTGTGCCGGCGCAACGCGTGGGGGGATGTGCCGGCACCACTTGGAGTGCGGTTGCACCGGCGCAACAAGCGGCGGGGCTGCGCCGGCACGACAGGCGGCGGCGGGGGGGCCGCGGGTCAGGTGTCGGGGGTTTGGTTGCGGGGGGCATAGAGGGGCGGGCCCCGCCTCCCACCCCCA
>JAYRFB010000216.1:0-18444 GCA_041908585.1 Candidatus Krumholzibacteriia bacterium
CCTCATGATCGGCAACGACGTGGAGTTCGCGCTGGAGATCGAGGGCACGGGCAAGAAGTAGCCTGCCCGCCGAGTCGGAATCGCCAAAGGGGGCCGCGCCGGCGGCCCTCTTCGTTGTTGCCGCGGTGTGCGCCCGCCGCCTCCGCGCCAGTCGCCGTCGCGTCAGCCGCCGCGCGTGGCCGCCAGCACGACGAAGCGCGCGTCGCCGTCGAGCAGTTCGTGCCCGCCGAACAGGCGGTCCAGCTTGGCGTGATGCCCGAGATGGCGGTTGCCAACCACGAGCAGCCGGCCGCCCGGCAGCAGGGCCGCCCTGGCCTGCTCGAACAGTCGGCCGGCGGCGATGTCGGCCACCGCGTGGCCCTGGTGGAACGGCGGGTTGCAGAGCACCAGGTCCAGCGAAGCGGGCGCGACAGCGGCCAGGCCGTCGGCCACGGCGAAGGTGACGCGCCCCGGCTCCCCGCCCAGCGCCCCCGCATTGCGCGCGAGATTCGCGGTCGCGCAGGCCACGGCCCGGTACGATTCGTCGACGCCGAGCACCGTGGCGCGCGGGCAACGGCAGGCCAGGGCCAGGGCCAGCACGCCGTCCCCGCAGCCGAGGTCGGCGGCCGCCAGCGGCGTCTCGACCGCCGGCAGGTGACGCAGCAACAGCGCGGTGCCGCCGTCGAGCCGGCCGCCGCCGAACACGCCGGGGGCGCCGCCCAGCTCCAGCTGCGGCAGGGGACGGTAGGTGCGGGCCGTGGGCGGCGGCGGCTGCCCGGCGGCGGCGCCGCTCGCGAGATCCAGCCGTGCGTCATCAAGCCGCGCGACACCCAGCCGCGCCTTCTTCCACCCCGGACTCGTCGCCGTCGGGCCGATCAGCCGCTCGAGCAGGCGCCAGGCGCGGGTCGGCGTGTGCTTGATCATGCCGCCTGCCACCACGACGGCACCCGGCTGCAGGGTGTCGCGCAGCCGGCGCAGGTCGTCCTCCAGGCAGGCGAGGTCCTTCGGCAGTCGCACCAGCGCCAGCGCATGGTCCCCGGGCGGCGGGCGGTCGGCCCCCGTGAACGGCACCGACTCCGGCGCGAGGTCGTTGGCCCGGAGGTTCGCCGCCAGCGCCAGGCGGCCCAGGTGGGAATCGCCCCAGCAGGACGGGCGCAGCCCGCGCGCGCAGGTCGCCACCGCCAGGGCGCCCCAGCGATCGCCGACCAGGAGCAGGGACGTGCCCGCCGCCGGCGCCAGCTCGTCGAGGTGCCGCAGCAGGTACTCGTCGGCGGCGTCCCAGGCCTGGAGCCGGGACGCGGACCCGGGTGGCCAGCGATCCAGCCTCAACGTGTCGCCGTCCAACCCCGAAGCCACCCTCGACCTCCCTTCCCGCCGCCGGCTCGCGTCCGCCCGGAACCGGCATCGCCTTCGCACTTCAGCCTCGCCAGCCGGGGACGATCCGTTTAGGCTGGCCGCATGAACTGGACCACCACCGGAGTGCCCCGATGAAGCAAGCCGCCGGCGACTTCACGCCCTTCGAGAGCCTCATGCGCAGCGAAGGCCTCCCGGAGGTCGCGATCCGCACCTTCGCACACTACTACGCGCAGCTGGCCGCCGGCCAGACCGGCCTTCTGCCGGAATCCGGGCTCGCGCCGGCGGCCGGGCTGCCCGACGTCGAGGCGCTGGACCCGGCGCTGGCCGCGGCGGGACGGCGCGAGCTGACGCGCACCGTGATGCTCAAGCTCAACGGCGGGCTGGGCACGGGCATGGGCCTGGAGCGCGCCAAGTCGCTGCTCGTGGTCAAGGACGGGCTCACGTTCCTGGACATCATCGCCGCCCAGGCTGCCGCGGCCGACGTGCCGCTCCTGCTGATGAACAGCTTCAGCACGCGCGATGACTCGCTGGCGCGGCTGGCCGCCTGTCGCCTGCCCGACCGCGGACTGCCGCCGGACTTCCTGCAGCACAAGGTGCCGAAGGTGCTCGTCGAGGGGCTGCGGCCGGCCGACTGGCCGCGGGACCCGTCCCTGGCCTGGTGCCCGCCGGGACACGGCGACCTCTACACCGCGCTGCAGACCAGCGGGACGCTCGCGCGCCTGCTGGCCGCGGGCTTCCGCTGGGCGTTCGTCTCCAACGCCGACAACCTCGGCGCCACCATCGACCCGGTCATCCTCGGGCACGTCGCCAGCTGCGGCGCGCCGCTGGTGATGGAAGTGGCCGACCGCACGCCCGCCGACCGCAAGGGCGGCCACCTGGCCCGCGACCGCTACGGCCGCCTGCTCCTGCGCGAGCTGGCGCAGTGCCCGCCCGAGGACGAGGCCGCGTTCCAGGACATCGACCGCCACCGCTACTTCAACACGAACACCCTCTGGCTGGACCTGGCCGCGCTGGACGAGGTGCTGCGGCGGCAGGACGGCATCCTCGGACTGCCCATGATCCGCAACCGCAAGACGCTGGACCCGCGCGACGCCGGCTCGCCGGCCGTGTACCAGCTGGAGACGGCGATGGGGGCGGCCATCTCGCTGTTCCCGGGGGCCGCCGCCCTGCGCGTGCCCCGGTCGCGGTTCGCGCCGATCAAGCACACCAGCGACCTGCTGGTGGTCCGCTCGGACTGCTACGTGCTCGAGGCGGACGGGCACGTCGTGCCGAACCCGGCGCTGACCCTGCCCCCGCCCGTGGTCGAGCTCGACCCGGCCCACGTCCGGTTCGTCGACGACCTCGAGCGCCGCTTCCCGGCCGGGCCGCCCTCCCTGGTCGGCTGCCGGCGGCTGGCCGTGCGCGGCGACGTGCGGTTCGGCCGGGGCGTGGTGCTGCGCGGGGAGGTCGAGCTGGCCGCTGCGCCGGGCACCGTCCTGACGATACCTGACAATTCCTGCCTTTGAAGAAAACACTTAGCTTGATCGTTGTCTTCCAACGACCTAGCCGTTGATTGGGTTCAAGCCGGGTAGTTCCCGTGCCGAAACCACACCGCAGGCAATGGTGTCCCCGAGCCCCGGAACGACGAGGTCGTGATGGTGTCCCCGTCCGAGCCCCGCGACATCACGATCGACGAGGAGGCTGCGCAGAGCCGCGCCCGCGTCGCGATCTGCCTGATCTCGTTCCTCGTGTTCACCGGCATCGGCCTGAAGCAGGGGCTCGACCAGAGCGTGACCCTCATCCAGGGCCTGGCCACGATCATCAACTACCTGGTCTTCTCGACCGTCTGGTACGTGATGGTCAAGCGCCACCCCGGCCGCTGGCCGCGCCGGCGCTACGTGACGCTGCTGGCCGACCTCGGGATCATGACCTTCTTCATGCACCTTGGCGGGGCCAAGGTCGCCTCGTTCTATCCCATCATCCTGTGGGTGATCATCGGCAACGGCATCCGCTTCGGCGAGCGCTACCTCAAGGTGGGGATCGTGGCCGGCAGCCTGGGCTTCGGCTCGCTGCTGATGTGGGACGAATACTGGAGCACGCACCTGAACGTGGGCATCGGCCTGTTCGTGGGCATCATCGTGCTGCCGGTGTTCTTCCTCGGAGTGCTGCGGCGGCTGCGCCAGGTCTCCGAGCTGAAGATCGAGCTGGCGCAGTCGCGACTGGCCGACAAGGCCAAGGACCAGTTCCTGGCCACGATGAGCCACGAGATCCGCACGCCGATGAACGGCATCCTCGGCATGGCCGAGGTGCTGGCGGCCTCGGAACTGGACGCGCGGCAGCGGGAGCACCTGCACATCATCACGCGGTCGGTGGAATCGCTGCTGAACATCATCAACGACATCCTGGACTACTCGAAGATCACCTCGAACACGCTCGCGCTCGAGTCCGTGCCCGTGGACGTCGAGCAGGTCCTGGGCGACATCCAGGCGCTGATGCGGACGGCCGCCGAGCAGCAGGGCATCGACCTGGAGTTCGAGGTGGAGGCGTCGGCCCGCGGCTGGTACCTGGCCGACCCGACGCGGCTGCGGCAGATCGTGCTCAACCTGGTCGGCAACGCCGTCAAGTTCACGCAGCGCGGCGGCGTCCGCGTGTCCTGCCGCCAGGGCGAGTTCGCCGGCGGCTGCAACCTGGAGCTGCGCGTCAGGGACAGCGGCATCGGCATCCCTGCGGACCGCCTGGGCGCCATCTTCCGGCAGTTCGAGCAGGCCGACAACTCGACCACGCGTCGCTACGGCGGCACCGGGCTGGGCCTGGCGATCAGCCGCCGGCTGGCGCGGATGATGGGCGGCGACATCACGGTGAAGTCGGCCGAGGGCAAGGGCTCGACGTTCACGGTCCTGCTGCGCCTGCCGCGCACCGAGCAGCCGTCGGTGGCGCCCGCAGCCGAACCGGCCCAGCTGCCGGACTTCGGGCTGAAGGCGCTCGTCGCCGAGGACAACAAGTTCAACCAGGTCGTGGTGCGGAACCTGGCCCGTCGCATCGGCATCAGCGTGGACATCGCCGAGAACGGCGAGGAAGCCGTGCGGATGGTCGACCGCGGGGACTACGACCTGGTGCTGATGGACATCCGGATGCCGGTGATGAACGGCTACGAGGCGGCCTCTCGGATCCGCGCCCGCGGCGACGCCGTCGCCCGCATCCCCATCCTGGCGGTGACGGCCGAGGCCACGCGCGCCGACATCCAGCAGTGCCTCGACGCCGGCATGGACCACCACCTGCCCAAGCCGCTGCGGATCGCCGACGTCGTCGCAGCCATCGAGCGCCTGGGCCTTCGCGCCCGGCAGACGGCCTGAGGCGGTTCGTCGTGGGCCCAGCTGCCGGCCCCCTCGATCCTGCCGGGCCGGGCTAGGCCTGCCCCTCCATCGCCTGCCGGGGCGGCGCCTGCGCCTGCAGCCGCCGGTTCTGCGCCGCCACCAGGTGCTCGATCATCCGCAGGTCGCGCTCGTGCAGCCTCAGCGCGGTGTCCACCCAGATCTTCGTGATGGTGATGAGTTCCTCGTACGTCACCGGGTTGATCACCTGCCGCACGCGGTTCATCGCGTTGTGGGCATTGCCGCGCTTCTGGTGGCGACGGATGAAGTGTTCCACGGCGTGCTCGCCCTGGCCGTCGGGTACGACGATGTCGACCAGCCCCAGCTCGGCCATCCGCCGGGCCGTCATCAGCTCCCCGCTCATGATGATGCGCTCGGCGATGTCCGGGCTCAGGCGGCGGATCAGGAAGCTGTACGCGCCCATGCCGGGGATCAGGTTGAACAGCACTTCCGGCAGGCCGAACTTCGCGCCCTCCTCGGCGATCACCACGTTGCTGGAGATGGCGGCCTCGAAGCCGCCGCCCAGCGCATCGCCCTGCACCAGCGTGATCGTGGTCATGGGCTGCTCGAAGCTGACGCAGTTGGGGTACAGGACGTCGATGCAGGCCTTCGCGTAGCGGAACAGGCCCTCGCGGTCCGACTGCCGGATCATCTCGGCGAAGAGCTGGAGGTCGCCGCCCAGGTTGAAGACCCCCGGCACCGTGCTGCCGAGCACCATGTAGCGGATGGGCAGCACCTCGCCGTCGGTGCCCGGACCCAGGTTGACCTGCTCGACGCGATGCTGGAAGCGTCGCAGCTCGTCCAGCAGGTCCAGGTTGAAGCAGGGGCGCCCGCGAGGCCGCAGCCGGTACCACAACGCGTGGAGTTCGGGGTCGAACCGGACCACGAGCTGCTGGTAGGGCCCCCAGATGCGGGGCAGTCCGTACGGAGGCTTCACGTCTCGGCTCCCGGGCGAGGAGGTGGACCCCGACTCTAGCATCGCCCCACGCGGGCCGTAAATACTTGTCGAGCAGGGATTTGTATGGGATATCTTTAGAAAATGGTTGAGCGCTGCGGCGCGGTGTCGCTCAATCCCGGAGCGATTCTGCCGAACTTAGGGGTGGAAAGGACGGCGAGACGACGCGGGACCGCGACGCGATCCCCGAACCCGCCCGCCACCGCCCATGAGCCCCATTTCGCGCTGGTCCGAGCAGGCGTCGACCACGTCGACCGAATACCGCGAGAGCGCCGACCGCCAGCAGGTCCTGGAATGGGCACTGCGCGCCGGCAGGCAGCTGGAGGAGGGCAACGTCCGCGATGCGGAGCTGACCCTGCGCCTGGCGCTGGCCAAGGCGCCCGCCGACGCCCGCTGCCGGTCGCTCCTGGCCATCTGCCTGGTCACCGAGCGCGGGAAGCTCGCCACGGCCGAGAAGCTGGCGCGCGGCGTCCTCGCCCAGTCACCGAACGATGCCTGCGCGCGCTACGCGCTGGGACGCGTCCTGGTGCAGAAGGGCGACCGGGCGCAGGCCTTCCGCGAGTTCGCCCGCGCGAAGGCGCTGGCCGGCGGCGACCCGGCCCTGCGGACGGCCGTCGAGCGCCAGGATCCCCGGCGCGGCGCCGTGCTGCCGAACCTGCCGCGCGACCACGCGCTGAACGTCTTCCTCGGCCGCCTGTTCCGGCGCCTGGGACCGTCGCGCCGGCCCTCGTAGGGCCCTCGCGTCCTGCTCAGCGACGGCGCCAGACCGTCAGTTCGCTCAGCGTGTGCTGGTGCTTGCGCCGCGTCTCGCGGATCACCATCGGCACGTCGCGCGGCTGTCCGATCGGGTCGAACGCGCCCGCCAGGGCCGCGTGCAGGGCCGCCAGCGTCGTGACGCTCTCGCCGTCGACCTTGCGGCCGCCCAGCCACTTGTCCCGCGGCGTGAACTCGTCCAGCCAGGTGTACGGCGACAGGATCACCAGCAGCCCCCCGCTGCGGACGCGCTGCCCGATGTCGGCCAGGAACCGCGCCGGGTCGTAGAGACGGTCGATGAGGTTGGCCGCCAGCACCAGGTCGAAGTCGCGCAGCTGCGGCTTCAGGTTGTGGGCGTCGCCCTGGCGGAACTCGACGCGATCGGCCGTCGCGGCCAGGCCCAGCTCGGCCAGCGTCCGCTCGTGGTAGGAGACCAGCTCGCCCTCGTCGGGGATCGCGTAGCGGATGCTGCCGCGCTCCTGCAGCTGGTGGCAGACGCGGATGAAGCGGGCCGAGAAGTCGATGCCCGACACGTGGGCGCAGAACCTCGCCAGCTCGAAGCTGGCCCGGCCCGTGGCGCAGCCGAGGTCCAGCGCGCGCTCGATCGTGCGACCGCCCGCCAGCTCCCTGCAGATCTCGGCGCAGCGCACCGCGAAGTTCGGCACGCCGAAGCGCTCCTGCCCGTAGTGGAACTCGCAGTACTGGGCCACCAGCTCGTCGGTCTCGTAGACGTCCTGGTGCACCTCGACAGCCTGCTCGGAATCCACGTAGCGGAACCCCGCGTGCTGGAAGAAGTGGCGGCGGAACGCGTAGCGGCTGTGCCGCGTGGCTTCGTTGCCGGTGGAAATCCAGCTGCCGCCCTTGATCAGGTTGTGCTTCCCGTCGAAGGTCGGCGTCGAGAAGTCGTCGTAGAGCGGGTGCACGCGGAAGCCCGGAAAGCCGGCGATCGGCGTCTCGGTCCATTGCCAGACGTTGCCGAGCACGTCGCCCAGGCCGGCCGTCATGTGCGCGTCCACCGGCGTGGAGGAGGCCCAGCCCGCCAGCTCGATATTGCCGGGCGGCGCCGTGCGGTCCGGCTGGTCGGGCAGGCCGCTCACGTCCAGCAGGCGGTACCATTCGGCCTCTGTCGGCAGGCGGATCGGCCGCCCGTCGCGCGCCGCCTTCCAGTTGCAGAAGGCCTTCGCCTCGAGCTGGTTCACCTCCACCGGCCAGTTCCCCGGCAGCGGGATCTCCTCAGCCAGGCAGCGGAGATTCCAGCCGCCGTCGGCGCGCGGCACCCAGAAGAGCGGGTGCGCCGCCTGGCGGTAGCCGCGCCACGCCCAGCCCTCGTCCGTCCACCAGCGCGCGGTCGCGTAGCCGCCGTCGTCCATGAACGTGCGGAACTCGTCGTTGCTGACCAGCAGCGAGCCCGCGCGGAAGGGCGCCACCGGCACGTCGAGGCGACCGTACTCGTTGTCCCAGCCGTACAGCACGTGGTCGCGCGGCTTGCCCAGGCTCACGTGGCCGCCGGGGATGTCCGTCCAGCCCGGCGCGGGCGCGGGTCCGCGATCCGGACACGGAGGCCAGTCCGGGCGCGGGCGGACCAGCTCCAGGGGCAGCTGGCGGATGAGCACGGAGCTGGTCTCGAGGTGGATGCGCTCGTGCTCGATGCCCATGAGGATGGTCCACAGCGCATCGTCCCATCCGATCGGCGACGGCACCGGCGCGTGCGCGATGACGGACTCGACGACCTGGCGCACCTGGTCGCGGTAGGCGCGCACCGCCGCCACCGGCGGCCAGTCGTACAGGCGGTCGTCGAGGTCGTCCCAGCTCATCTCGTCGACCCCGACGGCGAAGATCGACTCGAACCGCGCGTTGACCCGCCGGTCGACCAGCCCGGCCAGCAGCAGCTTGTTCACGAAGAAGACCGCGGTGTGGCCAAGGTAGAAGATGAGCGGGTGACGCAACGGATCCGCCCGGCGATAGTATGCCTCGTCGACGGCCAGCAGCTCGAACAGCCGCTCGTAGGTCTCCCACGAGTCGCGGAAGCAGGCGAGGATCTCGGCGCGCTTGTCGTCGGCGTCGCGGCCGGGCTGCTGATCGAGCCTGACCGAGGGAAGGGCTTGTCGGGACATCTGCACCTCCGCCGGGCGCCGGCCCGGCTCTGTCTTGTCGGCGGGTTTCCCGGCAAATATATGCCGTGGACGCGGCCGGCGCCCGCGCGGATCGGGCGCGAACTCCCCTTGCGTCCCGGGTCTTTCGCCCCGACCATGTGCGCCGTGCCGCGCCGCGCCGGGGCGCGCGGCGCCGGTCGTCAGCACGAGCCCGTCTCCCGGCACCAGCGCAAGGACCCGTCCAGATGACCACCCCCCGCGACATGCCGGTCGGCGCCACGGCCGTCCCCGGACCGCACCCGCAGCTCAACGCGATCGTGACGCAGCGCATCGAGGTGGCGCCCGGCCTGGTGATCCTGCGCGTGAGCCCCGACGGCTGGGAGCTTCCGGACTTCGCCGCGGGCCAGTTCGCGGTGCTGGGCCTGCCCGAGAGCGCGCCGCGCGTCGCGCTCTGCGATCCCGAGGAGCCGACGGCCACACCCGACCGCCTCATCCGGCGCGCCTACTCGATCGCCTCCTCGTCGCTGGAAAAGGGCTATCTCGAGTTCTACGTCACGCTCGTCCACTCGGGGCGCCTGACGCCGCGCCTGTTCGCGCTGGCGCCGGGCGACCGCCTGCACCTGGGCCGCAAGTTCAGCGGCACGTTCACGCTGGACCAGGTGCCTGCCGGGAGCGACCTGGTGCTCGTGGCCACCGGCACCGGCCTGGCCCCCTACATGAGCATGCTGCGCAGCGAGATCACCTGCCACCTCGAGGCGCGCACGACCGTCGTGCTCGGCGCCCGCCACACCTGGGACCTGGGCTATCGCGGCGAACTGACGGCGATGCAGCGCTTCTGCCCGACGTTCCACTACATCCCGGTGATCAGCCGGCCCGACGAGGAGCTGACCCGCTGGCATGGCCATGTCGGGTACGTGCAGGACATCTGGGAACGCGGCCTCATCGGCCAGATCTGGGGTCGCCAGCCCGATCCTGCACGCTGCCACGTGCTGCTGTGCGGGGGGCCGCGGATGATCGAGGGCATGATGGAGGTCCTGGGCGCCGCGGGCTTCCGCGAGCACACGAAGGACCAGCCGGGGCAGATCCACGTCGAGAAGTACTGGTAGGGCGGGGGTGGTGCCGCCAGGCGGCGGCCGGATCACACACGCGCCGGTCGGCGACCGGCCGCGTCAGGGGAGGACCATGGACGTGTTCAGCGCGATCACCGCCCGGCGGTCGATCAAGAAATTCGACCCGGAGCACCGGATGGGCGAGGACGAGATCGAGCGCCTGCTCGGGGCGGCGATCCTCTCGCCGACCTCGTTCAACATCCAGAACTGGCGCTTCGTGGCCGTCACCGATGCGGGGGTCAAGGCCGAGATCCGGCGAGCGGGCTGGAACCAGGCGCAGTACACCGACTGCTCGCTGCTGGTGATCGTCTGCGGGGATCGCGAGGCGTACCGCCGCGACCCGGCCCGCTACTGGGTCAACGCGCCCGAGGGCGCGCGCTCGTACATACTGCCGGCGATCGAGTCCGCCTACGGGCCGGACGAGACCCTGCGGCGCGACGAGAACCTCCGCTCGGGCGGCATGGCGGCCCAGACCATCATGCTGGCGGCCAAGGCCATGGGCTACGACACGTGCCCGATGATCGGCTTCGACTTCGCGGCGGTCGCGCGGATCATCGCGCTGCCTCCCGACCACGACATCGTCATGGCCGTGGCGGTGGGCAGGGCGCTCGAGCCGGCGCGCGCGCGCGGCGGGCAGCTGCCTCTGGCGGAGGTCGTCAGCCGCGACCGCTTCCGCTAGGCCGGTTCCAGTCGTGCTGCGGGTTGTTGAACTCGGAGAAGTCCGAGCGCCGGCCCGGATTGTGTTCGCGGGCCCAGGCGTCCTCCAGCGCGCGCAGCCGCCGGCCGGTGGCCGCCAGCGCGGTGCCGAGCACCAGCAGGATCGTCGCGTCGAGCACGGGTCCGCCGTCCAGGTCCGGACGCATTGCGCGGGCCAGCGTGCGGGCCAGGGCGAGCCCCGTCGTGCCGCCCAGCGCCCAGGCGACAGGCCGGCCCAGGCGCGGCGCACCGATCGCCACGAAGGCGAGCACCGCGGCCAGGCGACCGACGGTGACGGCCACCGGCGAGACCGGCGGATCCAGGCGCCCATAGAGGATGACGAGAAGGTAGGCGGACTGCGCGACATGGAGCACGGCGGCCGCCAGCGCGATCCGAGGCAGGATGCCGGCAATGGCCGACCAGCCGAAGCCCAGGCCGGTCACGCCGAGTCCCAGCAGGTAGGCCAGCCAGCCGGCCTCGACCAGGCCGTCGCTGCCGGCAGCGCCCGCCAGCGACAGCAACGCCCCGCCGGCCAGCAGGCCGGAACCGGCCAGGAGAAGGTGGCTGCCGCGAAACCCGCCGTGGGCCTCGCGCCAGTCGTCGTTGCCGCGTCCCTGCGCCATGTGCCCTCCGTTGCGATGCCGGTCCCCACCGGCGCCCGGTCCTGCCGGGCGCGCGCGAAGATAGCCGCTGGGTGCCCGCGGGGACAAGCATTTCGCGAAGGGAGCCGGGACCCTGGCGCGGCCGGTGGACAGCCGGCCCGCCGGACGATAATGTGGTCGCCATGAAGATCGCGTTCATCGGCACCCACGGCGTGGGCAAGACCACGCTCTGCTTCGAGCTGGCCGCCGCCCTCAAGCGGCTGGACCTCAGCGTCGACCTCGTCAAGGAGGTCGCGCGCGCGTGCCCGCTGCCGATCAACCGCGACACGACCCACGATGCGCAGAACTGGATCCTCCATTCGCAGGTGGCGCGCGAGATCGAGCTCGCCGGATCGTACGACATGATCGTCTGCGACCGGGCCGTGCTCGACAACTACGCGTACATGGTGCATGCGGCCGGGCGCCGGCCCGAGCTCGAGCCGTTCATCCGGCACTGGCTGGCCACCTACGGCCTGCTCGTCAAGGTGCCGGTCGTCGCACCGCCGAGCTTCGACGGGACTCGGGACACCTCGGTGGACTTCCAGCTGGCGATCGATCGCACGCTCGACGAGCTCCTGGCGGAGTTCGCGGTGCCCAGCCTGGCCCTGCCCCGGGGGAACCGGGACGCCTGGGTCGGGCTCGTCCTCAAGGCGCTGGACCTGCCCGCTTCGCCCCCGCAGCTGGGGCTGTTCGGTTGATCGCCCGCCGGATCCGCATATATTGTCAGGACCCCCGAACGCCCCCCCGCCGGAACCAACCGACCGGAACGGGATTTGCGAGGAACATCGGTCCGCCACCCGCCCCGTGCAGGGCGCACGCGTGCGGACGCCGGATCCGCCGCCGCCCCGGCGTGCAGCGCCCGGCACGACCCCAGCCAGATGGAGTACAACACCTTGTCGGACAACGTGTTGCGCGTGATGACCTTCAACCTCCTGACCGCGACGAAGAAGCGACGGAGCCATCCCTGGCGCCTGCGCAAGCGCAATATCGCCCGCATCTTCGAGCGCATGCAGCCCGATGTCGTGGGCACCCAGGAGGCGAACTACCAGCAGCTCCAGGAACTGGCGGCGCTGCTGCCGGACTATGCGTTCGTGGGTGAGGGGAACCTGGGCCCGGACCGCGCCGGCGACGAGGGCAACTGGTACTGCGCCATCTTCTACCGCCGGGACCGGGTGCGGCCGGTGACCGGCGAGCGGGCCGGCGACGTGATGTGGCTGTCGCCCACGCCGGAAGTGCCCGCCTCGCAATACCACCTCGGCACGCGCCCGCGGCTGGTCACCTGGCACACCTTCGAACTGGCGGGCGGGAAGCGCTTCGTGTTCGGCACGACGCACCTCGAGGCGATCAATCGCTGGCACCGGCAGCGCAGCGCGCGCCAGCTCCGCGAATACGTCGACCGCAAGGTGCGCGAGCTGGGCCCGCACGTGCCGGTCTTCCTGACGGGCGACTTCAACGCCGGTGCGCACTCGCGCGAGATCCGGGCCATGGTCGCCGAGTCCGACGGGCAGGAACGGCTGTACGACGCCTGGGCCGAGTCCGGGCGCGACGCGGCGACGGCCGGGGCGCACGCGGCGACGTTCCGCGGACTCGGCCTGCGCGACCGTGTCGGGCACCGCCTGCTCGGGCCGCGGCGCATCGACTACGTGTTCTACCGGCCGCGCCTGACCGTGCGCGCGGTCGATCGCGTGGATTACCGGGACATGGAGCATCGCGAGGCGGCGTTGCCGTCCGACCACTATCCCGTGCTGGCCGAGTTCGCCCTGGCCGGCTGAACAGGGGCGCGCCATGAGCAGCGGGCCAGCCGAGCGCGACGACATCCTCCGGCTCATCCCGGGTCCGGTCGCGGTGGTCGGTGTGGCCAGCGCCGGCATCATGGGTGGGCTGACAGCGGCCTGGCTGACGCGGGTCTCGCAGGAACCGCCGCTGCTGCTCGTGGCGATCGGCCGCGAGCGCTACACCTGGCAGTTGCAGCGTGCCGCCACGCACATCACGGTCTCGCTGCTGGCCGAGGGCCAGGTCGCCGAGGCGCGCCTGTTCGGGCTGCGCTCGCGGCGTGACGTGGACAAGTGGGCCCTGGTGGAGCACGACCTTCTGGGCCCGGGCGTGCCGGCCCTCCGCCACTGCGCGGCGCGCTTCCTCTGCGCGATCGAGGGGCGCTTCGCGACCGGCGACCACGATTGCCTGGTCGGGCGCGTCGAGCTGGCCGCGCGCGTGGCTGCCGCCCCGCCGCTGCCCCTGCGCGGGTCCGACTACGCGCCCGGCGCCTGAATCCGGAAGCAGGCTGCCGCGCGCTTGCGGCCCCTGACGCCTGTGGTAACATGGCTTCAACCGGCCCGCCCTGGCCGCGGGCGGTCCGGCCACGACAAGGACGAACCCCAAGGAGGCCGAGCATGGAACCTGCCCGGACGCGCCAGGCGCGAGATCTTCTCCCGGAAGCCATCCGCTCCCTGCCCCTGGTCGAGCTGCCGGTCTCCGGCGCCACGGGCTACTGCCTGCAGGATGACCAGAAGCAGATCGTCTTCTTCGCCTTCGATGAAGGCGTGAGCTTTCCCGACCATTCGCACTGCGAGCAGCGCGGGATCGTGATCGCGGGCGAGATGACCATCGAGATCGACGGCCAGACGAACCTGTACCAGGCGGGCGATCAGTACCTGGTCCCGGACGGCGTGCGGCACCGCGCCAGCTTCAGCCGTCCCACGGTGCTCATCGACATGTCGGATGCGCCGGACCGCTACAGCGTCTACCGCTGAGCGGCGACGCGGTCCGGAGCCCGGATCCGCGATCCTGAAGACGGAGCGGTCCCGCCCGACGGCGGGACCGCTCGTTTAGTGCCGCCGGGTCCGCCGGTCATCACTCCGGTCCGAGCGTCACCGCAACCGCGGATTCCGGGCGCAGGTAGCGGGCCGCCGCCGCGAGCACATCGTCCGGCGCGCAGGCACCGATGCGCTCGACCAGCCCAGCGAGGTCGTTGGCGTCGCGACCGTACATCACGTCGCGCTGGGCTCGTGCCACCCGGGCCGTGTTGGCCTGGCTGCCGATGAGCAGCGAGCCCAGCAGCTCCGTACGGGCGCGCTCCCATTCGTCCGCCGGCACGGGCTCCCGGGCCACGAGAAGCAGTTCGGTCAGCAGGGCGGCCCGGGCGTCCTCGGCCGTTGCCGGCGCCGTCAGGACATAGCCGACGACCAGTCCCTGCCCGAAGCCCGCGGTCGACACCAGCCCGGCGTTGTAGCAGAGGGAACGGCGGTTGCGCAGCTGCTCGAACAGTCGGCCGCTCTGCCCGCCCATGACCTGCCGCAGCAGCATGAGCGGGACGCGGTCGTCACCCTCGGACCGCGGTCCCGGCCAGCCCAGCAGGACGACCGCCTGGTTCTGCGCCCGCACCAGGCGATCGGGGCCGGCGGTGGTGGCCGGTTGCATCGGCCCCGGCGGCGGGGGTGCCGGCACCGCTGCCGGCAGGCGGGCGACCAGCCGCTCGCAGGCCTCCCGCAGGCGATCGGGGTCGAGGTCGCCGGAGGCCGTGAACTGAAGCCGGCCGGCTGACCAGGTCGAGCGGTGGCGGGCCACGACCTGGTCGGGAGTGATCGCCGCCAGGCTGGCGTCCGTGCCCTGGAGGGCGCGGCCGTAGGGGTGGTCACCGTACAGTCGCGCGCGCAGCCGCAGCATTGCCGTCTGGAGCGGGTTGTCATGGATGGCGGCCAGCTCCTGCAGGGCGAGCCGGCGCTCCTGCTCGATCTCGGCGGGATCGAACCGCGGCTCGAGGATTGCCTCGGCGAGGCGGTCGAGGGCCGGATCCAGGCGATCGGCCAGCGCGGTCAGGAACAGGCCGCCGAAGTCGCGGTCGACCATCGGCGACAGCGAAGCGCCCTCGTCCTCGACCAGGCGGCTGTACTCGGCCGCGGCATGGGGCCCCGCCCCGCGCAGCAGCGCCTGGTGGGCCAGCGCGCCCAGGCCCGCGTCGGCCTCCGTCTCGCCGGCGGCGCCGCCCTGCACGGCGACGGCCAGCGCAACGACCGGCAAGGCGCGGTCGACCCGGCAGTGGAAGGTGCTGCCGTCGCCCAGGCGGCCGGAGACGAACTCTGCGGGAGCCGCGCGCCGCTTCGCGGCGGCGGCGCCGGTCGCAGGTGCCGGTCGGGGGCTGGCAGCTGGCGCCGGCATCGGCGCGGCGGGCTCCGGCAGGACACCCGCCAGCAGCGCGGCCAGGCCCGCCTCATCAGCGGGCAGGCCGGCCGCGGCCAGGTCGGCATCGCGGGGCACGTAGAGCACCAGGGCCAGGTTGCCGGGCCGGAAGACCTCCGCGGCATACGCAGCCACATCGCCGGTCGTCACCGCGGCCACGCGCGCGGGAAACGCGAAGGCCCCGGCCAGGTCGTCCTCGAGCGCATGGTGGCCGAGCGAGGCGGCCTGGCCCTGCACGGTCTCCAGACCGAACAGGTGCGAGCGCGCAGTGCGCCGCGCGGCGCGGGCCAGCTCGTCCGGCGAGCAGCCGCCGCCTTCCGGCCCCCGGGACAGGTCGCCGAGGATGCGCGCGCACTCGCGCACCGCGGCCGCCAGCCGGTCCGTCGACGTCTCGAGGTCCACGAGCACGACACCCTCGCGCGGTCCGGTCTCCGTCATGACCGTGAACTCGTCGACCAGCTTCAGGTCCTCCTGGAGCCTCCGGTAAAGCCGCGAGCTGCGCCCGTCGTTGAGCACGCGCTGGCACACCGCCAGGACCGGGTCCAGCCCGGAGGCCTCGCCGGGCGCCGGGAAGGCGAACTTCGCGTAGGCCTTCGCCAGGTCGCCGCGCTCCAGGCGCAGGCGCAGCCCGTCACGGCGGGGTTCGACAGGCGGGGCGGCGACGATGGCCGTCGCCTGGTCCGCCTCGACCGGCGCGGTGTTCCCGCCGGCGGCGAAGGCGGCGTCCAGCCGCGCGAAGGCGTCGTCCGGGTCCACATCGCCGACGACGACCGCGACCATGTTCTGCGGGCGGTAGGCAGAGCGCCAGTAACCGAGGATCGATGCGCGCGGGCAGGCCAGCAGGTTCTCGTCGCGCCCCCCGATCGGGTGCCGGTACGGGCTGCGGTCGAACGCCAGCTCCAGGGCCCAGCGCCAGGTCACGCCGAAGCCGAACGGGATGTCGTCGTACATGTGGTTCTCGTGGACCAGGACCTGGCGCTCGGCGTCGAGAGCGGCTTCCTCGAAGCGCGAGCACAGGAGGGCGTCGCCCAGGATGTCGATCGCCACGGGCAGCCGCGCGGCCGGCACCGTGATGTGGTAGTTCGTCGTCTCGTAGCCGGTGCCGGCGTTGGTGGAGCCGCCGGCGGCCGCGACCTCGAGGGCGAAGTCGCGTTCCCCGCGCCGGTGAGTGCCCTTGAAGAGCATGTGCTCGATGCCATGGGACCAGCCCCGCAGCGACTCGGGCTCGCGGTTCGAACCCGCGCGGACCCACACGTTGCAGACGGCGACCGGACTGCGCGCGTCCCGGCGCACGACCACGCGCAGGCCGCCGGGCGTGCGTCCGGTGAACAGGCCCTCGGCCAGGGCGCAGGGAGCCAGTCGCCCGTCGGGATAGAAGTCGGTGTCCATGGTGCCCTTTCCGGTTGCGGTGCCGTCGGCGTCGGGTCGATTATCGGCGACGCCGGCCGCGCGTCCACTCCTGATCGTCCCTGGTGGCGGCCGGGACGGGGCGGCGCGAACTTGGGCGCTTCATGAGTGGGCCGTTTCATGGCTTGGCCACTTCGACCATGTCCGCGCCGGAGCGCTGGCCGGGCGGTCGCCACGCGGGGGTGTTCGATGGAGGCTGGGGGCAGCGCGGGCTACTACGGGCATCCGCGGCGCGAGATGGTGCCGTTCGTCCCGGGAGGGGCCGAGGCGGTGCTGGACGTCGGCTGCGGGGCCGGGGCCTTTGCCGCCACGCTGCGCTCGGCGCGGCCGGACCGCCGGCTGGAGATCTGGGGCGTGGAGCTGATGCCGGAGGCGGCGGCCCTGGCGCGCGGGACGCTGGACCAGGTCCTGGTCGGGGATGCCGTCGTGCGCGTGGCCGAGCTTCCGGACGCCCGCTTCGACTGCGTGGTGATGAACGACGTCCTGGAGCACCTGGCCGAGCCGGCGCCGCTGCTGAGGCAGGCGCGTCGCGTCCTGAGGCCCGGGGGGGCACTGGTGGCGTCGCTGCCGAACGTCCGCTACTTCTTCAACGTCTGGGACCTGGTCGTGCGCGGCCGCTGGGATTACGTGGACGAGGGTATCCTCGACCGCACCCACCTCCGCTTCTACACGCGCAGCAGCCTGCTTCGGCTGCTGGCGGACGAGGGGTTCGCAGTGACCTCGATCGAGGGCATCAATCCGACGGGCTCGCTGAAATTCCGCCTGGCCAACCTCCTGACGCTCGGCCGGTTCGCCGACATGCGCTGGCTGCAGTTCGCCTGCGTGGCGCGGCCACGGGAGGGTGCATGAACGCGCAAGCCGCCGTCGCGCCGACGATCATCACCATCGACGTCGAGGAGTGGTTCCACGGTCACAACTACCTGGACCACGTGCCTCCGGCGACCTGGGAAGGACAGGAACTCCGCGTCGAGCGGGGTACCGCCCGCTGCCTGGACCTGCTGGACCGGCACGGCGTCAAGGCGACGTTCTTCGTGCTCGGCTGGACGGCCGAGCGGTTTCCCGACCTGGTGCGCGAGATCGCCCGGCGCGGCCATGAGGTCGGCTGCCACAGCTACGGCCACCCGGAGGTCTTCCACCTGACGCGCGACGAGTTCCGCGCCGACGGCGAACGCGCCCTGGCCGCCCTGGCCCGCGCCGGCGTGGAGCGGCCGGCCGGCTACCGGGCGCCCAGCTTCAGCCTGACACCGCCGGTGCACCACTACCTGCAGGTCCTGGCGGAGCTGGGATTCCGCTACGACTGCTCGCTGTTCCCGGTGCGCCATCCGCGCTACGGCCAGCCGCGGTCGCCCCGCACGCCGTTCCGGCTCGGCGCCGGCGCGGACGACCTGGTGGTCATCCCCATGCCGACCTGGCGCTGCCTGGGCGTCAACGTACCGTTCTCGGGCGGCGGCTACCTGCGCCTGCTGCCGTGGACCGCGTTCCGGTTCCTGCGGGCGGCCGCGCGCGCGCAGGGCGTGCCGGCCATCGTCTACCTGCACCCATGGGAGATGGACGACTTCCGGCCCGGCGCCCGGCTGTCGCCGCTGATGCGCCTGCGCAGCCAGGGGAAGCAGGATTCCATGCCGGTGAAGCTCGAGCGGATCCTGCGGGACGGCCCGTTCCTGACGCTTGCGGAACACGCGCGACGCCTGCGCGAATCCGGACGCCTGCCGGTGCGCGATGCCGGCGCGATCGCGCGGCCTTGAGGTGCCGCCGCGCCGGCACGGCCGGCGCCGGAGCCTGGACGAACGGAAGCGGCGGGGCTGCGCCACAGGCCCGCCGCGTAGCGGTCGGGATGTCGGGCGCGGGCCAGGCGCCCGGCCACCGCTGTCGCGCTCGTCGGCCCCCGCGCTCGGTCAATCGCGCGCCGTCAATCGCTCGCCGCCCAAC
>JAYRFB010000217.1:0-20010 GCA_041908585.1 Candidatus Krumholzibacteriia bacterium
CAGGGAAGCATGCCGAGGGCGGCCAGGTCCTGCCGCGGCTCGTCGAAGGAACAGCTGCCGAAGCCGGCCACGCCCGCCTCGCGCGCCGCCGCCAGCGCCGGCGCCGGCAGGCGCAGGTCCCGCCAGGCGAAGCCGTCCCCGTCCAGCGCGAAAGCTGCAGCCTCGGTCTCTCGCAGGCAAGCCTCGAGCTGCGGCTGGTCGGCCAGGCCCGCGCGGGCAAGCAGCGCGGCGCCGATCACGTTCAGGAATCCGTGCATCACCACCGGCGGCGTCTCGACACGCTGCCGCACCGGGTGGTGCAGGCCGGCGGTGAACTTCAGGGGCAGGCCTTCGCGGGCGCAGCCCGCCAGCAGCGCCGCCACGCGTGCCGGGTCGGGGAACGCCTCGGGCGCCAGGCCGCCGCAGCGCAGCTTGACGCCGATGCGGGGAAAGGCGGCCTGCGGGCCGGCCAGGCGCCGCGCCGCCGTCGTGATGTCCTGCAGGGTGCCCTCGATGCCGGCCGCGGCGGGCACCTCCAGGTAGAGGTCGCGACCGCCCAGGCCCTCCTCGGCCAGCGCCTCGGCCAGTCGCGCCGCCGCGCCGGGCGCCGGCGGCAGCGGCGCCTCCAGCCCCTCGACCGAGAGCCCGCGAACGCCGGCCTGCTCGCAGGCGGCCACGGCCTCCGCCTGCGTCGGCACGGCGGCCAGCGCCGCAGCCAGGTCCGCCCCGCCGCCGACCAGCACCGCCAGGTGCCAGGGCTCGCGACCGCCGAGCGCCGGCTCGGCGGCCAGCGCCGCGGCCAGCGCCTCGAGCCGCGCCGCCGGCGCGATGAAGCGGCCCAGCATCCAGGCATCGGGACCTGCGCGGTGGCGCGCGTACTCGGCCAGGGCCTCGTCCAGCGGCAGGGCCGCCGGCGGGAACAGGCCCGCGTAGTCGATGAGCCCTGCCAGGAAGGCGCGGGCGCCGGTGCTGACGCTCAAGGTTCCCCCAGCCAGGAAGCGCCGTACGTCGCGTCCTCGCAGGCCAGCGCCTGCCGGGCCACGCGCAGCGGCGCGAAGGTGTCGATCATGACCGCCAGTTCGTCCGTGCGCGCGACGCCGATCGAGTCCTCCGTGCGCCCGGGCTGCGGCCCGTGCGGCAGGCCGTCGGGGTGCAGGGTCAGCGAGCCGAACTCGATGCCGCGGCGGCTCATGAACTCGTCGTTGCAGTAGTAGAGGACCTCGTCGGTCATCACGTTCGAGTGGTTGTACGGCGCGGGCACGGCCTCGGGGTGGAAGTCGTAGAGCCGCGGCACGAACGAGCAGATGACGAAGCCGTCGCCCTCGAAGGTCTGGTGGACCGGGGGCGGCTGGTGCAGGCGCCCGACGATGGGCTCGAAGTCGTGGATGCTGAACGCCCACGGGTAGTAGTAGCCGTCCCAGCCGACGGTGTCGAGCGGGTGGTGGTCCATCACCACGCGGTGGCACGTCTGCCCCACGCGCGTGATGACCTCGAACTCGCCGCGCTCGTCATGGACCGGCAACTCGTCCGGGAGGCGCAGGTCGCGCTCGCAGAACGGGCTGTGCTCCAGCATCTGGCCGTGGGCGTTGCGGTAGCGCCGGGGCGTGCGGATATCGCCGCGGCTCTCGATCACCAGGTGGATCTGCTCGCCGGGCCCGGGAACGAAGCGGTGGATGATCGCGCGAGGGATGACGACGTAGTCGCCCTCGCGACAGGACAGCGTCCCGAACTGGGACTCCAGCCTGCCGCCGCCGCGGGCGATGTACACCACCTCGTCCGCGCGGGCGTTGCGGTAGAAGAAGGGGTCGGCCGCACCCGGGCGCACCAGCGACAGGGCCACGTCGTCGTTGAACACGAGCAGCTGCCGGTCCCTCACGGCGCTCCCGCCCGGCGCCGGCAGCCGGTGCGTGCGCAGGTGCCGCAGCCGGAGGCTGCTGTCGGGCTCGGCCTCGCGCGGGGAGACCCAGGCCGGCTCGATCGCCTTGACCGTGGTGGGCCGCCGCAGCGTGTAGAGCAGCGACTGCAGGCCGGTGAAGCCGCGGTTGCCCATCAGGTGCTCGTAGTAGAGCGAACCGTCGTCCTTGCGGAAGGCGACATGACGCTTGGCCGGCAGCCGGCCCAGCTTGTGGTAGATGGGCATCGCTGGTCCTTCCGCGCCCGCCCGGGCCGGCGGCGGCCGGCCGCGCCGGCGCCGCCCGGGGCGGGGCCTAGAGGTTGCCGCGCAGGGCCTGTTCCTGCTCGATCGTCTCGAAGAGGGCCTTGAAGTTGCCCTTGCCGAAGCTCTCGCTGCCGCAGCGCTGGATGATCTCGATGAAGAACGTCGGCCGGTCCTGCAGCGGGCGCGTGAACAGCTGCAGCAGGTAGCCCGTGTCGTCGCGATCGACGAGGATGCGCAGTTCCTTGATCCGCTCGCGGTCCTCCTTGACGGCGCCCACGCGGTCCCACACCCGCTCGTAGTAGCCGGCGGGCACGGGCAGGAAGTCGACGCCGTTGGCGCGCAGGGCGGCGATGGATGCCAGGATGTCGTCGGTCTTCAGGGCCAGGTGCTGCACGCCGGCCGTGAGGTTGGCGTCGATGTACTCCTGGATCTGGCTCTTCTTGCGCCCGTCGGCCGGCTCGTTGATCGGGAACTTGATGGCGCGGTCCGGTGACGCCACGACGGTGCTGCGCAGGGCGGAGAACTCGGTCGAGATGTCCTTGTCGTCGTAGGAGACGAAGCGGCCCAGGCCAAGCGTCCGGTCGTACCACTGCACCCAGCGATCCATCTGCCGGTCCTCGACGTTGCCGACGATGTGGTCGATGCAGGTCAATCCGGTGGGCCGGCCCTTGATCTCGCGCTTCTCGAACCCCGGCAGGAAACCCCGGTACCCGCCGCGCTGGATGAAGGTGTGCGAGACCTCGCCGTAGGTGCGGATGGCCGCGGTCGTGACTTCGCCCAGCGCGTCGGCCTGCCGGGCGGGGCCCCGCAGCGCCGCGGCGCCGGCGGAGGTTGCCGCGGCGAAGGTCGCCGCCGCGTCGTCCACCTCGAAGGCGATGTCGCAGACGCCGTCGCCGTGCAGCATCAGCCACACCGACAGCGGGTCGTCATGCCGCAGCGGCGAGGTCAGCACCAGGAAGATGTCCGCCTGGCGCAGGACGTACGAGGCGCGCTCCCGGCAGCCGGTCTCCGGCCCGCGGTACGCGACCTGGTCGAAGCCGAACGCCTGCCGGTAGAAGAAAGCGGCCTGTTTGGCGTTGCCGACGGCAAACTCGACGTGATGGATGCGCTTGAGCACCGGGGACATGCGGCTCTCCTCGCGGGTGGGTAGATGGCCATCCCGGACACTTCTAGTGGCAATCCCCGGTGCTGTCAACCCTGCCCGCGGCGCATCTCCGAGGCTCAAGCCGGGACTTCGGCGGCCGAAACCGCAGGACCGGATCCGCCAACGGTATCCCGGACCATTCCCGAGCCCGAGGTCGCCCCTTGGTCCCCACTCCCCCGCCCGTGACCGGCATCGAGAAGCGCGTGCGCCTGCTGGCAGGGGCCGGCATCCTGGCCGGCGCGCTGCTCGGCGCGATCCTGCTGCTGCAGCTGCGCACGTCCGGTTCCGGCCGCCCCGCCGAGAACCTGCGACTGCTGATGGCGATGGGCACGGCCGGCGCCGGGCTGGCCGTCCTGTTCGCGCTGCTGTCGGCGCGCGTGCTGCGCTCGGTGCGCGCGATCGCTGCCAGCGAGGCCGGGGTCCGAGAGCGCCTGGCCCGGGACGGCGAGGCGCTGCGGCTGGCCAAGGAAGCCGCCGAGGAGGCCGCGCTGGACCTCGAGCGCGCCGCGATGCGCGCCAACGAGATGGCCCTGTCCGCCGAGGCGGCCAGCACGGCCAAGAGCGCGTTCCTGGCGACGATGAGCCACGAGATCCGCACGCCGATGAACGGCGTCATCGGGATGACCGGCCTGCTGCTCGACACGCGGCTGGACGCGCTTCAGCGCGAATACGCCCAGGTCATCCAGTCGTCGGCCGAGAACCTGCTGGCCCTGCTGAACGACATCCTGGACGTCTCGAAGATCGAGGCCGGTCGCCTCTCCCTCGAGGACATCGCCTGCGACCCGCGCGAACTGGCGGACTCGGTCCTGGACCTGCTCGGGGTGAAGGCCCGGGAAAAGGGGCTGGAACTGGCGGCCGTCGTCGATCCCTCCGTCCCGTCCCTGCTGCACGGCGACCCGACCCGCCTGCGCCAGGTGCTGGTCAACCTGGTCGGCAACGCGCTGAAGTTCACCGAGAGGGGCGAGGTCACGCTCCGCTTCCGCGCCGGCGGCGGCGATGCCGGTGCCCGGCTGCGGATCGAGGTCGCCGACACCGGCATCGGCATCCGCGCCGATCGCCTGGACACCCTGTTCGAGGCGTTCACGCAGGTCGATACCTCGACCACGCGGATGTACGGCGGCACGGGACTGGGCCTGGCCATCTCGCGGCGCCTTGTCGAACTGATGGGCGGCTCCATCGGCGTGGCGAGCCGCCCCGGCGCCGGTTCCACGTTCTGGTTCGAGGTGCCGTTGCGCGAGGTCGCCCCGGCGGACGGCGGCACCACGCGCGCGGCCGCCACTGCCCGCGCCCGAGCCGCCTGGCTGGACGGCGAGGCCGTCGTCGCCGTCGCGCGCCCCGCGACGGCTGCCGCCATCGCAGCCCACCTGGCGACGCTCGGGCTGCGGTGCCGGCTCGCAACGGACCCCGCCGCCGTCGCGGCCACGGGCACCGGCGGCGCGGGTCCACGATCGCTGGTGATCACCGACGACATTGGCGCCGCCGCCCGCCTGGCGACGGGGCCGGGCACGACCGTCCTGGCCTGCACCGACGCGCACGCGCCCAAGGCCCTGCCCCCTGCGGTCCGGCCGCTGACCTGGCCCGTCCGCTTCGGCCAGCTGGTCGAGCGGCTGGCACCGGCTGCGGCCGTGCCCGCGCCGGCGGCTCCCGCGGAGGCTCTCCCGGCGGCTCGCTCGGGTGCGCCCGCCCTGGCGGGCCGCTCGCTGCTGCTGGTGGACGACAACCTCGTCAACCGCAAGGTGGCCCTGGGCCAGCTGGCGCGGCTGGGCCTGGAGGCCGCGACGGCCGTCGACGGGCGCGAGGCCCTGGCGGCCTTCCGGCGCGACCGCCACGACATCATCCTGATGGACTGCATGATGCCGGTGATGGATGGTTACGAGGCGACGCGCCGGCTGCGGCGCCTGGAGGGCGGCGACCGTGTGGTGATCATCGCCATGACGGCCAACGCGCTCGAGGGTGATCGCGAGCGCTGCCTCGAGGCGGGCATGGACGACTACCTGCCGAAGCCGCTGCGCCAGGACGCCCTGGCCGCGGCCCTGGCCGCCGCCGCCGCGCGCCTGCTGGATCGCGACGCCGCAACCGAACCGGTCGGCGCGTCGTAGTAGATGGCCGGCGCCGCCGCGCGCCGGAGCCCCAGCCCGCGCACCCACGGACCGGTGACATGGAACGGCTGCGCCGCCGCCTGCTGAAGACCTTCGACCTGCAGCCGGGCGAGACCGCGCCCGCGCTCGAGTCCGCGCTGCTCTTCTACCTGGTGCTCAGCTCCTACTACCTGCTGCGGCCCCTGCGCGAGGAGATGGGCCTGGCGGGCGGGGTCGAGAACCTGCCGACAATGTACGTGGGCACCCTGGCGGGCACCGTCGCGCTGGCGCCGGCGTTCGGCTGGCTGGTGCGCCGCTACCGGCGCGAGGTGTTCCTGCCCCTGGTCTACCGCTTCTTCGCCGTCAACCTGCTGGGCTTCCAGCTGGCCTGGCGGCTGTGCGACGACGGCCAGGTGGTCGTGCTCGGGCGCGTCTTCTACGTGTGGCTGAGCGTCTTCAACATGCTCGCCGTGTCGCTGTTCTGGTCCTTCATGGCCGACGGCTTCGGGTACGGGCGCAGCCGCCGCCTGTTCGGGCTGGTGGCCATCGGCGGCACCGCCGGCGCCATCCTGGGCAGCGGCCTGACCGCCGCGCTGGTCGGCCGCATCGGCCACGCCTGGCTGATGGTCATCTCCGCCGCGCTGCTGGAACTGGGCGTCCGTGTGGTGGGCCGGCTGGCGCGCCGCTTCGACCACGCCGGCTACCGCCGCGACGACCCGCCGCCGACCGAGGTGGCGGGCCGCGGTCGCGGGGTGCTGGCCGGGGTCACGCTGACGTTCACGTCACCGTACCTGCTGGCGGTGGCCGGCTACCTGTTCCTCTACTCGCTGACCTCGACGTTCCTCTACTTCCAGCAGGCCCATGTGGTCGACGCCCAGGCGCTGTCGCGCGAGGGGAAGGCGGCCCTCTTCGCGAGCATCGACCTGTGGACGAACCTGCTGACGCTGGCGTGCGAGCTGCTGCTGACAGGCCGCCTGTTGCGCCGCCTGGGGACCGGACGCGTGCTGGCGCTGATGCCCGCCGGAACGGCGATCGGCTTCGCGGCGCTGGCTGCCGCGCCGGGGCTGGCGACGCTGGTCGTGTTCCAGGTGGCCCGCCGCGCCGCGAACTACGCGCTGGCGAGGCCGGCGCGCGAGACGCTGTTCACGACCGTGGACGACGACGTGCGCTACAAGGCGAAGAGCTTCATCGACACCTTCATCTACCGGGGCGGGGACCTGCTCGGGGCCGGGACGGTCAAGGCGCTGGGGGTGGCCGGGCTGGGACTGGGGCCGCTCGCGCTGATCGCCGTGCCCTGCGCGGGCGCCTGGACCTGGCTGGCCCTCTACCTGGGACGCCGCCAGGGGCGGCCGGCGACCGCGCGGCCCGCGGCCGTCACAGGGGAGCCCGACGGACCGGCATCGTCATGCAGCGGCAGCCCCCGCCCCCCCGCGCCAGTTCCGCCCCCCCGATCGTGACCACGCAGCGCCCGAGTCCGTCCAGGTCCACCTCGCCGCCGGCCACCGCGGCCGCCGGCACGACGGTGAACCCGGCCCGGGCCAGTTCCCCGATGGTGGCCTCGTTGCGGCCGTAGCCCATGACCTGGCCGGGGCCCAGCGCGAAGAAGTTGGCGCCGCTGTGCCACTGCTCGCGCTCCTGCACCCACTCGTCGCCGCGCCCGCCGCACGACAGCACCTCCAGCTCGAGGCCGAGGCCCGCGAGCGCCGCCGGCAGGTTGTCCTCCTCGCGGATGGAGACGACGCGCCCGCCCTCGATGTGGATGTGCACCGTGTCGTAATGATGTCGCTGCAGGACCACGGGCTCGAACGCCAGGCAGGCGTCGCGATCCAGCAGCGTGAAGACCATGTCCAGGTGGATGAACGACTCCGGCGACAGCGGCAGCTCCTGCACGAGGATGTGCTGCGCGACACCCGCGCGGCGGAAGTGCTCGATGAGCAGGTCGATCGCCAAGCGCGTCGTGCGCGCCCCCATGCCGACCACCAGCACGCCGGGCGCGGCGACCAGGAGGTCGCCCCCCTCGATGGCGACGCCGGCCAGGTCCACGCCGTAACGGCGGAGGTTCACCGTCCGCGCCTCGAAGGCCGGGTGGTGGCGGAAGACGGCTTCCATCAGCCGCGCCTCGCGCCCGCGCACCGGGCTGGCCATGCAGCCGACCAGGGCCTCGCGCCCGATGACCATGCCGCTGTCGCGCGTGAAGAAGAAGTTGTGCAGGGGCGGCAGCGAGTAGCGCTCGCGGCTGAGGAAGCGCGACAGGTTGTCCTTGCGCAGGGGGACGCCCTCGACCAGCAGGCGCCCCAGGTCGGCCGGGGCCAGGCCCAGGAGCTCGTCGGCGATCGGGCCGACGCCCTCGGCCGAGCACAGCCGGCGCACGAGCGGCTCGCGGGCGACCTCGTCGGCCAGGATGTCGGCCAGGAGGTCGCCCACCTCCATGACCCGGGCGCGACGGCGCA
This sequence comes from Candidatus Krumholzibacteriia bacterium, assembly GCA_041908585.1. Lineage (GTDB taxonomy): Bacteria > Krumholzibacteriota > Krumholzibacteriia > LZORAL124-64-63 > LZORAL124-64-63 > CAINDZ01. Next base: position 7,810 of record JAYRFB010000217.1, read on the forward strand.
GGACGCCCAGGAACTCGTCGTACTCCTGCCCGGCGACCGCCAGGTTCAGGATGTCGCTGTAGAGGGCCTTCTCGACCGCGTCCGGCGTCATGTTGGCCATCTCGCGGCCCGGCCGGTGCACGATCACGGCCTCCAGCCGGCCGACCTCCGAATCCACCGCGAACGCGAGCCTGCCGGTCATGGACACCCCCGCCGCGCCGCCGGCGCCCCCGTGGCGCCGGCCGGCGGCCGCGGCATCATAGCCGCCGCCCGGGCCGGGGGCAACCGGCGCCCAGTGGCACCCGGCGCGGGCGATGGGCCCTCAAGTCGGCCGCCGGCCGGCCGAAACCACCGGGGTCGGGGTCAACGAAAGGACGGGGATCGGCATGGCTGACAACAGGCATCGCCCGCGGAAGAACACTCCGCACAACGTGAAGGCCATAGACGAGGAATCCGGCCGGGTCATGGGCCGCGTCGTCGACATCACGGCCGACGGCATGATGCTCGTGACCAACAGCGAGATCACGCCGGGCCGGCAGTTCCAGATCCGGATCACGCTGCCGGTGATGGCGCATCACCGGACCGACGTCACGGTGGAAGCGCGCGCGGTGTGGTGCAACCAGGACCGGAACCCGTCCTTCTACAAGGTGGGCTTCAAGTTCCTGAACCTGCCGGGCGAGGAAGGCTTCCTGCTCGAGGACGTCATGCACCGGCTGAACCTGGTGGGTTGAATCCGGCGCGCCGGAGCGGCGGTCCCGCGGGACCGCGCCGGCACGCAACCGGAAAGGAAGTGCCATGGCCAAGGCCAGCATCCTGCTCGAATCCGGCACGAACGAGGTCGAGGTCCTGGAGTTCGTCCTGGGCGGCCAGTCGTTCGGCGTCAATGTCCTGAAGATCCAGGCCATCGAGCAGTACGACCCCCGGCGCGTCACGCGCATCCACCTGGCCCACCCTTCGGTCATCGGCACGCTGCGGTTTCGCGACCACTGCCTGACGATGATCGACCTGGGCAAGGAGATGGATGCCGAAGGGGCGACCGGGCGTCTCGAGACCGCCGACGGCAAGCCGCAGGCCGGCGAGGGCAACGCGGCGAAGCTCGTGCTGGTGATGGAATTCAACCAGCTCATGACGGCGTTCCTGGTCGACGGCGTGCACCGCATCCATCGCGTCTCGTGGGAGGCGATCACGCCCCTGAGCCCCTACCTGGGCTCCTCCGACAGCAAGTTCACCGGTTCGCTGCAGATCGAGGGCCGGGAGATCCTGCTGGTGGACATGGAGAAGATCGTCACGGAGATCCTGCCGCGCGGACAGTTCCAGCATTCGGTGGCCGAGGTCGCCGAGGGCGACCTGACCAGGGCGAGGGGCAGCCGCACGATCCTGCTGGCCGAGGACTCGGCCGTGCTGCGCAAGCACGTCGCCGACGAGCTGCGCAATGGCGGCTACACCTCGCTGCGGACGTTCGCCAACGGGCGGGAGTGCCACGACGAGCTGCTGAAGCTGACGGCGGCCGCCGACGCGGCCGGGCGACCGGTCAGCGACCACGTGGCGGCGCTGATCAGCGACATCGAAATGCCGGCCATGGACGGGCTGGCGCTGTGCCGCTGGGTCAAGCAGACGAAGCAGACCGAGGACCTGCCGGTGATCATGTTCAGCTCGCTGATCAACGAGCAGATCGCCGGCAAGTGTCGCGCCGTCGGCGCTGACGCCTACATCAGCAAGCCCCAGTTCACGCAGCTGGTGGACCTGCTGGACCAGCACACCGGCCTCCTGGAACCGGCCGGGGCCTGAGGCGCGCAGCTGAACCGGGCGCAACGGCGAAGGCCCGCCCCCATCGGGGCGGGCCTTCCGCGTCTTCGAACCTGCCGGAGGCGGTCAGTTCCGCACGGTCCCGCCCTGCGTCGCGGCGGCCTTCGCCAGCTCGGCCTTGTTCCACTCGGCGGCCAGCGCCAGCAGCTCGGGCAGCGTCCGCGCCTTCTTGAACAGGTCCAGCGCATGGTGGAGCTGGGTGTCGGCCTCGATGGCGACGCGGTAGGCCGCCTGCTGGCCGTGCAGGCGGCGGGCCACCTCGCGCCGGATGCCGCGGCGCAGGAAATCGGCGTTGTCCGTGATCAGCTTGTCGTCCAGCTTCAGCTTGAACACGTCCAGGTACTCGCCGATCTTCTCGCGCCCCTTGAGGAACGTCGCGAACTCGCGGAACACCTCGTCGGTGACCTGCAGGTCCGCCTTCAGCTCGGGGTGCTTCGACGCGTAGTCGATGGCGAAGCTGAACAGCGCGCCGTCGCGCTCGACGGCCACCTCGAAGTCGCCCAGGAAGTCCTGCTCGATCTCGATGTCGGGGCGGATGCCGCCGCCGCCGTAGACCACCCGGCCGGCGTCCGTGTAGAACTTCTCGAGCTCGTGGCGCTCCACCTCACGCTCGGCGGGATCCTTCACGAGCGGCTCGTCGGGGGTCTCGGGCGCCGCCTCGGCTTCTTCCTCCCCGTCCGCCGCCATGCCCTCGACGTCCGGGTGCCGCGGGCGGTCCTTGTGGATCGAGCGGCCGCTCGGCGTGTAGTAGCGGGCGGTGGTGAGCTTCAGCGCCTCGTCCTCGTCCAGGCGGAAGACCGTCTGCACCGAGCCCTTGCCGAACGAGGGCTGGCCCACGACCAGGCCGGCATCGTGGTCCTGGATCGCCGCCGAGACGATCTCGCTGGCCGACGCCGAGGAGCCGTTGATCAGGACGATCATCGGCACCTTGTCGTACACGTTGCCGCGCGCCTGCGAGTAGAACGAGTGGTTCTGCGAGCGCAGCCGGCCCTTGGTGAAGACGATCAGCTTGTCCCTGGGCAGGAACAGCTCGCTGACCTGCTGCGCCGACTCGAGCAGGCCGCCCGGGTTGAAGCGCAGGTCGAGGATGAGGCCGCGCATCCCCTGCGCGGTCAGCTCGTCGAGGGCGACGCGCACCTCGTCGGCCGTCGTGCGCGCGAAGTTCTGCACGCCGACGTAGCCGATGTCGCCGATCATGAAGGCGTACGGCACGCTCTCGAGCTTGATGATGTCGCGCGTGATCGTCAGCGGCAGCGGCTTCTCGGTGCCGGGCCGCCGCAGCGTGAGGTTGACCGCGGTGCCGGGCTTGCCGCGCAGGCGCTTGACCGCGTCCTGGCTGGAGAAGTCGCGGCAGCTCTCGCCCTCGATCTCGATGATCTGGTCGCCGCCCTGCACGCCCATGTAGTAGGCCGGCGTGCCCTCGATCGGCGAGACCACCGTCGGGTAGTGGTCGCGCACCTGGATGCTGATGCCCAGGCCGCCGAACTCGCCCTCGGTCGAGGTCATCAGGTCCTCGTAGTTGACCGGGGGCAGGTAGTTGGAGTGCTCGTCGAGGTCCGAGAGCATGCCCTCGACGGCCGCCTTCATGACCTCGTGGGGATCCAGCTCGTCCACGTAGTTGTTGATGACGCGCTCGTAGACGTCGCCCAGGATCTTCAGGTTGTCGTAGAACTCCTGCCGCCGCCGGGCAGGATCGTCCTGGGCCTGCGCGGCGCCGCCGACCAGCAGCACCAGCGCGAAGGCCAGGCCGGGAAGCCACCGGACACGCCGCAACCCGTTGTCGCCTAGGTAGTTGAGAAACAGGTCAGCGTTCATGTCCAGGTCCACTTCCTTGCCGGGGGGTCGTCAGCCGGGATCCGTCGGGGTGCATTAAAGGCCGCGGAGCAAGCCGTGTTCCAGCGAACGGAGCTGCCCGAGGGCCGATTCGAGCATCTGCGGCGGGTCGGCCGCCGCGTCGATCACACGCAAACGCCGCGGGTCCCCGGCCGCCAGTGCCAGGTAGCCCGCGTGGACCCGCTGGTGGAACTCCAGGCGCTCGGCGTCGAGGCGGTCGGGCGCGCGGCCGCCGATGCGCGCCAGCCCCTGCTCGGGCGGCAGCAGGCACAGCAGCGTCAGGTCCGGCACGAGTCCCTCGAGGGCCACGTCATTGAGCCGGGCCACCAGGTCGGGACCCAGCCCGCGGCCATGCCCCTGGTAGGCGACCGAAGCGTCGGCGAAGCGGTCGCAGAGCACGACGCGGCCGGCGGCAAGCGCCGGGCGCACGACCTCGGCCACCAGCTGCGCGCGGCTGGCGACCATCAGCAGGAGCTCGGCGCGCGCGGTCATGCCGGAGCTGGACGGGTCCAGCAGCACGGCCCGGATCCGCTCCCCGATCGGCGTGCCGCCGGGCTCGCGGGCCAGCACCGGCTCCACGCCGATGGCGCGCAGGCGCCCGGCCAGGCTCTTGATCAGCGTCGACTTGCCGCTGCCCTCCGGCCCCTCGAAGGTGACCAGGAGGCCGCGGCCGGCCGCGTCGGTCGCCGGCGCGTTCACGGACGGCCCCCGCCCCGCGGCGCCGGTCCGGGCAGCTTCGCCGCCACGTGCGCCAGCCGCTGCACGGTCGTGGCCAGGGTGGCCACGGCCAGGAAGCCCAGGATGGGCACCAGCGCCCAGCGGCCCACCAGCAGGCCGACCGTCAGCAGCACGACGCGCTCGGTGCGCTGCACCCAGCCGACCTGGCAGGTCTCGCCGACACCTTCGGCCCGCGCCCGCACGTAGCTGGTGGTCAGGCTGCCGACCACGGTCAGGGTGATCAGCAGCAGCGCGACGCGATCGGCGCCGTGCTCGCCCCCGGAGAAGTACCAGGTCAGGCCGGCGAACAGGAACGCCTCGCCCAGGCGGTCGAAGCAGGAGTCCAGGAACGCCCCGCGCTTCGAGACCGTGCCCTGCCGCCGGGCCAGGTCCCCGTCCAGCATGTCGAACGCCGAGCCGAGCAGGAAGACCAGCGCACCGGCCAGCAGGCGCCCCTGCCCGATGATCGCGCCCGAGACGGCCGTGATCAGCAATCCGGTGATGGACACCGCCAGCGGCGTGAAGCCGGCCTTGTCCAGGCCCGCCACCACCGGGGCCACGGCCCCGCGGGCGGTGGCCTTGAACTCGTTCATCCCCATCAGTCCTCTTTCTGCCTGCGCTCGCCCGTGCCACGCACGACCAGGACCAGCTCGCCGCGCAGGCGCGGGCCGGTCAGCAGCCGCAGCAGCTCGTCGGCGGGGCCCCTCAGGGTCTCCTCGTGAAGCTTGGTGATCTCGCGCGCGACCGCCAGCTCGCGCGCCGGGTCCAGCTCGCGGACGGCTTCCAGCGTCGAGCGGATGCGGTGGCACGACTCCAGCAGCACGGAGGTGCCGGGCTCGGCCAGCGCCTGCTCCAGCTGCCGCCGGCGCGCGCCCGTCTTGCGCTGCACGAAGCCGAGGAAGCGGAAGCGATCGGTGGGGAAGCCCGACAGAACGAGCGCCGCCAGGACGCTCGACGGGCCGGGCACGACGCTGTACGGCAGGTCCTCGCGCCGCAGCGCCGAGACCAGCGCATAGCCCGGGTCCGAGATGCAGGGCATGCCCGCGTCGCTGACCACCGCGACGCGGGCGCCGGCGCGGAGCCGCTCGATGATGGCCGGGACCGCGCGCGCCGCGTTGTGGTCGTGGAAGCTGGCCAGCGGCACCGACAGGCCGTAGCGGTCCAGCAGGCGCCGCGTGTGGCGCGTGTCCTCGGCGTAGATGATGTCGGCCGCCGCCAGCACCGAGAGGGCCCGCAGCCCGATGTCGCCCAGGTTGCCGATGGGCGTGGCCACCAGCTGGCAGACGCCCGGCGGGAGCTCGGCCGCGGGCAGCGTGATGGTGGGCGGCGCGCCCGGGCCGGGCTGGCTCACGGCGCGGTCCCGCCCGCGGCGCCGGCGGCGCGCCGGGCGTCCGGGTCCGGCCGCCCCGGCATCGGCGCCACCGGCGGCAGCCGGCGCTTGAAGGCCATCGCCCCCACGCGCGCGGCGATGCGCGCCACGAGCGCCGGCGCGTAGCCCAGCGAGGCCAGCTGGCGCTCGCCCAGGCCCTCGTCGACCAGGTGGTGCAGCAGGCCGTCGACCTCGGCGTACGTCACTCCGAGCTCGTCCTCGTCGGACTGGCCGGCCCACAGGTCGGCGCTTGGCGCCTTCGTGCGCACGGATTCGGGCAGGCCGAAGGCCGCCGCCAGCAGGCGCACCTCGGTCTTGTAGAGTTGGCCCAGCGGGTTCAGGCCGCAGGCGTTGTCGCCGTACATGGTGGTGTAGCCGAGCAGTCCCTCGGTGCGGTTGCCGGTGCCCAGCACCAGCGCGTCGTGCGCGGCCGACCGGTCGTAGAGCACGATCATGCGGCAACGGGCCATCACGTTGCCGCGACGCACACGCTCGCCGGCCGGGATGCCGGCCAGGAACGCGTCGGCCATCGGCGTGATGTCCACGCGCTCGAGCGGAAGTCCGAGGCGGGCGGCCACCGCCTGCGCATCGGCGACCGACGCGGCCGAACTGGTCGCGTAGGGCAGCATGTACCCTCGCACGCGGCCGGGCCCGAGCGCCTCGACGGCCAATGCGGCGGCGACGGCGGAGTCGATGCCGCCGGACAGCCCCACGACGAGCCCGGCGCGGCCCGAGGCGGCCAGTTCGGCGCGCAGGAAGTCGGCGCAGCGGGTGCGGACGAGGTCCGGCGCGAGGGCCCACGCGGGCGGGGTCGGGGTCGGGTTGGCCATGGCGTCACTCCGTTCAGGTGCGCGTCCGGGCACGCGGGCGGCATGCCATCGCCGAAACATACACCCGCGGTCGGGGAAGGAAAACCGCCGGCTCGAGCCGGTCCCGCGCCGGGTGGGTCAGGGACGCGGGAAGGCGTTCAGCGCCTCGATCACCCGGGCGATATCCGTGTCGCTGTTCATCAGGTTGGGCACCAGGCGCACCCGGCCGGGCCCGAAGCCGAGGACGAGGATGCCGCGCCCGGCCAGGTGGGCCACCAGGCGCGTGTCGGCGCCGGCACCCGCGGCATCGACGATGACGATGTTCGAGTCCACCGGATGAGAGACAGCCAGGGACGGATGGTCCAGTCCGCGGGCGATCGCCGACGCCCGGGCATGGTCCTCGGCCAGGCGCCCGAGGTTGTGCTCCAGCGCGTAGAGGCAGGCCGCCGCCAGCAGCCCCGACTGGCGCATGCCGCCGCCCCACATCTTGCGCAGCCGACAGGCGCGGGCGATCACCTCGCGATCACCGGCCAGCACCGAGCCGACCGGCGCGCCGAGCCCCTTGGAGAAGCACACGCTGACCGTGTCGGCAGGGGCGGCCAGTTCCGCCAGCGGCAGGCCCCCGGCCACGTGCGCGTGCCACAGCCGCGCGCCGTCCAGGTGCACGCGCAGGCCGCGCGTGCGGGCGCCGGCGCCGACCGCCGCCACCAGCGCCTGGGGGACGATGCGCCCGCCGGCGCGGTTGTGCGTGTTCTCGAGGCAGACCAGGGCCGGCGGCGCGCAGTGCACGTTGGCGGGATTGAGGGCTGCCTCCACCAGGTCCCACGACAGCAGGCCGCCGGGCGCCGGCACGCAGGTCAGCTGCACGCCGCTGAGGGCCGCCGGCGCGCCTGCCTCGTAGCGGTAGACGTGGGCCCCGTCCTCGACGATGACCTGGTCGCCGGGGGACGTCTGGGCGCGGATCGCCAGCTGGTTGCCCATCGTGCCGCTCGGCACGAACAGGCCGGCGTCCTTGCCGAGGCGCTCGGCCACGACCGCCTGCAGGCGCTGGACGGTGGGGTCATCGCCCAGGACGTCATCGCCCAGCTCGGCGGCGGCCATCGCCTGCAGCATGCCCGGCGTGGGCTTGGTCACCGTGTCGCTGCGCAGGTCGATCACGCGGGGAGCGACCGGTCGCGATTCGTTTGGCATGGATCCTCCGGGACGCAGCGAGCGGAACCGGTCCCCGGCCCCAGGGCGGGGGCCGGGAAACCGGTTCGTTCCGGGGCGGCGGGGTGCGCGGCGGTGGGTGACCGCCGGTGGCCTTAGTCGCCGGCGACCTTGTCCTTCAACATCTTGGACACCTTGAAGACCGGCACCTTGCGCGAGGGCACCGGCACCGAGTCGCCGGTGCGCGGGTTGCGCGCCATGCGCTCCTTGCGCTCCTTGACCTTGAACGTGCCGAATCCCCTGATTTCCAGGTGCTTTCCGTCGACCAGCAGGTCGCCGATCTTGTCCAGGAACAGGTCGACGGTCTCGGCGACCTCTTTCTTGGTCAGGCCGGTCCTTTGGGCGATGTCCTCAACGATATCGGCCTTCGTCATGGCGCTCCTCCTGGTTTCCAAGACCCGCCTGCACCCCGGCGACAGCCCGGGCACCTGCGTCGGCTGCCGGCGCTCCCCGCGAGCATGGCCGCATTGTTCGGCATAAGCCAATACTTGTCAAGGGCTTTAATGTCGACTCGCCCTCCCCGGCCCCGCTCCCTGCCGGGACCGGTCACGGCGGGGTCCCGGCCGCCGGCGGGCAAACTGCACGGCGGTCCGGGCCCGGCCCGCGCAAACGACACGGCAACGGGCCTCCCGGTTGAGCCCCGTCGTTTCCCGGGATGCCCCCTTGGTCCAACTAATTGCTAAATAAATATGCGATTACGTCGATATAGCTCACGATTGCTCAAGAGGGCACCTGCCTTGCACGGGTATCCGCAACGGCGCGGCCGGCGGGGCAGGACCTGAACAACGAGCCACTGCAACCGATCCCCGCCGACCGTGCCCGACAACACCATCATCGGGCGATTCCGGCGAACTGAAGGAGGGCCACTCATGGCTAACAAGAAGATGATCGCGACGACCCTGATCCTCGGGCTGATGGTTGTGGCCACCGGCTGCAGCGACAGCAAGAACCCCGTCACCGCGGCGCCCGACACGGCGCCCCCGGCCCTGCCCAGCAACCTCGAGGTCGCGTTCGACGGCGGCGTCGCCATCGTCAGCTGGGCCGAGAACACGGTCGACAGTGACCTGGCCGGCTACGTCGTGACGCGCGAGCGCCAGGGCGAGGTCGAGACGCTCGTCGCCACGCCGACGCTGATGACGTCCTTCGAGGACGAGTCGCCGCTGCTGGGCTCGAGCTCGTACCACGTCTACGCCGTCGATACGTCGGGCAACGAGAGCGCCGTCGTGACCGCCCACCTGATGGTGGCCGGCACGCATGCCGGCGACACGCTCGCCGACTGAACCGACCGGTGATCCTGCCGGAGCTGGTCCTCCTGGCGCGTAGCGGGCTCCCTGCCCTGGGCAGGGAGCCCGCGCGTGTCAGGCCGGAGGTGACCGGCGGCGACGTCCGCCTCAGGCAGTCACGCGCGCCAGCGCGATCGCCAGGCTGAAGAACGGGCTGGCCACGAACGTCATGCCGGCCTGGAGGTAGTTGCCGGCGGGCGTGTAGTGCATGAGCAGCAGGAAGCCGACTACCACCAGCATCCCGTAGTTCCGCAGGCTCTCGTAACCGTTGCGCAGGTGGTCGGGCAGGAAGCGCGTCAGGATCCAGCTGCCGTCCAGCGGCGGCAGCGGGATCAGGTTGAACACGGCCAGCACCACGTTGACGATGATGCCGGTCTGCCACACCAGCAGCAGGAACCCGGCCGGCGAGGCGAAGGCGTGGTCGGCGGGCAGGCGCCCGGCCAGCCCGGCGGTCAGTCCCAGCAGGATCGCCGAGATCAGGGCCAGCAGCAGGTTGCTGGCCGGTCCGGCGGCGGCGACCTTCGGGTGGTCGTTCCAGGGGTGGCGCAGGCGACCGACGTGCACGGGCACCGGTTTGGCCCAGCCCATCATGAACGAGCCGGTCAGGGACAGCAGCAGCGGCACGATGACGCTGCCCATCGGGTCGACGTGGGGCAGCGGGTTGAGCGTCAGGCGCCCCTGGTCCCGCGCCGTCGTGTCACCCAGCCGGAACGCGGCCCAGCCATGGGCCACCTCGTGGACGACCACCGAGAACACGAGCACGAGGACCCGGATCGCGACCATCTCCATCTCAGCGCTCTCCCCTGTCGCGGCCGGGCAGCGCCACCCAGGCCTCCCACGCCTCATCCGCGGTGATCGTCTCGAGCCAGCCGAACTCCGGCCCGCGCGCGTCGTCCTGCCGCCGCCGCGACCGCAGGGCGCGCACCTCGTGCGCCGGCGGCTTCCAGAGCCCCGGGTCCGTCGGGCCGAACAGAGCCAGCGTCGGTACGCGCAGCGCGCCGGCCACGTGCATCACGCCAGTGTCGTTGCAGAGCAGCCGATCCGCCCGCTCCAGCAGCGCGGCCATCGTGCCGACGGGGCACGGCGGCGCCAGGTCGACACCCGGCACCGCCGGCGTGAACGCCGACAGCGCGGCGCCGTCCGCGGGCCCGTGCAGCACGAGCACGCGGTGCCCGGCGGACGCCGCCCGCCGCGCAAGCTCGGCGAAGCGCGCCGCCGGCCAGGCGTTCTGGCGCTTGCCGGCGCCCGGGTGCAGCGCCCAGAAGCCGTCGTCCAGGCCCAGCCCGGCCATGATCGCCGCCGCCTCGGCCCGCTGGGCCGCCGACGGGACCACCACCGTCGAGGTATCGGACGTGTCGATGCCCACCGCGCGCAGCGGCGCCAGCGCATGCTCGACCGCCGGCCGGTCGACGACCGGCGACGAGGGCATGACCAGCGAGAAGCAGCGGGCGCCGAAGTCCCAGCCGAACGGGCGGCTGTCGGCACCCACGACGTGGCGCGCCCCGCTGCACAGCCCGATGAGGGCGCTGGTCAGGGAGAAGGACACGCTGCTCGGCACGATCGCCAGCTCGGCCCGCCAGGCGCGCACCTCGCGGACGAAGGCCGGCAGGCGGCGCAGGGGCTTCTCGAACACCAGCACGCGCGCGAGGTGGGGATTGCCGCGCACGACGCCGGCATTCACCGGCGAGGTGACCAGGGCCACCTGGGCGCCGGGCCAGGTCTCGGCGATCGCGCGCAGGCCGGGCGTGGCGCAGACCATGTCGCCCATCTGGTTGTGCTGCCGGACGACGAGGATCCGCGCCGGGCGAAGGGCGCGCAGCTCCCCCGCCGTCAGCGGCGGGCGGCGCAGCCACCGCGCGAGCGGGCGCATCAGCAGTCGCTTGGCTCGCCGGGTCGCCGTCAATCGTCACTCCTGTCCCGGCCGCCGCGGCCGCGGCGGCTGGCACATGGCTTGCCATCCCGGCGCCGTCGGCGGTGCGGCGCGTCCCGGGGACAGACCGGTTCCCGACTCGCGCGCCGCCGGACGCCATCCCGCCCGAAGGAGCACTCGCCCCGTGAACCGACTTCGCACGCTGGGACTGGTCCTCGCCGCCTGGACCGTGGCCGTGCTGGGATACTACGAACTGGCCGCCAAGTGCCCCGAGGCGCTGGCCGGCCGCTGGCCCGGCCGTCGCGCCGCGTGCCAGGCCGAGGCATCCACGCGCTGGCAGCCGCCCACCGGCCTGCTGCCGGTCGACAAGTTGCTGCACGAGGGCGAGGAAGCCGCCCGCTTCTACGCCGCCCTGGCCGGATTCCGGCCGGCCGGCCGACGTCAGGTGCGGTAACCCGCCGCGCGCTCCCGTTCCTCCAGGTCCCGCAGCAGCCCGAGGTAGGCCTCGTGCCGCCAGCCCGGCAGCGCGCCGCGCGCCACCGCGTCCTTGACCCCGCAGGCCGGCTCATCGCGGTGCAGGCAGCCGCGGAAACGGCAATGCACTGCTTCCGCCTCGAGGTCCGGAAAATAGGCCCGGATCCCGGAGGGGGCAATGTCCCAGGGGTCGAAGCCGCGCAGCCCCGGCGAGTCGGCGATGTACCCGCCGCCCGGCACCGCATGAAGCTCTGTGTGCGTGGTCGTGTGGCGTCCCAGCCCGGTGCGATCGGTGACCGCATTGACGCGCAACGCCAGCCCCGGGTACAGCGCATTGAGCAGGCTGCTCTTGCCGACACCCGAGGCACCCAGCAGCAGCGACACGCGACCACCCAGCAGCGCCGCCAGTTCCGACAGGCCCTCGCCCGTGGCCGTGGATGCCGGCACCACCGCGTGGCCGAGGCCGCGGTACCAGTCCCAGCGGGCGAGCTCGGCGGCGCGCTCGGCGGGATCGCGGCAGAGGTCCAGCTTGTTGAGCACGACGGCACCGGCGACCTCGAACCGCAGCGCGGCGGCCAGCAGGCGATCGACGAATCCCGTCTGCGGCTCCGGGTCCCGCACCGACTGCACGACGGCCACGAGGTCGAGGTTCGCCATCAGGACCTGCTCGACCCGTCCCCCGTTGCGCCGCGCCGCCATCCGCGACAGCCGGTTGCGGCGCGGCAGCACCTCCTCCACGACCGCCTCGCCGCCCGCCGCCGGGGCGGCATTGCCGGCGACGGTGCGGATGCGCACCCGGTCGCCGGCCACGACCACGGTCTGGACCTCCCGCGGACCCTGCTTGAGGCGCCC
>JAYRFB010000218.1:0-3508 GCA_041908585.1 Candidatus Krumholzibacteriia bacterium
CCGCTCGCGAGGGCGCCACGCCACCGGCGGCGCGCCGCCCGTCGCGTCCGCCAGCGCCAGGCCACCCGCCGCCCGTTCCCAGGCCGGGCCGGTCGGCCAGGCGACAGGACCGGCCGGACCGGACGCCGCCACCGTCACCGGGCCAGCTGCGTTGCCGGCCGTCGCCGTCAGCGCGGCCGCGACCTGCCACGGGGGGCACGTCCGGCCGGGGCGCCAGCCGGTACCGGCCAGCGCGGCCACGACGGCGCGCTGGCCTTCGGCCGGCACGCGGTCCAGGCCGGCCAGCGCCAGGGCGCGCCGGTAGTCCTCGGCCACGGTCTCGGGACGAACCTCGACCAGGGAGACGAGCGGTCGCATGGATGCACCTCCAGCCTGCCCGGCCGTCACTGGCCGGGACCGATGATGCCGATGGCCGTGACCACCCAGCCCAGCACGATCACCTGCAGGAACTTGTCGACCAGCAGGATCTCATGAGGCCGGCCGCCCCGATCCTGCAGGAACACGAGGTACAGGTAACGCCCCATGCCCAGCAGCACGAACGGCAGCGTGTAGACAAGGTTCCGCGTGCCGAAGTGGCGCACGGTGTCGGGCCAGACGGTGTACAGCGCGTAGGCCATGGCCGTCAGGCCGAACGAGACGCCGATCAGGGCGTTCAGCATCGGCTCGCTGTAGCCGCGCAGCGCCGGGCGCGTCTCGCCGGAGCCGGGCACCATCTTGAGCAGCTCGTCGCGCCGCTTGCAGAAGCCGAGGAACAGCGAGAGGAAGAACGTGCACAGGAGCAGCCACGGCGAGATGCCCACGTCCGCGCTGACCGGCAGCAGGACGAGTACGCCGCAGGTCGCACGTATCACGAAGCTCATGCCGATGCCGGTGACGTCGAGCACGCGCACGCCCTTTAGCACGCGCGTGTACAGCCAGTTCCACGTGAAGAAGAAGATGACGCCGCCCAGGAACGGCCAGCCCAGCAGCGCCGAGGCGAGCAGCACGAACAGCAGCAGCGCAGCGCCGGCCTTCGCGGCCCAGCGGACCGACAGGCGACCGGCGGCGATCGGCCGCAGCCGCTTGTGCGGGTGGCAGCGGTCCAGCTCGCGGTCGACGATGTCGTTGAAGATGTAGATCACGCCGGAGGCGAGGCAGAACACGAGGGCGCCCAGCGTCGCGCGCACCACGCAGGGCATGTGCCCCAGCTTCTGCGCGAAGATGACGCCGGCGAACAGGAGCAGGTTCTTGGTCCACTGCCGCGGTCGCAGGGTGGCGACGAATGCGCGCAGGTTCGTCATGCGGGACGACGCGCCGCTTCCAGCAGCTGGCACAGCAGGTGGCCCAGGAAGATGTGGATCTCCTGGATGCGCGGCGTGTGGTCGCTCGGGGCGATGACGGCGCCGTCGACCAGGTCGCGAAGGCGCCCCCCGTCGCGACCCAGGAAGCCGTAGGCGCGCAGGCCGCCGGCCCTGGCCTGCTCGACCGCGCGCACGCAGTTGGGGGAATTGCCGCTGGTCGACAGCACGAGCAGGACATCGTGCCGGCCGCCGAGTGCCTGCACCTGGCGGGCGAAGACCTCGTCGAAGCCGTAGTCGTTGCCGACCGCCGTCAGGGTCGAGGTGTTGACCGTCAACGCCAGCGCGGCATAGCCCGGTCGCTCGCCGAGGAAGCGCCCGACCAGCTCGGCGACGATGTGCTGGCTGTCGGCGGCGCTCCCGCCGTTGCCGCAGACCATGAGCTTGCCGCCGTGTTCCCAGGCGCGCAGCACATCGCCGGCCAGCGCGGCCAGCGGCTCGAGCTGTGCCGGGCCGAGCCGCGCCAGGGCCGCCTGCAGGTCGGCGGCGGTCGCCGCCAGCAGGGCGGCAGCCTGCGGGGGGTGGTTCGGATTCGCGCGACTCGACATGAGGGCGGGCGGTCCTTTCCCGCCCGCGCCACCAGGCGCGCGGGCCGCGGACGATGCTCAGGGATGGGCGACCAGCCCGGACTCGAGCCGGGCGACATACCGGGCGACCGCGTCGTGCCACGGCGGCGCCGGCGGGCAGCCGGCCTCCTCCAGCCGCCGGCTGCGCAGGATCGAGCAGGCCGGGCGCGCCGCCGGGCGTGGATACTGGTCGCTGCCGCAGGGCCGGACGCGCGCCGGATCGGCGCCGACGGCCACGGCCGTCGCCTGCGCCAGCTCGTGCCAGGTGCAGGCACCGCGATTCGTGGCGTGGAAGATACCACGGTGGCGGCCGCTGACAAGGCACGTCAGCAGGACGGCCAGGTCCTCGGCATAGGTCGGACAGCCCCGCTGGTCGTCGACGACCTGCAGGGTCTCGCGCTCGCGGAGCAGGCGGCGGATCGTCTTGACGAAGTTGACCCGCCCATCGCCGAACAGCCAGCTGGTGCGCACGACCTGCCAAGGGGTCGCCAGGCTCCGCACGGCGTCCTCGCCCGCGGCCTTGGTCCGCCCGTAGGCATTGACCGGCGAGAGCGGGTCGTCCTCGTCGTAGCCGGCGGCCGGGTCGCCGCCGCGGCCGCGACCGTCGAAGACGTAGTCGGTCGAGATGTAGGTCAGGCCGCAGCCGGCGGCCGCGCAGGCCCGGGCCAGGTGCGCCGTGGCCTCCCCGTTGGCGGCGAGCGCTTCGGCGTAGCGCGATTCCGCCCCGTCGACATCGGTCCAGGCCGCGCAGTGCACGACCCAGTCCGGGCGATGCCGCTGCAGCAGGGCGGGCGCCGTCGCCGCCTCCGCAAGGTTGCCATCGGGCAGGTCGACGCCGACGGCAGCGCCGATGCCGGCGGCAGCGGCGGCCGTCGAACGCAGATGACCGAGCAGGGCCGCGCCGAGCATGCCGTCGGCGCCTGTGACGAGGATATGCACGCAGTACTCCCGGGTTGGACGCGCGGCCGGTGGCCCCTATTCGCTGTCGCCGCCTTGCCCTCCGTCCGGGCGGACCTGCCTGGCCGCGCGCGCGGCCACGGCCGGCGGGAAGCCGCGCCCCACCAGGAAGCGGACCACGCGGGCGGTCTCGCGCGGCCCGGCGTCCGCCTGTCGCCGCCAGGCCGCGGCGGCGGCCTTCAGGGCCAGCGCATCCTCCTCGCGGGACGACAGGGCGTCGCCGGCCGCCTGGCGGGCCACCTCCGGCGCCAGTCCGGCGCCACGCAGCTTCGCCTCAAGATAGCGGCGCCCCACCGCCCGGCTCAACAGGCAGTCGCGGCACCAGGCGTCGGCATAGCGCCGATCGGAGTGGACATCCTGTTCCGTCATGGCGGCGATCACGGCGGTCACCGCCTCGTCAAGGTAGCCCTCGTCCAGGAGGCGCCGCCGCAACCTGGCAACCGGCAGCAGGCGCCGGTCCAGCAGCGCGAACAGGCGCCGCGCGGCCCGCTTGCGCTCGGCGGCCAGCGCCACTTCGCGATGCAGGTCGACGCCCAGCCAGGCGCCCGGCGCGGGCAGGCCGCCGGGGACGGACGCCGCCGCCAGTTCATAGGTGACGCCACCGTCGATCTCGAGCCAGACGGTCTCCCCCTCTCGCCGGACGGCCAG
>JAYRFB010000219.1:0-13783 GCA_041908585.1 Candidatus Krumholzibacteriia bacterium
ATGGGGGGCGGGCGGGGGGGGGCGGGGGCGGAGGGGCGGGCGGACCCGGGTGAGTCGCGCGGGCGCTTGGCTGGGGTGCGCTCGGCGGTGGGGATCGCGACGGCCGGCGTGGGGCACAGCGCCGGCCGTTCGTGTCAAGTCCCCCTCAGCGAACGATCGTGAAGCTGCGGGCGGCGAAGCCCGCGGCCGTCTCCACGACGCAACGGTACACGCCCGAGGCGACACCGCGACCGCTCCCGTCGAGGCCGTCGAATGCCCAGCCGCCCTGGCCGTCGTCATCGACGACCACCCGCGCCTCGCGCACCAGGCGCCCGCGCAGGTCCAGCACCCGCAACGAGGCTGCAGCGCCGGGAGTCGCCGTGAACGCGAAGTGCGTGGACGGGTTGGCCGGATTGGGCCACGGCGCCGACAGCGTCAGCGCCAGCGACGGCGGCGGCGCCGGGCTGGAGCCGTCGGTGCGCGGCACCGCGAGGAAGGCGGGCGGCAGCCCCGTGGCGATCGCCGCGCCGGTCAGCTGGACGCCGGACCCGGTGTCCAGCACGCGGACGCCGGGTCCGGAGAGGCGGCGGTCCGCCACGAAGAGCTGGAAGCCGCCGTCCCAGGCGATGTCGGCGTGGTCGTAGCCGCTGGCCACCAGGACATCGACCGGACCGCCCCCGGGGACGTAGCGCCGGACGCGCGTGGTCCAGTCGGGGTTCGCGACGATGACATGGCGCGAGGCGCCGGTCGCCTCCAGGTCGACCAGGTCGCCGCCCAGCGCCGCCTCGGTGATCTCCAGGCCGAGGCTCGACAGGGCGTCGGGATCGACCGCAGCCACGCCGCCGTCCTGCATCCCGTAGAAGCCGACGCAGCCGATCAGGAGCCGGTCGACGGCCACCTGGATGGGCGCCGACGGGTTCGTGGCCGCAAGGAGGATTCCCTGCGTGCCCGCCAGTGCCCCGTTGCAGTCGACCCAGGCGTTCGTGGCGATGTCCAGCACCAGGAGGTAGGAATCGCCCACCGGCGAGTACCAGTTGTCGCGATCGAGCCGCTGGCAGGTCACGAACAGCCGGTTGCCGCGCACGAGCAGCCAGCCGGTCTCCGGCAGCTCGTCGGCGTCGGCGAACGGCGCCGTGGAGATGACCTGAAGGACCTGTCCCGTCTGCGGGTCGATGCGCAGCAGCTCGGCCGTGTCGTAGCAGCTCACGTACGCCTCGCCGTTTGCGGCGAAGGCGATGTCCTGGAGGTTGCGGCCGAGCCCGAGGCTGAACTGGCGGATCGTGTCGAAGCCCGCCGCCGGGTCCAGCACCTGGATGTTGTCCGCGCCGGAGCGGTTGACGACCCAGAGCAGGCCGTCGTGATGCCGCGCCACGGCGTCGTGGTGCACCGGTTCGCCCGCGAGGGGGCCGGCGGCCCAGGGCGCGGCCGCGTCCATGCCGGTGCAGTAGGCGGTGGACGAGTAGTCGGAGGCGATGACGCCGATCCGGTCCTGGGCGGCAGCGACATCGGCCAGCGCGGCGATGACGGCGGTGGCGAGGGCCAGGACTCGGGGAATGGCGACGAGGTTGCGCATGGGCAGGCTCCCTTGGCGGCGCGTCACTGCCATTGCAGCGACACGCTGAGTGAACGGCCGGGCAGCGGGTAGCCCTCCACGTCGTGGAGGCGCTGGTCGGTCAGGTTGGCGATGGTGACCGCGAGCGTGGCGCGACGTCCCTGGCCCCAGATGCCGCCGCTGAAATCGCGGCTGCAGGTGGTCGAGAGCAGGGTGCGCGGCGCCACGCGGGCGTCGGGGTCGTTGTAGAGGTCGGTGTAGGAATCGGATTCGTGGCGAATCGTTGCGCCGCAGCGCCAGGCGCCGGCGCGCAGGCCGAGATCGGCGCCGGCAATCCACTCGCTGAGGAAGGGCAGGCGCTTGCCGTGGTAGACCGGATCCTCGCCCTGGCCCTGGCGCGCGTCCTGCCAGGTGAAGGACAAGCGCGAGTCGACGCGGCCGCGGCGCAGGAGCGCCTCCCACTCCACGCCCTCGGTGGTGGTGCGCCCGATGTTGTAGGGCTTGGACTGGCCCAGCCCGCTGACGTACCAGAGGATCGTCTTCTCGGTCGCCTGGCGGAACCAGGTGGCCCGGATGGCGCCGGCCTCTCCCGGCAGCGTCCAGGTCAGCCCCGCATCACGGCCTGTGATCTCCTCGGGCACCAGCTCGCGGTTGCCCACCAGTCCCCCGGGCTGGCCGAACAGCTCGACCCAGGTGGGCTGGCGCACCGTGCGGTGCCAGCGCCCGGCCAGGACCAGGCGTCCCGGCACCAGCGAGGCGCTGGCATTGACCGCCGGCGAGACCGCGTCCTGCACGTGCTCGACGCCGGCCTGCTCCGGCAGCCACGGCAGCGGCGGCACGGGCGGGAAGTCGTCGCGCTGCCGCTGCCAGCGCCATTGCGGCGTGATCGCCAGTCCGCGAGTCGCCGATTCGAGCGTGGCGCTGGCGAACGCCGACACGGTGCGGCGAGTACGCCGCGGCGAGGCCTTGCCGGCGATGGACTCGCGGTACGATTGCACACGCCCGTCCACGCCGGCGGTCACTCCCAGCAGGCCGCCGCCGAAGGCGTGCACCGGCGACCACGCCAGCCTGGCCAGCGCGTCGTCCGAGGTCGTCAGGTTGACGCCCGCCGGGTCGAGCCCCACCTCGCGGTGCTCGTCGCTGAGCTGGCCGTCCTCGCGCGCCACCGTCAGGTCCAGCGCCAGATCGCGCGCGGCGTTGGCCAGCCCGAGCCGGCCGTCGAGCCGCTCGTGCCTGACGCGCGCGTGCGGCGACGGCAGGTTGAAGGGACCGGGCCGGCCGCCGTCCCGGCGGAACGAGCCGAGCGAGGCGCGCACCAGCCCGCGACCGCCCTCGCCGGCCGCGCTCAGGAACCAGCCCCACTCGGCGAAGTCCGCGTTCTCGCGCGTCCACGTCGTGTCCGGGTAGAGATCGACCTGCGCGGCGGGGATGCGCGGCTCGAACCCGTAGCGGTTGTCGGCGCGCCGCCCGTGCGCCAGGACGAGCAGCCGGCGCGTCCCGTCGGCGCTGGCCATTGCCGCATGGGCGCGTCCTCCCACGTCGCCGTGGCTGCCGGCGAAGACGCGCGCGCCGGAACCGCTGGCATCGTCCCTGGTCTCGAGGTTGATCGCGCCGGCGCCGCCGATCCCGCCGAAGCCGACCGGCACCAGCCCGCGGTGGACCTCGACCGACTTGTAGCGCTCGAGCGGCAGCAGGGAGATGTCGATGGCGCCGTTCTGCGCGTCGGCCAGCGGCAGGCCATCGACCAGGACCTGCACCTGCGCCCCGCTGGAGCCGCGGATCGAGGGAACGGCCTGCGCGCCGAGACCGCCGTAGCGGCGGACCTCCAGGCCGGCCACGCTCGTGAGCAACTCGGCCAGGTCCGTCGCGCCGCTTGAGCCCGTGGTGTCGTCCAGGCTGATCGCGGTGGCCACGCCGGCCGAGGCGGGGAAGTACGTCTCGGCCAGGCGCCGACCGTAGACGTAGACGGTGTCGGCGGCGACGGTGACCATGCCCACGGCGGCAGGCGCGGCCTCGACGGCGGATGCGGGCAGCGCCGGCAGGCACGCCAGCGCCATCGCACCGGCGATCGCCACGGCGCGGACGCAGGCCGACCGACCTGGCAGGGTCGGCGCGCAGGCCCAACCGGATTCTCGGAAGGGATGCCAACGGACGGGCGAGCGCAGGAAGCGCCCGGGCCCAACGACCGGCATGACCGTACCTCACCCACGGAAGTAGCGGACAAGGGTTCGGGACCGGTCTCCTGGCTCGCGGGTCGTCCTACTTCCCGCGCCTTCCCGGGGGCTGGCCGTTGCCGGACAGTCTCCCCAGTGGCGTTGTGCGGGTTTCGTCGCCGCTTACAGTGGCGGGGCCGCGCCGGATTCGCACCGGACTTCCGCTGGTCGTCGAACCATGTGATGTCTGGCGGCCGTTTCGGGCCGTCGGGGGAACAGTAGCATGGGGAGCGCGGGGAAGTCCAGCGGCGATTGCGCCGTGCTATCTGGGCCAGTCGAACCGCTCCTCCAGCGCCCGCACGGTGGCCTCTTCATCCCGCTCGTGAACGACGAACGAGACGCTGTTGATCGACGAGCTGATCGACAGCACGGTCAGGCGATGCTCGGCCAGCGTGGCGATGAACTCGTTGGCCAGGCCGTATCGTTCCAGGAAGTGCGGGCCGTACACGGTCAGGATGGCCACCGGGTGCCAGGTCAGCACCCGGCGGGGCGACAGCTCGTTCGAGAGCATGGCCAGCAGCGGCTCGGCACGGTCCAGGTCGGACTCGTTCAGGCAGAAGCAGAGGTTCTCGGCGTCGTCGGCGTCCCAGGCCACGGTCAGGTAGCAGAGCGGGATCTCGTAGTCGCCGAAGCGCTTGAGCACGTTGCGCCGGTGGCCTGCCAGCGGCTCGAAGCCGCGCAGCTCGACCAGGACGAGGTCGCTGCGGCGCGTCAGGCCGCCGCACTGGATCTTCCCGCTCACGCCGCGCCTCCCGCGTCCGCGCCCCGTGCGTTGGTTCCCGAGCCTGCCGGTGGCGCCGCCGGCAGGTCGACCGTCACCGTCGTGCCCTGCCCCGGCGCGCTGCGCAGCACGACGGCGCCGCCAAGCTCGTGGACCAGGCGATGCACGATCGGCAGGCCCAGCCCCGTGCCCAGGCCTGTGCGCTGCTGTGCCGCCGCCGTCCGGTAGAACTCGTCGAACACGCGCCCCTGCTCCTCCTGGGCGATGCCGATGCCCTCATCCGCCACCTCGAGTCGCGCGCCGTCGGCCAGCGGGGTGACCGTCACGGTCACCGGGCCGCCCGGTCGATTGTAGCGCACGGCGTTGCTCACGAGGTTGCCCAGGATCTTCGCCACTGCAGCCCCGCTGGTGGACACGGTCACGGCGCCCTCAGCCGGCGCCCTCAGTTCCAGCCGCTGGCCGGTCGCCGCCGCCGCCTCGCGCTGCTCGTCCAGGGCGCGCGCCGCCACGGCGGCCAGGTCCACGGGACCGGGCGGGTCGTGCCGCAGGACGCCCGTGCGCGTGAGGTCGGCCAGGTCCTTGACCATCTCGGTCGCCTGGTCGAGCCGCCCCTGCGCCCGCTCCAGAAGGTCGCGCGCCCCGGTCGGCAGGTCCCCGCCGTGGAGCTCGAGCGCCGCCTCGATCGCGCTCCGCGCGGTGCTGACCGGCGACTTGACCTCGTGCGTGACGAAACGGAAGAAGTCGCGCATCGCCACGTCGGCGGCCAGCAGCTCGCGCTGGCGCGTCACCAGCTCGTCCTTGATGGCGCGGTTGTGCCGCATGATCGAGGCGCCGACGAAGGCGCCGCTGAGCATCACGAACCAGAACGAGCCGAGCACGGCGACGATGTACCGCGTCTCGTGCGTCATCGTGCTGGCACCCAGCAGGTGGTGGTGTGGCAGCAGGCCCAGGTGTTCGCCCAGCACCTCGACCGTGAACAGTCCGATCGCGAGCCAGGCCATCTGGAAGATCGCGGGACCCTTGAACAGGAGCGCCGCGATCACGACGTGCAGGACGTAGACGTAGAGGAACGGGTTCTCGACCCCGCCGGTCAGGTTCAACACAACCGTCAGCAGCACCAGGTCGCAGACCATCTCCAGCTTGACGAGGCGGATCTCGGTGGCGATGGACCGCGCCGGCAGCAGCCGGTTGCGCACGACGTAGCCCAGGTTGACCAGCGCCAGCGCGCCCGCCACGCCCAGGACCGGCCCGACCGGCAGGGGGATGATCGTGAAGCCGCCCAGCACCGTCACAGCGGCCACCAGAACGGCCACCGCGCCCCAGCGCAGGCGGTTGAACCAGTCCAGGCGGTGCCGCAGCGACGACGCCGAGACGAAGAGGGAGGCCTCGGGCGTCAGCGTCAGGTCCGGCCGCAAACGAGCCTCCCGGTTTGCGCGCGGGCCGGGCCCGCGGCTCAGGTCGTCGTCGGCAAATGCTTGCGTACCAAATCCACCAGCCGGCGCGGGCTCACGGGCTTCTCCAGGAACTCGCTGACCGGCAGGAACTCGGCGTCCCGGCCCTTGTCGAAGGTGAAGCCCGTGCGTTCGCCCACGGCCGACAGCATGATGATCGGGATGTCCTTCGTCAACGGTTCGCTGCGCAGCCGGTAGGCCACCTGGAAGCCCTCGTCGACGGTGCCCATCATGACGTCCAGGAGCACCAGGTCGGGACGCTGCTCCTTGGCCAGCGCGAAGCCGCGCTCGCCGTTCTGGGCGTCGATCACCCTCATCTTCTCGCGCTCGAGCGTGACCCGGATGATCTCCACCAGGTCGATGTCGTCGTCGATGACCAGAACCGTGCGCTCACTCATGGCGCTGGACCTCCGCCTTTATGATCCCCACCACGCGGGGCACCGCCGCGGCCACCGCGTCCGACAATCCCGTGCCGGGCACGACGCCCGCCGGCTCCACGCCGACGACCAGCACGTCCTCCGGCATCCTTCCCAACTGCCCGGCCAGCGCGAACGCCTCTGCCAGGCCCAGCCCGTGCAGCGACAACCCGTCGCCGCGGATGTGCAGGCGTGCCTCATCCGGGCGGAAGGCAACCACCGCGCCCGGCTCGCGCCCCATGCGCGCCGCATCCACGACCACGCAGGGTTCATCGGGCCGCAGCGCCTCGACCAGGGCCAGCGCATCCGTGCCCAGATCCACCAATCGCAAGGAGGCGGCCTGTCGCTGCCGGGCGTCCGGCGCCACCGATGGCGCCGCCAGCGCAGCCAGTACGGCCGCGCCCACGCCGTCGTCCCCGCAGAAAGCGTTGCCCACCGCGATGACCTGCACGGCCGCCCGCCTACTCCTCGAACTGCACGTCGAGCATGTGCACCGAGCAGCTGATGCACGGGTCGTAGGCCCGCACCAGCATCTCCAGCCAGGAGGTGATCTCCTCCTTCGACTTCTCGGCCACGACCTCCGGCACCAGCTTCTTCATGTCGTCGTCGATGTTGGCCAGGTTCTGCCCGGTCGGGATGATGCAGTTGGCCTTCACGACGCGGGCCTGCCGGTCGTAGGTGTATTCGTGGTAGAGGATGCCGCGCGGCACCTCGGTGGCGCCGATGCCCGTGCCATACTGCTTCGGCTCCTGGTCCGGCAGCTCGTCCTTGAGGCCGTCCGCCAGCAGGCGGTCGATGATCGCGACGGCATCGAGCGCGCAATGCCCGGCCTCGACCACCTGCGCCACCGTGTTGAAGTACGGGTTCGTGCAGCCGGGCTCCAGGCCCAGCGCCGCGGCCGCCTGCAGCGCCTCGGGACACAGCCGGTCGTGGTTGTTGTTCCAGCGCGCCAGCGCGCCCACCATGTAGCTGTTGCGGTTGGCCTTGCAGTGCTTGCTGGTGCTGTGCGGCACCACGAACTCGTTGGTCATGCGCCGGTACTCGCGATCGGGCACCCGGCCGGTGTCGGTGGAGCAGATGTCGCCGTCGTACAGCGCGTAGTCGTCGTCCGAGCGCAGCGAGATGTACTCGGTCGGCCGCTCGAACCGCGGGATCGCCCCCGCCAGGGCCTTCATCGTCTCCACGGTGGCCAGGAAGTCGGGCACCATGTCCTCGACCAGGCGGCGGCGCAGCTCCCTCAACGCCGACGCCGACGGGATCTGCGTGAAGCCGCCGGGCACGCAGGTGATCGGGTGCACGGCACGGCCGCCCACCACGTCGCCGATGTCGTTGGCCAGCTTCTTCATGCGCAGCGCCCGCAGCACCACCTCGGGATGCGTGCCGACCAGGGGGATCACCGACTTGACCTTCAGGAAGTCGGGCGCCGCCAGGAAGTAGGCGTGCAGCACGTTCGACTGCAGCGTGGCCCCGTGCACCAGCAGCTTGCGCAGCAGGACCGTCTGCGGCGTCACGGACAGGCCCAGGGCCTGCTCGGTCGCCTTCAGGGAGGTCAGCTGGTGCCCCAGCGAGCAGATGCCGCAGATGCGCGAGGTGATGATGGCCGCCTCGTGGAAGCTGCGGCCCTTGAGCAGGGCCTCGAAGTAGCGCGGCGCCTCGACGATGTCGAGCTGCGCCTTCTTCAGCACGCCGTTCTTCATGTCGACGACGATGTTGCCGTGGCCCTCGACCCGGGTCAGGTGCTTGACGTTGATGTCCAGGTTCGCCAGGCTCGAGTGCCCCGTGTCCGGGTTCCGCATATCCAGGTCCCTGCTCATGCCCTGACCCCCTGCAGCCGGTAGGCGTTGTAGAGTTGCAGGCGCTTCCAGGCCTCGTCCATCGACAGGCCGTGCGCAGCCAGCGTCTCGGCCATGCCCTGCAGGTTCGGCTCGGAGACCAGCCCGCGGCAGCCGATGCAGTACTGCCCGAAGTTCGTGCACTGGCTGTTGCAGCCGGCGCGCGTCACCGGCCCCAGGCAGATCATGCCCTTGGCGTAGACGCACTCGTTCTCGTTGAGCTTGCACTCGACGCAGACCGCCTGGTCGGGCTCGATGGGCTTCTTGCCCATGACCAGCGCCGTGAAGAGCTTGAGGAACTCGATCTGCGTCATCGGGCAGCCGCGCACGTTGTGGTCGACCTTGACCACGGCCGACAGCGGCAGCGCCGGCAGCGTCGGGAACAGGTACTGGTCCTTCCCGTAGACCGTCTCCCGCACCTCCTCGATGGGGTGCAGGTTCTTGATCGCGTTGACGCCACCATCGACGGCGCAGGCACCCAGGGCGACCAGCACCTTCGAGCGGCGGCGGATGTCGTGGATGCGCTTGATGCAGTCCGGCGTCGACAGCGCCCCCTCGACGAAGGCGATGTCGTACTCCTCGGCGCGGTCATCCATCGCCTCGCGCCACTCGACGATGTCGACCTGGGCGAGGATGTCCAGGAGCTGGTCCTCGAAGTTCAGCTGACTGAGCTCGCAGCCCTCGCAGCCGGTGAAATCGAAGATGGCCACTCTTGGCTTCTGGCTACTTGGCTTCTTGGCTTCCGGCTTCCTGGCTTCTGGCTTCTTGGCTTCTGGCTTCCTGGCTTCGCTGGGCTTGTTGGCCATCACAGCGCCTCCCGCAGCTTGGCGAGGTCGGGCAGGTGGTAGACCGGCCCGTCCTGGCAGACGTAGGTGCTGTCGATCTGGCAGTGGCCGCACTTGCCGACGCCGCACTTCATGCGCCGCTCCAGGGACATGTAGATGTTGCGGTCCGGCAGGCCCTTGCCGCGCAGGGTCAGCACCACGAAGCGGTACATGACCGGCGGCCCGCAGATGCAGCAGACGGTGTTCGGCAGGTCCAGGTCCAGGCCGGGGATCAGCGTCGTGATGACGCCGGTCTTCCCCTTCCACGCCTCGGAGCCGCGGTCGACGGTGACGTGGTACTCGACGCGCGGGTCCTCTGCCCAGGCTGCCAGCTCGTCGGTGAACAGCAGTTCGGTGTCGGAGCGGCTGCCGTAGCAGATGATGAGGCGGCCGAACTGGTCGCGGTTGTCCCGCACGTAATTGATCATCGAGCGCATGGGCACCAGCCCGATGCCCCCGGCGACGATCAGCACGTCCTTGCCGCGGAACTTCTCGACGTCGATGCCGTTGCCGAACGGCCCGCGGATCCCGATCTTCCGCCCCGGCCCGTAGGCGGCCAGCACCTCCGTCAGCATGCCGACGCGGCGGATGCCCATCTCGAATACGCCCTTGTGCGTGGGCGACGACGACACCGAGATCGGCGCCTCGCCCACGCCGAACAGCGAGACCTCCACGAACTGCCCCGGCTTGTGGCCGAGGTCGCGCCCGCCGGGCAGCTTCACCGTGTAGAGCGTCTCCATGGCCGTGAGCCGGCGCACGGCCGTGATCTCGGCCATCTCCGGCAGGTAGAGTTCCCGGGTCTCGAGCCCCGGCTTCAGGGTCTGCAGTTCCACGCCGTCCCTCCCCTTGGGCAGCCCGACTCGGGCTAGGCCGTGACCTGTTCCTCGCGCTCGGCGTCGCGAACCAGCCGATTGACGATCTCGACGATGCTGATCCCGGCCGTGCAGTACGCGGTGCAGCGACCGCAGCCGACGCACCAGGGCTGCCCCGTGGCGTCGCTCAGGTACTTGAACTTGCGATGGACACGATGGCGCTGACGGGCAGCCACCTTGTGGCGGAACACCTCGCCGCCCGCCACTTCGGTGAAGCCGCGCAGCATGCAGCCGTCCCAGGTGCGCTCGCGGTGCCCGCCATCGACGGTGATGGCGACATGATCCTGCACGTCGAAGCAGTAGCAGGTCGGGCAGACCAGGTTGCAGGTGCCGCATCCGGTGCAGTTGCGCGACGCCTCTTCCCACACGGGGTGGTTGTAGCTCGCCGCCATGATGTCGTTCAGGCGGGCCTGCGGGACGTAGATGTGCTGCGTGAAGTGCTCGCGCTTCGGCTTGGGCCGCGTGTCGGCCGGCAGCTTGGATCCCTTGACCAGGTCCTGGCCGGCGGGCGTCAGGACATCGACGATCCAGCCCTCCGGATGCCGTGTCAGGAACAGGTCGCAACCGGTCGTGTCGTACGGGTCGATGCCCACCGAACCCGCGAAATGCCACTTGTCCGGCGCGTACGAGACGCCGATGAAGAGCGCTCCCTCCCGCCTGGCCACGTAGTTCCGCTCGGGGTTCCCGTGCAGGAAGTTGTGGTCGAGGCGGCGCACCGCGGCCATGTCGTAGGAGTGCACGCCCAGGTAGATCGCCGGCGCGGGCGCGATCGGCGGCACGCTGGCGGAGTTCGCCGCGAGGTCGAACTCCAGCAGGGTCTCGCGCGATGGCAGGAAGAACTTCTTCACCGAGCCCAGCGTGCGCGGGTAGTCCAGCACGACCGCGGCCGGATCGGCGACCTGCTCGTAGGCGAACGAGCGGCGGCCTCTGCGGTGCGGGGCGTAGACCGGGCGGCGTGTCATCAGGTGGGCGACGAAGTCGGCGAGCTTCGCCTGCTCCAGGAAATGCTGTGCCATGCATGCACCCCTCGTGGTTGGGTCGCGCGGGCCCGGGCAAGGGACGCCGGGCCCACCGGCGCCGTCTCGGCGGAGGGCGCCAGGTGCTCTTTGAAAATGTTATTTGATAAACAATCAAAGGCAAGCAGATTCGTAAGCTGTTTTCTTTGAGCCCATTAGAGGATGAAGTCGGCCCTCAATCCCAATCGTGGGCGTGGTAATGGCTGTGCTCGTGGGGTTCCTCGCCGGGGCCGTGCCCGTGCTCCGCCCCGTCGTGGCGATGGCGGTGCCGGTGAACGAGGTTGGCGCGCAGCAGCACGTCGCGGTCGCGGCCGACCGCCAGCGCGTCGCCGTCGTGGATCAGGGTGTGGTCCTCGCCCAGCACCAGGCAGCGACGGCCCAGCTCCGAGGCCAGCGAGAGATTGTGCGTGGCGACCACCAGGGTCTGCGGCAGGTCCTGCAGGAAGTCGACCAGCCAGCCGCTGCTGCGCGGGTCCAGCGCGGCGGTCGGCTCGTCCAGCAGGAGCAGCCGCGGGTCCAGCACCAGCAGCGAGGCGAGCCCGACCAGTTGGCGCTGCCCCGCGCTGAGCGTCCACGGCGCGCGATCGAGCACGGAGCCCAGGCCCACGCGCCCGGCCCAGTCGCGCGCGCGATCATCCGCGTCGGCAAGGCCGTGCTGGCGCGGCCCGAAGGCGATCTCCTCGAGCACCGTGGCGTTGAAGAGCATCGCATCGGCCTGCTGGAAGAGCAGGCCCACCTCGCGGCGGAAGCGGCGGCGGAACGCCGCCTCGCGCAACCCCTCGCGCACGCAGCGCCCCTCGTAGAGGACGCGGCCGGACACCGGGGCCAGGACCCCGGCCAGCAGCTTGAGCAGCGTGGACTTGCCGCAGCCGTTGCTGCCCAGGAGCACGACCTTCTGCCCGGCCTCGAGGCACAGGTCGACGTCCACCAGGCTGGCGCGGCCGTCGAAGTCGTGCGAGAGCCGTTCAGTCGCGATCAAGGAAGAACCCCCGTGCCTCGAGCGCCTGCGTCTGGATGCCTGCATCGTGCTCGGCGCGCCGCAGGAACCAGGCCGCCGTCGCCGCGCCGTGACGGACGGCCGTGCGCGGGCCGACGCGTCGCGGCGTGCGCGCCGTCAGCGCCAGGCTGAAGTCGGCGAACAGGCGGCGGAAGGCCAGCACCTGGCTGGTGGCCAGCACCAGCACGTAGCGCAGGGTGCGGCTGAAGGCCAACGCCCGCGGCAGCGAGATCGCCGGCAGCATGCGCAGCGCCAGCGTGACCAGCAGCAGCACGCGTACGGCCAGGCGCGCGATCGCGGGCCCGGCCGCGGCCAGATCCTCGCCGGCCACCCCTGTCGGGCCCACCACGGCCGCCAGGCCCAGCCAGCCGCCGGCCACGGCCGCCAGGTAGGGCCCGGTCGCCCGCAACGCGCGCCTGGCCAGCCGCCCGGCGCGACCGCCGGCCGACGCCAGCGCCAGGACCAGCGCGCCGGCAAGCAGGCGCGTATCGTGCACCAGCGAGGCCGCGACCACGGCTGCCAGGTAGGCAAGGAGCAGCGAGCGGTCGCGGTTCACGCCGTCTCCCTTCCCAGCACGCGCCAGGCCGCGAGCGCCACGGCGCCGTCGGCGAGGCCGACCAGCAGGTGCGGAATCACGATCGCCGGCACGGTCAGCCGCCAGCCGAAGGGGAAGTACAGCGGCTGTCCTGCGGCATCGCGCGCCAGGTGCGGCTGCCAGCCTAGGACCAGCGCGACCAGCAGCGCCGGCACGGCGGCCCCGAGCCAGCCGGCCGTGAACACGCCCGCCGCGCGCGGTCGCAGCAGCAGGCCCGCGCGCGCCGCCAGGCCACCGCCCAGGCCCACGCACAGCGCGTTGACGGGCAGCGCGGTGATGCCGCCATCGCCGAGCATCAAGGCCTGGATCAGGAACACCAGCGACAGCGAGAGGAACGCCTGCCAGGCGCCGAAGAGCGCCGCCAGCATGCCGACGCCGGTGATGTGCGCGGTGGTGCCCCCCGGCAGCGGGATCGCCACCAGCATCAGGACGTAGGCCGCCGCCGTCGCCACGGCCAGGCGCGGCATCGTTGCCGGCTCGAGCGTCCGTCGCAGGCGGCGCAGGCCCGCGGCCCACAGCACGCCCGCCACGCCGTAGGCTGGGCCGTAGACCTGCGGGGCGATGAATCCGTCGGGGATGTGCACGCGGACCTCCGCGCCGTCAGGCCGTCATGGTCAGCGCCGCCGCAGCAGCGCGCCTCCCGCCACCAGCGCCAGCAACAGCACGACCAGGCCGGCCGCGGCGCCGGTCCAGCGGCCGCCGCCGGCGGCGGGAGCCGGGTCGTGATCGTGATCGTGGGCGCCGGGATGGTCGTGCCCGTGGAGGCTCTCGTGATCGCGGGCGCTTCCGTGATCGTGCCCGTGATCTTGCCCGTGATCATCGTCGTGCTCATGGTCCATCGTCACCGGCGCCGCGGTCGCGGGCGCGCCCGTCGGCGGCTCCGTCCAGGCGCTGTCGACGTTCACGGTGACGACGGCGCCATGGCCGTCGACCGCGGCGATGCGCACCTTCCAGGCCCCGGGGCGATCAGGCCGGAAGGAGACGCGGCCGGAAGCGTCCGTGCTGCCGGAGAGGAAGGCCGCCGAGCCGTCGGGCGGCATGACCGTGAACGGCGTGTCGGCCAGCGGCGTGCCGTCGTCGTGGGTGACCGTCACCGTCGTGATGGGGCCGGCGTCGACCTCGGCGCGGACGCCGTGCGCCGCCGCGTCGCGGGCGCCGACAGCGGCCGGGAGAGCCACGAGGGCCGCGAGGAGGAATGTCGTCAGGTTCAGGCGTGGGCGACGCGGTTCGTTCGGCATGGCGGCTCCCGTCCGCACGGATGGACGGCCGGTCATCACGGCCGGTCTCCCGTGCCATGGGGCCGACGATAGCGACC
>JAYRFB010000220.1:0-11756 GCA_041908585.1 Candidatus Krumholzibacteriia bacterium
CGATGCAGGCGATCGCCACCTCGCGCGCGCAGGCCGGCCCCGACCTGGGCGGCGCCGAGTTCGACGTGCTGGTGGCCCCGCGCGTGGGCGTGCTGGCGGGCATGCCGATCGCCCCGGACGACTACGGGCACGTCTGGCACCTGCTCGACCAGGAGCTGGGCCTGCGCTTCAGCAGCCTCGATGCCGCGCGGTTCGCGCGCGTGGACCTGTCGCGCTACAACGTCCTGGTCTTCCCGCCCGTGCGCGGCGGCACCGGGATGTACCGCCAGGCGCTGGGCCAGGGCGGGCTCGCCCGCCTGCGTTCATGGATCGAGGCTGGTGGCACCGCGATCGGCTTCGACGGCGGCGCGCAGCTGCTGGCCGACTCGACCCTCGCCCTGGTGCAGAGCCGCTTCCGCTCCCAGGCCCTCGAGACCAGCCCGCCGCCGGTGTGGTCGATCCCCGCGGCGATGGCCGAGGCGGCCGGACGCCCGGCCGCTGCCGGCCTGCGCGTGGCGGCGGCGCCGCGCACGGGCCCCGACGGCGCCGCGCTGCCGGCGCCGGTGCCGGACCCCACGGCGCGACGCGACTCGCCCTACGACGTGGCCCCGCTGCTGGGCCCGGGCGCCGCCCCGTTCGCCGCCGGCACGCCTCAGGGCACTGCTCTGGGCGGCGCGCCGCGGCGCCTGGACGAGTGGCTGCAGGATGTCCTGCCTGCCGGTCGCAAGGGCGCCGAGCCGGCCGACCGCGAGCGCGCCGACGCGCGCCTGCGCCGCTTCATGCCCCAGGGCGCGCTGCTGCGCGCGGAGCTCGATCCGGAGGAGTGGCTGGCCTTCGGGCTGGACGCCGAGATCCCGGTCTGGTTCGGGGCGGACGATGCCCTGCTGGCGGCGCCGACGGCCGTCGCCGCGGCCCGCTTCCCGGCCCCCGAGCGGCTGCACCTGGGCGGCCTGCTCTGGCCGGAGGGGGCGGCTCGGCTGGCCCAGACGGCCTACGCGGTGCGCGAGAACGTCGGCCGCGGCCAGGTCGTCCTGTTCACGTCGCCGCCGGCCTGGCGGCGCTGGCAGCGCGACGCCGAGCGCCTGCTCGTCAACGCGATCCTGCTGGGGCCGGGGCTGGGAACACGCTGGTCGACGCCGTGGTGAGGCCCGGCTTGGCGCGGACGTTGCGGGCACTATCTTACGCCGGACGAGGGCGGCGGGCAGCGGGCCCGCCGCGGGAGCGCAGGACAGGGAGCGGGCGATGGACTTCGAGCTGAACGAAAACCAGAAGATGTTCCGCGACATGGTGCGGGACTTCACGCGGCAGCACATCGCGCCCATCGCGCACGAGATGGACGTCAAGGGCGACATGCCCGACCCGCTCATCGCCGCCCTGCGCGAGGGCGGCTTCTTCGGCCTGACCTTTCCCGAGCAGTACGGCGGCCTGGGTGTCGACACGCTGACCTATGGGCTTGTCGTCGAGGAACTGTCCAAGGCCAGCGCCGGCGTCAGCGTCATGCTCACCGTGCACAACAGCGTGGGCTCGTACCCGGTGGCGTTGTTCGGCACCGACGAGGTGAAGGCGAAGTTCCTGCCGCGCATGGCGGCCGGCGAGATAGCCGCCTTCTGCGTCACCGAGGCGGGCGCCGGCTCGGACGCCTCGGCGCTGCAGGCGACCGCCCGGCGCGACGGCGACCACTACGTGCTGTCCGGCGCCAAGTCGTTCGTGACCAACGGCGCTCGCGCGGCCTTCTACGTCATCCTCGCCCGAGAGCCCGGCACGCAGGGCACCAAGGGCACGCACGCCTTCCTGGTCGAGCGAGGCACGCCCGGGCTCTCGGTCGCCAAGAAGGAAGACAAGATGGGCCTGCGGGCCTCGGACACGGCGGTCATCGCCCTGGACGAGGCGCGCGTGCCGGCGTCGCACCGGCTGGGCGAGGAGGGCGCCGGCCTGCGCGTGGCCCTCACCGCGCTGGACGGCGGGCGCATCGGCATCGCCTTCCAGGCCCTGGGGATCGGCCAGGCCTGTCTTGAGGCGGCCATCGCCTACGCCAAGGTGCGCGAGCAGTTCGGCCAGTCGCTGGCCTCGCAGCCGGTGATCGCCCACAAGATCGCCGACATGGGCACAGAGCTGGAGGCCGCGCGCATGCTTAGCTGGCATGCCGCGTGGCTGAAGGACCAGGGTCGTCCGCACACGCGCGAGGCGGCCATGGCCAAGCTCATGGCCAGCGAGGCGGCCGGCCGCGCCGCCGACGCGGCGGTGCAGATCCACGGCGGCTACGGGTTCTGCAAGGAATACGACGTCGAGCGTTACTACCGCGACGTGCGCGTCACGCGCATCTACGAGGGCACCAGCGAGATCCAGCGCCTGGTCATCGCGCGCAAGCTGCTGGCCGGCCAGTAGCGGGCACCGGCCTCAGCGCACCAGCACCAGCTTGCGCCACTCGGCGCCGGCGGCCGTCCGCAGCGTGGCGAGGTAGGTCCCGGCCGGCGCGTCGGTCCGGTCGCCCGCGCGCCCGTCCCAGGTCACCGCATGCTCCCCGGCGCCCAGCGGCCCGTCCACCAGCGTGCAGACGCGGCGGCCCGCCAGGTCGTGCACCGTGAGGTTGACCTGGCCGCCGGCTGGCAGGTGGAAGGGGATGTTGGTGGACGGGTTGAAGGGATTGGGCCGGTTCTGGCCCAGCCACGGGCGCGTTGTCGCAGGCGGCCCCTCGCCGCTTGCCGTCGAGACGATGCGGTAGGCCTTGCCGTCCCCGTGGTCCAGGACGTAGAGCTCGCCGTCCGCATCCTGCCCGAACGCGGAGATGGACTCGTAGCCGCCCGCCGGCGTCAGCGATGCCGTCAGGTCCGTCACGGACTGCAGCCCGCCCGAGGCCGTCCAGCGCAGGCCCCAGACCTGGCGGCTGCAGTAGTCCGCGAACAGGTAGGTCCCCTGCAGGCCCGGCACGGCGTTGCCGCGGTAGACATACCCGCCCGAGATCGAGCAACGGAACGGCGTGCCGCCGTGCGTGTACTCGCGGACCGGCAGCGTCAGCGAGCCGTCGTTGCAGCCGGTGGCCGGGTTGTAGCAGGCGGTGCCCTCCATCAGCCGCCAGCCGTAGTTCTGGCCGCCGCTGCCGGCCGGCGCGATGTCGACCTCCTCGCGCGCTCCCTGGCCGACGTCGGCGATGTAGAGATCACCGGTCAGGCGGTCGAACGAGAAGCACCACGGGTTGCGCAGGCCCAGCGCCCAGATCTCGTCGCGGGGTGCCGAGCCGGCGAACGGGTTGCCGGGCGCCGGCAGCGCGACGGGACCGCTGACGTCCAGCCGCAGCAGCTTGCCGAGCAGCGACTGCCCGTCCTGGGCCCGATTGCCGGGATCGCCGCCGCTGCCGCCGTCGCCGAGTCCGAAGTAGAGCCAACCGTCGGGGCCGAACTCGAGGTGCCCGCCATTGTGGTTGGCGAAGGGCTGCGCCACCGTCAGCAACGTGTCGGCGCTGGCCGGATCGGCGCGATCGGGGTCGGCGCTCACCGCGTAGCGGACCAGGCGCGTGTTGCCGGCCTGGTCGGTGAAGTCGACCAGGAAGATGCCGCTCGTGGCATAGTCGGGCGCGAACGCGAGCCCGAGCAGGCCGCGCTCGCCGCCCGCGCTGATGCTGCCCACCAGGTCCAGGAAGGTCCCGCGGTCGCTGCCGTCCAGCCCGAAGACGCGGATGCGTCCGGGCTGCTCCACGACGAACAGGCGGCGGTCGCCGGGAGGGGAGACCAGCCGCACCGGCTGGTCCAGTCCCGACAATGCCAGGCGCGTGCCGACCTGCGAGCGGGCCGGCATGGCCGCAGCCAGGAGGAGGGCGCCGGCCAGGAAGGCGGTGGCGGGCGCGAGCCGCGGCTGGCGTGACGGCCGCAGGGGCAGCGCGCGGGCGGTGCGCCGCGCGCGGGCGGGGCGAATCTGATTCTGCATGTTCGACCTCGCTGGGTCCGCGTGACGGAAACAGGGGTCGTTCCAAGCTAGCGGCGGCGCGGCCGTCCGGCCACGCCGCCGCCCAGTCAGCCGGGCAGCCGGGTTCAGCGGCCGGTCGCCGCAGCGCGCGCGTCGCGCGCCCGGGTGACGCGCCCGAAGACCACCAGCGCCACCGCGGAGGCCAGCGCGATCGCCACGAACACGAACCAGATGTAGTGCGCGTGCGCGTACTCGGCCGGCAGCGGCGCGCGGCCGGCGATCGCCTCGAGGTGCTGCGCCTGGACCCCGGCCGGCATCTTGGCCGGGTCGGGGCACCATTTGTCGAGCATGACGCCGCTCATGGCGAAGCCGACGATGTACGACAGGAACGAGTGCAGGTGGCTGAACCCGAGGTACAGCCCCTCCTGGCCCTTGGGCGCCTGCAGCGAGAAGTACTCCAGGAAGCGCGGGGAGATGAAGCTCTCGGCCAGGCCCTGGAACGCGATGCCGACCACCATCATGAACGCCACCGGGTGCATGCCCAGGATGTGCGCGGCGCCCATCGTGTTGCCGGCCGCCATCGCGAAGGCGGAGATCGGCATGATCAGCATGCCGACGGTCATGGACGTCAGGGCGCTGTAGCGCTTCATCATCTGCGTGACCAGCGCCACCGAGAGCACCACGGCCGCCGGGTTGACGTTCGCATACCAGGCGAAGGCCGCGCCCTCGCCGGCCATCCGCAGCACGTACTTGGGCATGGTCGCGTAGAGCTGGCCCTGGACGAGCCAGAAGCCGGTGATGATCAGGATGAGGATCAGCAGGCGCACCTGCGTGCACACGGCCACCAGCGAGCGCCAGATCTCCGCAAACGTCTTGCCGGCGCCCGGCTGGCGCGCCCCCTTGTAAAAGGCGAACACCGCCAGGAAGGCCAGCAGCGTCGCCCCGGCCGAAAACAGGTTCAGCGTGACCAGGCCCTGGTCGCCCATGCTGTCGCGCAGCGGCTTGACGATCGTCTTTCCGCTGAACGAGCCGATGTTGACCATGGCGTAGAAGATCGAGTAGCCGCGCGCGCGGTTGACCGCGTTGGTCTCGGTCGCCACCGTGCCGGTGATCACCGACTTGATGAACGAGCCGCCCACCATGATCACCAGCATGACCGGGATGAAGAGCCACTTGTAGCCTGTCTGCTCCAGCCCGGTGAACGTGACCTTCTGGCCGTAGGTGACCAGCCCCGCGTTCTGCAGCATCGTCGGCAGGACCCACATCAGGCCGTAGCCGATGGTCAGCAGCCCGAACGCCAGCAGCAGCGCCGCGCGGAAGCCGATGCGGTCGGCCAGCGCGCCGCTGAACGGCGGCAGCAGGTAGAGACCGGCCGAGAACAGGCCGGAGATCACGCCGGCCTGGATGTCGTCGAAGCCGAGGATGCGCGAAAGGTAGAGCGTGATGGCGATGAAGACGCCGTACCAGGCGCCGCGCTCGAGCAGCTCGACGATGTTGGCGATCCAGAACGGTCGGGAGAAGCGCCAGGTGGAGCCGGAAGGCGCACCCGGACCGGCGGTGGCGGAAGCGTCCGTCATCTGCGGTTCCTCTCGGGACGGGGTGGAGGGACCACGTTAAGCCCCGGGAGCGCCCTTGCCAAGACGGGTCTGCTGGCCGCCCCGCCGCGCCCGAAGCTACCGGCCCCAGACCTCGTAGGCCCAGTTGGCGGCCACGATGGCCATCGCCGCCCAGCGGGCCGCGAGCGCGGCGCGCGGCTCCAGCCGCAGCGAACGCCGCCAGGCGGGCACGAACGTCGCCAGCACCGCGTAGGCGCACCAGAGCCCTACCAGCAACGCCAGGACGGCCAGCAGGGGGTTGGCCGCGAGCGCGGCGCCGGGGCGGCCCCAGGCCAGGTCGATCGCGGCCTGCGTGCCGCCGCAGGTCGGGCAGGGAAGGCCGACGCCGTCGCGCAGGGCGCAGCGGGCGCTGCGCCGCAGCAGGTCCGCGTCGACGCGCGCTAGCGTGGTGAACATTGCCGCCAGCACGAGCAGGGGAAAGGCGAGCAACCGCGGGAACGGCGAGCGCTCGGGCTCCAGGCGCCAGGCGGTCACGAGGCCGCCGCGCCCAGGACCACCAGCAGCACCGCCGCGGCGATCGTCGAGAAGCAGAGCACGGCCGGCGCCAGGACGGCCACCAGCGCGCGCCAGGGATCGGTGGCGTGGATGCGGTAGAGCCCGATCACGTCGATGGCCAGCTCCCACAGCACGGCCACGAAGCCGCC
Source organism: Candidatus Krumholzibacteriia bacterium (assembly GCA_041908585.1). Lineage (GTDB taxonomy): Bacteria > Krumholzibacteriota > Krumholzibacteriia > LZORAL124-64-63 > LZORAL124-64-63 > CAINDZ01. The sequence continues at coordinate 6,140 of JAYRFB010000220.1, forward strand.
GCAGAACGGCAGCAGCGCCAGCACGCCGGCCGCCTTGGCGTACGCGGCCACGCGGAACGTGGCCTCGAAGCCCAGCTGGTTGCCGCCGAGCAGCATCAGCAGAAGGTGCATGAGCGCGGCTCGGACAAGGACGTCCAGCGCGGTCGTCAGCGGGCTGGCAAGGAACGCCACGAACGACGGCACCGGGCCGACGATCCCGTGAAGCACGTCGCCCGAGGCCAGCGTCCGCAGGGAGCTGCCGGTCAACGACCAGACCCAGCCCAGCAGCGCGGCCAGCAGGCCCAGGATGATCGCGTAGAGGAGCGGCTGGCCCAACCCCAGCCGCGACGGCATGCTCCCGAAGAACGTGCCCGGCGCGGTCAGGACCTCGCGCGTGGTGAGGAAGAGGGCGTTCAGGAAGCCGTAGCGCTCGCGCTGCTCCCACGCACACAGGTGCAGGCCCTCGGGACCGCGGCCGGGACCCGGGCCGTCGCCGAAGCCGCCGCCGAAGGGGCTGCCGGTCGGGCCGCCGAAGCGGTCGTCGCCGCCGCCGAAGCGGTTGTCCTGGTTGCCAGGGTCCATCGTTTCCGCCTCCGCGCTGCCGGGAATCGCGCCGCACCGGGAGGTGCGTGCCGTCGAATTTGTGTCCGCTCCGAGAAGGGCCCCGGAAGCACCCCTGTTGATGACTTTTCGTATGTTGTCTTGACTTTCGGAGTCCTCCAGCGGGCCTGCAAGGTCCCGGACACATTTTCGACGGCACAACGGTCAGAGTGCTACGATTATGGGGCCGCTTTCGTTGCACCCGGGCCATGTGTCGCGGGCCGCCGTGCGCCCCGATGTCACCCGGCCAGCACCCCGGTCTCGCCCTCGGCGCGCGCCACCACCACCGCCACGCAGGTGTCGCCGAAAACGTTGATCGCCGTGCGGCACATGTCCAGGACCGGGTCGATCGCCAGGATCAGGGCGATGCCCTCCAGAGGCAGGCCCGCGGCGTCCAGCACGATCGACATCATCACCAGCCCGGCGGCCGGGATGCCGGCCGCGCCGATGCTCGCCAGCAGCGACGTCAACACCACGGCGAACTGCGTGCCGAAGCCCAGTTCGATACCGTAGGCCTGCGCGATGAACATCGCCGCCACGCACTCGTAGAGCGCCGTCCCGTTCATGTTCACCGTGGCCCCGAGCGGCAGCACGAAGCTCGAGACGCGGTTGCTCACTCCGGCCCGCTTCTCCACGCACTCCATCGTCAATGGCAGAGTGGCCGAGCTGCTGCGCGTGGTGAAGGCGGTCAGCAGCACCGGCGTCATCGCGCGGAAGTGGCGCCAGGCCGACAGCCTGCCCAGCGTGGTCACCATCAGCGGCAGGGTCAACGCGCCGTGGAACACGAGCGCGCCCAGCACGACCAGCCCGTAGCGCGCCAGCGGCCCGAAGGCCTCGAAGCCGGCGGCGGCCGTCAGGCGGGCCATCAGCGCGAAGATGCCCAGCGGCGCCGTCGCCATGACCCAGCCGGTCACCTTGAGCATGGCGCCGTTCAGGCCGTCCCAGAACTCGACCTGCCGGTCTCGCAGCGCCGGCGGCAGCGTCGTGATGCCCAGCCCCAGGATGATGCTGAAGAAGATCAGCGCGAGCATGTCGCCGGCCGCAGCAGCGGCCAGCACGTTGTCCGGGATCATCCGCTGCACGATGCCGACGATGTCCCCGGCGCCGCGGCCCTCGAGCTTCGCGGCCAGGTCGGCCGGCGGCGCCGACAGTCCCAGGCGACCGGCCACCGGGCCCTGTGCGTCGAGGCCGGGCCGCACCAGGTTGACGAGAGCCAGTCCCGTGAGGATCGCCACCAGGCTGGTGGCGACGTAGAGACCGAACGTGCGCCCGAACAACCGCCCGAGGCCGCGCCCCGAGCCGACGCCGGCCACGCCGGTGATGATGGAGGCGGCGACCAACGGGACGATCACCATGCGCAGCCCGCGCAGGAAGAGCTGCCCGACGAACTCGAAGGCGTCCGCCGGCTGCACGCCCGCGCCGGGCGACGGGTCCAGCGGCCAGAGAAGCCCGGCGCCCACGCCCAGGACCAGGGCGATGAGGATCTGCCAGTGGAGGTCGAGGCGCAGGCGCATGGCGCTCCGTTCCCGGGGAGAGGGGTTCGGCGGAGTCTACTGCCCGCCCCGGGGCTGCTCAAGGCGAAAACCCCCTGTGCGGCGTGCGGTTGGCAGTGCCGTCGGGTCATGTTACGATGCCGCCGCGCCGCCGGCTCGGCGCCCCGTCCCGATCGCCCCGGACCACAACCGCCCGCTGGTCGCAGACCCGAGGAGCCCGCATGCGATTCGCCGTTGCCGCCGCCGACAGCCCCGTGCCCGCCGCCGACCTGCTGGTCATTCCCGTCTTCCAGGTCGACGATGCGCCGGACGTCGCCCGGATTGCGGCCGTCCTGGCCCGACTGGGGCGCTCCGGTCGGGGCCGGGCTGCGGCTGCGTCCTGGGACCTGGTCGGCTCCGGGTTTGCGGCCAAGGCCGAGGCGGCGTTGCCGGTGCCGCGCCCCGGCGGCGGCTGGCTGCTGCTGGTGGGGCTGGGGCCGGCCGAGAAGGCGGGCCTCGAGACCGTGCGCCGCGCGGCGGGGCGGGCCGCTGCGCGCGCCGCCGAGATGAAGGCGGTCCGCGTCACCGTGGCGTTGCCGGCGGCCGGGGCCCTGGGCTTCGACGACCGCGCGCTGGCCCGCTGCTGGGCCGAGGGCTGGCAGCTGGCGCTGTCGCCGGTCGGCGCGCTCAAGTCGGGCGCCGGCAAGGGGCGCGACCGGGGACCTGATCGCGTGACCCTGCAGGCGGCCACCCGGCGCCAGCCCGCCGTGCGCGAGGGCCTGCGCGAGGGCGAGGCCTTCGCGGCCGGCTGCCTGCTGGCCCGCGAGCTGGTCAACCTGCCGCCGAACCTGCTGACGCCGGCGGCGCTGGCCGGCCGCGCCCGTGCCGCGGCGCGCCGCGAGGGCCTGACCTGCCGCGTGCACGGTCCCGCGCAGCTGCGCAAGTGGCGGATGGGCGGGCTGCTGGGAGTGGGCCAGGGCAGCGCCAACCCGCCGCAGCTGGTCGAGCTGCACTGGCGCCCGCGCGGGCGCGGACGCGCCGCGCTGCCGAAGGTCGCGCTCGTGGGCAAGGGCATCACCTTCGACACCGGCGGCATCTCGCTCAAGCCGGCCGCCGGCATGGATGAGATGAAGTCGGACATGGGAGGGGCGGCGGCGGTGCTCGGCGCGGCTGTGATTGCCGCGCGGCTGCGCCTGCCCGTGGACCTGACCGTCATTATCCCCACGGCGGAGAACATGCCCGACGGCCGGGCCGCGCGGCCCTCGGACATCATCACCATGGCCAGCGGCAAGACTGTCGAGATCCTCAACACCGACGCCGAGGGCCGCCTGATCCTGGCCGACGCGCTCTGGTACGCCGCGCGGGGCCGTCCCGACCACATCATCGACGCGGCCACGCTGACGGGCGCCTGCGTCGTCGCCCTCGGTCACCACTTCGCGGGCCTGATGGGCAACAGCGCCGAGCTGATGGAGGTGCTGAGCCAGGCCGGAGGCGAGACGTTCGAGCGTGTCTGGCACCTGCCGGTGGTCGACGAGCATCGTGAGGAGATGGTCGGCCCGTGGAGCGACCTGCGCAACATCGGCGACGGCCGCGACGCGGGCGCGTTGACGGCGGCGGCCTTCCTGTCGCACTTCGTGGACGAGGCCACGCCGTGGGCGCACCTGGACATCGCCGGGGTGGCCTGGGCCTCGCGCGCGTCCGCCACCTGCCCCCGGGGCGCGACCGGCTTCGGGGCCCGGCTGCTGGCGCGCGCCCTGCAGATCCTTGCCGACTGACGGCGCCCTCGCGGGGGCGGGCGGGCCGGCGCGCCTGCCCCTCACGCCGATGCGATCCCTGGCCGCGACGATCACCGCCCTGGCGGCGCCGCTCGTCCTCGGCCAGCTGGCGCAGACCGCGATGGGGCTCGTCGACACGCTCATGGTCGGGCGCCTCGGCGGGGCGCCGCTGGCGGCGCTCAGCCTGGCCACGCTGCTGTTCTCGGCGCTGGCGATGGCCATCAAGGCCGTCGATGTCGCCTGCCAGACCTTCACCGCGCGGCGCGTCGGGCAGGGACGGGACGACCAGGTCGGCACGGTGCTGGCCACGGCGCTGACGGTGGTCGTCGTCCTGGGCGGGCTGGCGGCGCTGGTGGTGCTGCGCTGGCCGCAGGCGATCATGGAACTGGTCACCCGCGATCCCGAGGTGGATCGCCTCGGCGCGGGCTACCTGCACTGGCGGGCCGTGGGCCTGGTGCCGCTGCTGGTCTTCTTCCAGTTCAAGGCGCTGGGAGACGGCATCGGCTGGACGCGCGTGGGCATGCTCGCCGGCCTCGGGATGAACCTGCTCAATGTGGGGCTGAACTGGCTGCTGATCTTCGGCCACGCGGGGCTGCCCGCGCTCGGGGTCGAGGGCGCGGCGATGGCCAGCTCGCTCAGCGGCGCCGCTGCCGCCGTGGCCCTGCTGTCGGTCTACCTGCGCCCGGGCCCGCGCCGCCGGTTCCGCCTCCTGGCTCGTGGGAACTTCCACCGCGACCTCGTGCGGCCGTTCCTGGCGATGGCTTGGCCGCCGGCCGTGCAGACCCTCGGCGTCGTAGTGGCCCTGACCGCGTTCTACGTTATCCTGGGCAGGATCTCCACCGGCTCGCTTGCCGTCGGCGCCGTCGTCCTGCGCCTGGCCTCCGTCAGCTTCATGACGGGCCTCGGGGTCGGCGCCGCCATCCAGACGATGGTGGGGCAGGCCCTCGGCGCGGCCGACATCCGCGGCGCCCGGCGCGCGGCCTGGACGGGCCTGGGACTGGCCATGGCGCTGATGGGCGCCTGCGGCCTGGTGTTCCTGGTTCTGCCGGCGCCGCTGCTGCGCCTGTTCGGCCTGGATGAAGCGCTCGTGCGCCTGGGCGTGCCCGCCCTGCGCCTGGTCGGCGCTGCGCAGGTGGTCAATGCCGTGGGGCTCGCGCTGGCCGGCGGAATGCGCGGGGCCGGGCACACGCGGTCGGTGATGGCGGTGGACGTGGCGGCCGGCCTGCTCCTGATGCCGCCGCTGGCCTGGCTGTTCGGGATCGCCATGGGCGGTGACCTGCTGGGCGCCACCTGGGCCCTGGCAGCCTGGTTCACGGTGTACGCGGCGGGAATGCTGGCGCTGTTCCTGCGCCCGCACTGGCACGAGGTGAGGCATTGACCGACCCGCAACCGCCCGAGTCCGCGACGCGCCCGGTGCTGACGGTGCGCGAGCTGAACGAGCGGATCGCCGACGCGGTCCAGGCGGCGTTCCCGCGCACGGTGTGGGTGCGCGGTGAGGTGCAGCGCCTGCCGTTCGACGCCGCCACGCGCCAGCACGTCTACTTCGAGCTCCACGAGACCGGGCGCAGCGGCGCCGCCGAGTACGCGGTGGCCGTGGCGATCATGGGCTGGGACCGCCAGAAGTTCGGCCTCGGCCGCTACCTGGACGGGACCGACCGCGACCTGCGGCTGGCCAACCAGCTGGAAGTCTGCCTCGAGTGCAAGGTGGACTTCTACCCGAAGTTCGGGAAGCTGACCCTGAAGGTGGTGGGCATCGACCCCACCTTCTCGCTGGGCCGCCTCGAGGCGCGC
>JAYRFB010000221.1:0-4432 GCA_041908585.1 Candidatus Krumholzibacteriia bacterium
CGCCTGGCCCGCCGCTGGCTGGGCTTCTCGCTGCTGGGTCAGGGTCGTTCGGCCGAGGCGATCGCGGTCTACGCGGCGCTGCGCGACGATGCGCGCGCGGCCGGCGACCGGCGCGAGGAGGCGTATGCGCTGATGGGACTGGCCTACCACGCCCTCGGCCGGGGCGAGGCGTCGGCGGCGCGTGCCGACTACGAGCGGTCGGTGGCGCTGTTCACGACCGTGGGCGAGAAGGGCATCGCCCTGGACGCGCGGATCGGGCTGGCCCGGGCGCTCGGCGCGGAGGGGCGCTATCCCGAGATGCGGCGCCTCTACGAACAGGTGCTGGCAGAGGCGGAGCGGCTGGGCAACGCGCGCGTCGTCGGCTTCGCGCTGAACAACCTGGGCAGCTACGAGTACCAGGCCGGCGATCCCGGCCTGGCAGTCCGCTACTGGGAGCGCGCCCTCGAGCGCAAGCGCGCAGGGGCCGACCCGGTGTCGTTCATCACGCCCTCGGTGAACCTGGCGCTCGCCCGCATGGCGCTCGGCTCGTTCGACGAGGCGCGCGCCGGGCTCGAGGCGTTGCTGGCCCGGTGCCGGGATGGCGGCTATCGCGAGCAGGAGGCGCTCGTGCTGGGGCAGCTGGCCACGCTGGAGCAGGCGCACGGGCAGCACGCCGTCGCGCGGTCCATCTGGCGCCAGGTGCTGGCGCTGGGCGCCGACGCGGGGCAGGAAGGGGTGGAGGCTGCCATCGATATCGCCGAGACGCTCGTGGCAACCGGCGATGCCGCAGGAGCCGGAGCCGTGGCCGACAGCCTGGCCGCGGCGTGGTCCGGCAGCGGCCGGGAGGACTACCTGGCCGCCCGCCTGCTCGTCGTGCAGGCGCGCGCGCGACGCGGCCTCGGGCAGCCGGCATCGGCGCTGGCGGCGGCCACGGCCGCGCGCGCGCACTTCAGCGCCGGCGGCTTCCGCACCGACGAACTCGGCACCCTGATCGAGATGGCCGCTTGCGAGCGCGACCTGGCGCGGGCGGCCGGCGTTCCACCCGAGCGATCCCTGGCGCTGCTGCACGAAGCCCGGCAGCTCTGGGCCGCGGTGCGCGCCGTGCCGCGCGACCCGCAGTGGCGCGAGCGGCGCGGGTCGCTGGGCACGACCATCCATCTCGAGCTGGCGAGCCTGCTGCTGCAGTCGCCCGGCGGCCAGGCACGGGCGGCCGAGGTGTTCGACCTCCTGCAGGGCTACAAGGCCCGCACGCTGCTGGAGCGCCGGCTGGGCCCCGATGCGTTCACGCCGGAGGTCGCCGCGGCCCTGGTCCCGGCGACGCTGTCAGCGGTGCAGGCGGAGGGGCTGCGCCCGGGCGAGGTCCTGCTCGACTATTACCTGGGCGCCGGGCAATCGTGGGTCCTTGTCGTGACGAGGGAGGGCTGTCGCGCCTGTCCGTTGCCGCCGGCGCGCGTCCTGCAGGAGCGCGTCGCGCTGTTCCTGGCGCTGGTCACGTCTCCCGCCGCGACCGGCGGCAGGGGGGCGGGCCATGAGGCTGCGGCGCGGCGGCTGGCGGCCGAGCTGCTGGAGCCGTGCCGAGAGGAACTGGCCGGCGCCACGGGCGTGCTGGTCGCCGCCGACGGGATCCTCAACCGCGTGCCTTTCGAGATGCTGCCGCTGCCCGGCGATCCGGACGGCCTGGCGCCGACCGCCCGGGCCATGGCGCGCGTGCCGTCGGCCGGCGTCCTGCTCAGCGTGCGCGGCGCGCCGGGCCCGGGCGGTCGGGGCATCGCGCTCCTGGCGGACGCGAACTCGGGAGCCGATCGCCTGCCCGGAGCCGAGCGCGAGGCGCGCCGGCTGGAGCGGGACTACCGCGAGGTGCGTCGCCTGGGGCGGCTGGGGCCGGCCGAGGCGGGCGGGCCGCTGGCTGCGGCCGCGGGCGCGGCGATCCTGCACGTGCCCGCGCATTCGGAGGCCGACGACCAGCGCCCGTGGAACTCGCGCCTGCGCGCGGGTGCCGACTCCGCCGGCGAGCCGCGGTGGTTGACCAGCGCGGAGATCGCCGCGGCGCCGCTGGGCGTCCCGCTCGCCGTCCTGTCCGGCTGCTCGTCGGCCGCGGGGCAGGCCGTGGCCGGCGAGGGCATGCTCGGCTTGAGCGGCGCCTTCCTGGCCGCCGGATCCCGGGCCGTCGTCGCCACGCTGTGGGATGTCGACGATGCGGCGGCGGCGCGGTTCATGGCGGCCTTCTACCGCGAACTGGCGGCCGGCGTCCCGGTCGGAGCTGCCCTGGCGGCGGCGCGGCGCGACCTGGCCGCACACCCCGAGACGGCCGCGCCCCGGCACTGGGCGGCCTTCGTCGTGGTCGGGGACGGCAGCCTGGTCGTGCCGGTGGCGCGGCGCCCGGCCCCGCCGGCGATGGTGGCCGGTGCGGTCCTGCTGGGCGTGGCCGCGGCGGCCGCCGCCCTGGCCGCCACCGCGAGGCGGCGGGAAGCGGTTGTGATTTCCGGACCGGGCGAGGCTCTTCCATGAGTGTACGGACGGAATGGTCGCGGGTCGGCGATGCCGAGCTGGTGGCGGCGATCCGCGGCGGCGGGCCGGCCTCGGAGGCCGCGGCCGCTGAGCTCTTCGGCCGCTACCACGGGCGCGTCTACGCCTGGTGCCGCCGTTACCGGCGGGACCCGGACCAGGCGCTGGACCTGGCGCAGGATGTCCTCCTGGCCGCCTGGCGATCGCTGGCGACGTGGGAGGGCAAGGCCCCGTTCGGGGGCTGGCTGTTCGTGATCGCGCACCACGCCTGCATCCGCGCCGCGCGGGCAAGGCCGGTGGCGGGTGACGACGACCTGGCCCTGGCGGAGCTGCCGGACCCGCGGCCGGATCCGGCGACGGCGTTCGAGGACGAGCAGGAGCGCGCGGCGCTGCTGGCGCTGGTGCGCGACCACCTCGACGAGGTGGAGCAGCGCGCGGTCTGGCTGCGTTGCGGCGAGCGGATGCCGGTGGACGAGATCACGCGCGTACTGGGGCTCGATGCCGCCAGCGGCGCGCGCGGGCTGCTGCAGACAGCCCGCCGCAAGCTGAGGGCGGCGCGCGCGCGCCGCGACGGCGCCGACGCGCCGCCGCACGGGGGACAGGCAGGCAGGAGGGAATCGTGAGCCACAAGTGCCCGGATCCCGGCGCGCTGGTCGCGCTGCTGGATCTCCCGGCTGACGACGATCGCCGGCGCGCCGCAGCGGCGTGCCCGCGCTGCGATGCCCTGCTGCGGTCGCTGTCAGCCTTCCTGGCCGGCGACGAAACGGTGCCCGCAGCCGAGCGGACGGCCGCCGAGGCGCGCCTGGCCGGCGTCGTCGCGGACCTCGCCCGCGCCGGGGCGACGGCGTTGCGCGCGCAGCCGGTGCGCGTGGCGGACTCTTCGCGCGCCGCGCGACGATCGTCCGGGCGCCCGCGCACCTGGGGCTGGGCGGCGGGACTGGCTGCCGCGGCGGGGCTGGCGATCGTGCTGGTCGGCACCGAGCTGCCCGGTGAGCGCGCGCCCAGCGGCCGGCTGCGCGGCGGCCGGGCGGCTCCGTCGGCGGCCATCACCCCGGTGTTCACGGCCGACGCGGAGCGCGGCCTGCTGGCCAGCTGGGAGGCGGTGGCCGGGGCCGAGACCTATCGCCTGGAATTGTTCGCCGCGGACCTCGACACGCTCTCAGTGCAGGACGGCCTGCCGGGGCCCTCGGCCGCGCTGGGGACCGGGCCCGGCGACGGTGAGGGCGGCGCCGCACTCTGCCGCGTGCGCGCGTTCGCCGGTGGCCGGGAGCTGGCCGCCTCGGCGCTGGTCCCGGTCGTCGACCCTCGCCGGCGCTGAGGCGCCTGGCCGGCGCGCCCGGCGCCGCGGGTTGTCAGGAATGGCGGGATGGCGCATATTCCCCGCTTGCGCCGCCCGCCCCGCGAGCCCCGGGGCGGTCCCCCTGCCCCGTGAGGACCGCGATGGCCTACGATCCTTCCCGCCTCGAGCCCCGCTGGCAGCAGCACTGGGCCGACAACGACCTGTTCCGCGCGCCGGATCCCGGCGATCCCGCGGCGGCGGACCGGCCCAAGTACTACGTGCTGGACATGTTCCCCTATCCGTCCGGGTCGGGCCTGCACGTCGGCCACCCCGAGGGCTACACGGCCACCGACATCGTCGCCCGCTACAAGCGCATGCGCGGGTTCAACGTGCTGCACCCGATGGGCTGGGACAGCTTCGGGCTGCCGGCCGAGAACCACGCGATGAAGACGGGCACGCACCCGGCCGTCACGACGCGCGCGAACATCGACAACTTCCGCCGCCAGCTGAGGATGTTCGGCTTCAGCTACGACTGGTCGCGGGGGGGGGGGGCCGCGCCCCCCCCCCCCCCCCCCCCCGCCCCGGGCCCCCCCCGGAACCCCGGGCCCCCCCCCCCAGGCCCCCCCCCCCCCCGCCCGCGCCGGCGCGGGGCGCCCCCCCCCCCCCCCC
>JAYRFB010000222.1:0-10326 GCA_041908585.1 Candidatus Krumholzibacteriia bacterium
GAAGCGCGACAGATCCACCGTGTCGTCGTGCGCGACAAGGTGCAGCTCGATGCCCGACAGCGGCGCCGGCAGCGCCGGCGCGCTCACGCTGCCGCCGGCCAGGTCGAAGCGCAGCTCCCAGGCGAACGGCAACGGCTGCCCCGATGCAGGCGGCGCCAGCGTTCCCTTCAACGAGCCGGCCACCGCGACCTGCCCACCCGACGTCACGCCGTCGAGACGCGGCGCCAGGAACGGCGGCAGGAAGCCGACCAGGGACGCCACTTGGGCCGGCCCGCCGGTGAAGGCCAGGTCGGCCGCCGGTCGTGGCAGCCCGACGCCGTCGACGCGACCGCTGATGGTCACGGGCAGGTCGCCGAGGCGCAGCGTCGAGCCGGCGATCTCCAGGCTCCTGGTCGCCGCCGCCCAGCGCAGCTCCTTGTCCCAGGCGATGGGCAGGCCCTCGCCAAGCGTGCCCTGTGGGGAATGGAAGCGCAGCGTGTCGAGCGTCGTGCGGCCCTTGAGCGCCAGGTCGCCGCCCGGCGACAGCGTGGCCGAGAGATCCTCGCCCAGGCCGGCCAGCTCGAGCAGGGGCGCGCCGTCGGCGCGCAGGACGCGCACGTCCCCGCCGGCCAGGAGCAGCCGCCGCACGTTGACCGCCAGGGGCGGGCCCGCCGCGGCTGTCGTCGCGCCCGTCCCGGGCTGACCCGCCGCCGGGACCTGCACCACGACGCGCGGCGAGGCGATCACCAGTTCGGTGACTTCAACGCGACGCCTCAGCAGCGGCCCGAAGGCCAGCGAGAGGTCCACGCGCGCAACCTCGAGCGAGACCAGCGGACCCTGGCCGCCGGGCCCGACCGCCAGGTCCCGCAGGACCACGCGCGGCGACGGGAACAGGCGCGCCTGCAGCGAGCCGATCGTGACCGGGCGGCCGAGTGCCGCCTGCAGGCGGCCGGTGACGGCTCGGCCGACGGCATCGCCCGGCACCAGCCAGATGCCGGCGATCGCGACGAGCGCGACGAGGACAATCGGGACCAGGACCCGCCGGCGGCGGATCCACGCGAAGCGGGCCATGTCCATCCCCCCACGGGCCGCGCCCCCGGCGGGCCCGGCCGTTCAGCCCGGCGATCGCCGGCCTAGATGGCGCCGCGTCGGCGGCCGACCGCGGCGAACGCTTCGAGGCAGCGATCCACGTGCGCGTCGGTATGCGCGGCGGAGGCCTGCAGGCGGATGCGCGCCTGCCCCCGCGGCACGACCGGGAAGCTGAACCCGATGCAGTAGATGCCCTCCTGCAGCAGGTCCTTCGCCATGCCCTGGGCCATGATCGCGTCGTCCTGGTGGCGACGGAAATGCACCGGGATGATCGGGTGCTCGCCCTGGTCGACGTCGAAGCCCAGCTCGCGCAGCCCGGCGCGCAGGCGCTGCTGGTTGCGCTCGAGCCGCCGCAGCGGGCCGGTATCCTCGCGCAGGATGCGCAGCACCTCCAGCGCCGCGCCGCAGATCATCATCGGCAGCGAGTTGCTGAACAGGTACGGGCGGCTCTTCTGCCGCAGCCACTCGATGATCTCGGCACGGCCGCTGGTGCAGCCGCCGAGCGCGCCGCCGAGCGCCTTGCCCAGCGTGGTCGTCACGATGTCCACGCGCCCGAGGCAGCCGAACCTCTCGGCCGTGCCGCGGCCGGTGGCGCCGACGAAGCCCGTGGCGTGGCTGTCGTCCACCATCACCAGAGCGCCGTACTTCTCGGCCAGGTCGCAGATCTCCGGCAGCTTCACCAGGTCGCCGTCCATCGAGAAGACGCCGTCCGTGACGATGAGCCGGAAGGGCGCCGCCTGCGAGGCCTTGAGCTGCTCCTCGAGGCTGTTCATGTCCGCGTGCTGGTAGATCAGGCGCTGCGCCTTGGCCAGCCGCACGCCGTCGATGATCGAGGCGTGGTTCAGCTGGTCGGTGATGATGGCGCTCTCCTTGTCCAGCAGCGGCTCGAAGATGCCGCCGTTGGCGTCGAAGCACGCCGCGTAGAGGATCGTGTCCTCGGTGCCCAGGAACTCGCTGAGCTCGCGCTCGAGCCGCTTGTGCAGCGACGTCGTGCCGCAGATGAAGCGCACCGAGCTGAGCCCGTAGCCCCACTCGGCCAGCGCGCGCCGGGCCGCCTCGGTCACGCGCGGGTCCGAGGCCAGGCCCAGGTAGTTGTTCGCGCAGAAGTTCAGCACCGTGCGGCCGCCGACGGTCACCTCGGCGCCCTGCGGGCCCTCGAGCACCCGCTCCTCCTTGTAGAGGCCCTGCGCGCGCAGCGCGTCCAGCTCGCCGCGCAGGACCTCGCCCAGCTTCCCGTACATCCCCGCCTCCCGGTGGTTGCTAGCGGTACCGCTTCGCCATGTCCTCGAGCGTCACGTGCGGGACCTTGTCGGCCCAGCCGGCCTGCCCGAAGGCGATCATGCGATCCCTGACGACCTGCGCCATGGCCTCGCGAGCCGGCTTCATGTAGTCGCGCGGGTCGAACTTCTCGGGCGTCTCGGCGAAGACCTTGCGGATGGCGCCGGTGATGGCCAGGCGGTTGTCCGTGTCGACGTTGATCTTCCGCACGCCGTGCTTGATGCCCTTCTGGATCGCCTCGACGGGCACGCCGTAGCTCTCCTTCAGCTTGCCGCCGTACCTGTTGATGATGTCGACCAGCTCGCGCGGCACGCTGCTGCTGCCGTGCATCACCAGGTGGCAGTTCGGCAGGCGGCGGTGGATCTCCTCGATGACGTCCATCTTCAGCACGTCGCCCTCGGGCTTGCGCGTGAACTTGTAGGCACCGTGGCTGGTGCCGATCGCGACCGCCAGCGCGTCGCAGCCGGTCTCGGCGACGAAGCGCTCAGCTTCCGCCGGGTCGGTCAGATGCGCCATCGCCTCGTCGCCGCTCAGGCCGGCGCCGTGCCCGTCCTCGATGCCGCCGAGGCAACCGATCTCCGCCTCCACGGTCACGCCCAGCGCGTGCGCCCGCTTCACGACCTGCCGCGTCACTTCGACGTTGTACTCGTACGTGGCCGGCGTCTTGCCGTCCTCCATCAGCGAGCCGTCCATCATCACCGAGGTGAAGCCCTGGTCGATGGCGCTGAAGCACGTGGCCGGGCTGTTGCCGTGGTCCTGGTGCATGGCGATGGGGATCTTCGGGTTGAGCTCGGACGCCGCCAGCATCAGGTGGCGCAGGTAGTTGTCGTTGGTGAAGGAGCGGGCGCCGCGGCTGGCCTGCACGATGACCGGGCTGTTGGTCTCGGTGGCCGCGGTCATGATCGCCTGGATCTGCTCCATGTTGTTCACGTTGAAGGCGCCCACGCCGTAGCCGTGCTCGGCGGCGTGGTCCAGCAGGACGCGCATCGGGACCAGGGGCATGATCGACTCCTCGCGAAGGCGGGAAAGACGGGGCGGTGTTCGCCGCCCCAACGTATAACAAGCGGCAGGGCAAGGCAATGGCGATACCCCGCAGCCGGGCATTTGCGGTTGCGCGGCCCTGCGGGGCGGCTATCATGGGGCCGGTTCCCAACCCGGGCGGTCCTCCCTTGCCGACGCGAATCCCCACCCCTGTGCATCCTGTTCGCGGCGCCGCGCTGCTAGCTGCGTGCCTCGGCGCGCTCGCGGCGGTCCCGGCGTTGGCCGGTCCGATCCGCGTGGCCGTCAGCATCCCGCCCCAGAAGTGGCTCGTCGAGCAGGTGGCCGGGCCCCGCGCGACGGTCAGTGTCCTCGTCGCTTCCGGCCAGTCGCCCGAGAGCTTCTCTCCCAGCCCCCGCCAGGTGGCCGACCTGCAGGGGGCGGACGCCTACTTCAGCGCCGGCGTGGCGTTCGAGCTGGCGCTGCTCCCCCGCCTGCGCGCGATGCCCGGGGCCCCGCGCCTGGCCGGCCGCCGCCCGCTGAGCGAGCGCCACGGCACCCACGGCGACGACGAGGATCCCCATGCCTGGCTGGACCCGCGTGAGGCCGCGGCCTTCGCCGACACGGTCTGCCGCGTGCTGACGGACCTGGCGCCCGCGCATGCGGCCGACTTCGCCGCGGGTCGCGATGCCCTGCAGAGGCGCCTGGCGGTGCTCGAGGCCGAGTGCGCCTCGCTGCTGAAGCACTGCCGTGGGCGCGAGTTCTTCGTCTTCCATCCCGCCTACGGGCACTTCGCGGCGCGCTACGGGCTGGTGCAGGTCGCCGTCGAGGACCACGGCCACGAACCTGGTGCGCGGCACCTCGCCGAGGTCATCGAGCGCGCGAAGTCCGCGGGCGCCCGCACGATCCTGGTGCAGCCGCAGTTCCCGCAGCGCTCCGCCGACGCCGTGGCCGACGCCGTCGGCGCGCGCCTGGTTGTCGCCGACCCCCTGCCGACCGACTACGAGGCCGGGCTGCGGGCCCTTGCCGGCGCCCTGGTCGACGCGATGGGCTGCGGCGGGACGTCGGCGCCGTGACGCCCGCCGCCACGGTCCTGGCCTGCCGCGACCTCGACTTCGGCTACGAGGGGCGCCCGGTGCTCAAGGGCGTCAACCTCGCCATTCCGGCGGGTGACTTCGTGAGCGTCGTCGGCCCGAACGGCAGTGGCAAGACGACGCTGCTGAAGCTGGCGCTGGGGCTGCTGCGCCCGACCGCGGGCGAGGTGACCGTGTTCGGCGAGAAGCCCGAGCGCTCGCGACGACGCATCGGCTACGTGCCCCAGCACGCGCACCTGGACCCGCTGTTCCCCGTCTCGGCGCTGGATGTCGTGCTGATGGGCCGGCTGGGGCTGGGTCCGGCGCTCGGGCCCTGGCGCGGCCGCGACCGCGAGGCGGCCCGCTCCGCGCTGGCCGAGGTCGGCCTCAGCGAGCACGCCGACCGCCACTTCGCCGCGCTGAGCGGCGGGCAGAAGCAGCGCACGCTCATCGCCCGCTCGCTGGCCGGCGAACCGGAACTGCTGCTGCTGGACGAGCCGACCGCCGGGCTCGATGCCCACGTCGAGGAAGGCTTCTACCGCCTGCTCGAGACGCTGAACCGCCGGCTGACCATCATCATGGTCTCGCACGACCTCGGCTTCGTCGCGAGCTTCGTCAAGAGCGTGGTCTGCGTCGGCCAGAAGGTGGTCGTGCACCCCACGAGCGCCATCAACGGGCAGGTCATCG
Source organism: Candidatus Krumholzibacteriia bacterium (assembly GCA_041908585.1). Taxonomy (GTDB): domain Bacteria; phylum Krumholzibacteriota; class Krumholzibacteriia; order LZORAL124-64-63; family LZORAL124-64-63; genus CAINDZ01. The sequence goes on from JAYRFB010000222.1 coordinate 5,085, forward strand.
CCGACCTCTACGGCGCCGACATGCGCCTGATCCGCCACGACCACCGCTGCAGCGAGGAGGGGCACCAGTGCTGACGCCGGCGCCCGCCTTCCTGGGGCCCCTGGCCGCGCACACCTTCCTGCAGTACGCGCTGCTGGGCGGGCTGCTGGTGGCCATACCCTGCGGCGTCGTCGGCAGCTATGTCGTGATCCGCCGCATCAGCTACATCGCCGGGGCCATCTCGCACAGCGTGCTGGCCGGACTGGGCCTGGTGCAGTACCTGCGGGTGGTCCACGGGCAGCAGTGGCTGTCGCCGCTCGGCGGCGCGGCGGCCGCGGCGCTGCTGTCGGCGCTGGTCATCGGCTGGGTCAGCCTGCGCCTGCGGCAGCGCGAGGACACGGTGATCGGCGCGGTGTGGGCCGTCGGCATGGCCGCGGGCATCGTGCTGATCAGCCTGACACCCGGCTATGCCGCGGACCTGATGAGCTACCTCTTCGGCAACATCCTCATGCTGACGCCGCGCGACCTCTGGCTCATCGGCGCGCTGGGCGTGGCGGTCGTCGCGGTGGTCACGCTGTTCCACAAGCAGCTCCTGGCCGTCTGCTTCGACGACGAGTTCGCCTCGCTGCGCGGCGTACGCACGGTGCGCTACCACTTCCTGCTGCTGGGACTGACGGCGCTGACCGTCGTCGTGCTGGTGTCCGTCGTCGGCATCATCATGGTGATCGCGCTGTTGACGCTGCCCGCAGCCACGGCCAACCACCTGACGCGCCGCCTGTCGCACATGATGGTCGTGGCCGGCCTGTTGTGCGCACTGCTGACCACGGCCGGGCTGGCGGCCAGCTATGGCCCCGACCTGCCGGCCGGCGCCGTCACGATCCTCCTGACCGGAGTCCTCTATTTCGCCACGGCGCTGTTCAAGCGGCGCTGAGCGGCAGCTTCCGCCCCGCCGCCAGGCGGCGCTTGCGCCGCGCGTTATGCAGTGCTACTACATATCGGTTCCATCACGGGTCCAACCTCCCGCCTGGAGGCCGGCATGGCCACGCGCAAGCCACCCGCCCCGCCGACCCGCGGCCGGCGCTGGGATCACCTCGAGCTGCTGGCGCGCATCGACCGCGAGGGCTCGATCACGGCGGCCGCCGCCGCGATGGGCATGAGCTACCGGGCAGCCTGGCAGGCGGTCGAGGCGCTGAGCAACCTGGCCGACCAACCCCTGGTCGAGCGCCGGGTCGGCGGGACCGGCGGTGGCGGCACCGCCCTGACGACCTACGGTCGGCGCGTCGTCGCCGCGCTGCGCAGCCTGGACCAGGACCGTGAACGGACGCTCGCGCGCCTGGCGTCGCCGACCGCCGCAAGCGGCGAGTTCGCGGAGTTCCAGCGGCTGCTGCGGCGCTTCGACCTGCGCACCAGCGCCCGCAACCAGTTCCACGGGCGCGTCACGCGCGTGCGAAGGGGGACGATCGAGGCGGAGGTGACTCTGGACCTGGGCGCCGGCCAGGAACTGGTTGCCGTCGTCACCGGCGAGAGCGTCCGCCACCTGGGACTGGCCCCGGGGCGCGAGGCTTGCGCGCTGGTCAAGGCCTCGTGGGTGGTGCTGGCCGCAGACGACGACCTGCGCACAAGCGCCCGCAACCAGCTGCACGGCACCGTCGCTCGCTGCCGGCGCGGCAGGGTCAATTGCGAGGTCGCACTGGAGTTGGATGGGGGACGCGTCCTGGTCGCCGTGGTCACCAACCGAAGCGCCCGGCAACTGGGCCTGGCGGCGGGTGTCCGGGCCTGCGCACTGATCAAGGCCACGCACGTCATCCTCGCCACCACCGACTGAACCTGACCCGGAGGTCGCCTCATGCACTTCCCGCTGCCGTCTCCCGCCTCGCGCGCGCGTGGCGCCTGTCCACCGTTCCTGGTCCTGGCCGCGTTGTGCGGCGCCGCCGACAGCCCCGCACCTGCGCACGCGGACGAAGTCTCGGTCGCCGTCGCGGCGAACTTCACGGCCCCGCTGACGGAGATCGCCACCGCCTTCACCGCCGCCACCGGGCACGTCCTCCTGGTGTCCGGCGGCTCCACGGGAGCGCTGGCGGCCCAGGTCGCAAACGGGGCGCCGTTCGAGGTGTTGCTGGCTGCCGACGACGCGACGCCGGCGCGACTGGAAGCCGAGGGGCTGGCCGTGCCCGGCACGCGCCGCACCTACGCGATCGGCCGGCTTGCCCTCTGGTCCTCCCGCGAATCCTACGTGGATCCCGCGGGAGCCGTGCTGCGCGAGGGCGGTTTCAGGCACCTCGCCATCGCCAACCCGCAGGTCGCACCCTACGGCGCCGCCGCCGTCGCCGCGCTGGAAGCGCTCGGCCTGCGCGAGACGCTGGTGACGCTGTTCGTGCAGGGCGAGAACATCGGCCAGGCGTACCAGTTCGTGGCCAGCGGCGCCGCCGAGCTGGGATTCGTCGCCCTGTCCCAGGTCTGGCGCGACGGGAGGTTCACGAGCGGTTCCGGCTGGCTGGTCCCGGCGGCGCTCCACCCGCCGCTGCGGCAGGAGGCCGTCCTGCTGACGCCCGGTCGCGACAAGCCCGGCGCGCTCGCGCTGCTCGAGTACCTCGGGCAGCCGGCGGCCCGCGCCGTGATCGCCTCGTACGGCTACGACTCTCCTTCGACCGTCCCGGGTTCCGATGCTGTCGGCCGCTGATCTGGCCGCGCTCGGCCTGACGCTGCGGCTGGCCGCGGTCACGACCGCGATCCTGCTGGTCGTGGCCACGCCGCTGGCCTGGTGGCTGGCGCGCACGCGCTCACGCTGGCAGGCGCCGGTCGCGGCGGTGGCCGCTCTCCCGCTGGTGCTGCCGCCGACGGTGCTCGGGTTCTACCTGCTGGTCGCGACGGGGCCGCGCGGCCCGGTCGGCCGCCTGACCGAGGCGCTGGGCCTGGGTCTGCTGCCGTTCACGTTCGCCGGCCTGGTCACCGCGTCGATCATCTATTCGCTGCCGTTCGTGGTGCAGCCGCTGCAGAACGCCTTCGCCGCGATCGGCGATCGCCCGCTGGAAGTCGCCGCGACGCTGCGCGCCTCGCCGCGGGACGCGTTCTTCAGCGTTGCCCTGCCGCTGGCGCGGCCGGGCTACCTGACGGCCGCCGTGCTGGGCTTCGCGCACACCGTGGGCGAGTTCGGCGTCGTGCTGATGATCGGCGGCAACATCCCGGGCCGCACGCGTGTCGCCTCCGTGCAGGTCTACAACCACGTCGAGGCCCTGGAGTACGCGCAGGCCCACGGACTGGCCGCCTGCCTCGTGGGCTTCTCCTTCCTGGCCCTGCTGGCGGTCTACGCCGTGCAGGGGTCCCGACGGGCGCGACCATGAGCGCCGCCATTGTCGCCCGCCTGCGGCGGCCGCTGGCGGACTTCGCGCTCGATCTCTCGCTGGAGATGCCGGGAACCGGCGTGACGGCCCTCTTCGGGCCTTCCGGCGCCGGCAAGACGACGCTGTTGCGGGTGATCGCCGGCCTCGATCGCGCGGCCGTCGGGTTCCTGGAGGTGCGCGGCGCCGTCTGGCAGGACTCCGACGCCGGCGTCTTCGTGCCGCCGCACCGCCGCCCGGTCGGCTACGTGTTCCAGGACGCCGACCTCTTCGCGCACCTGGACGTGCGCGCCAACCTGCTCTACGGAGCCCGCCGCGTCCGCCGCGCCCACGACAGCGCACGCTTCGACGCGGTCGTGGCAATGCTGGGACTGGGCGACCTGCTGGCCCGCCGCCCGACGACGTTGTCGGGCGGCGAGCGGCGCCGGGCGGCGATCGCCCGCGCGCTGCTGGTCGAGCCTGCGTTGCTCCTCCTGGACGAGCCGCTGACCGGACTCGACGCCGCCCGCCGCGACGAGATCCTGCCCTGGCTGGAGCGCCTGCACCGCGAGGCGGCCCTGCCCATCCTCTACGTCAGCCATGCCGTGGCCGAGGTCGCGCAACTGGCCGACCACCTGGTGGTCATCGAGCGCGGTCGGGTGGCGGACGCGGGCGCCGTGGCCGAGACGCTCGCGGGGCTGGGCGCCCACCTGCCCGCGGGCCAGGACGCGGGCGTGGTCCTGGAGGCCGTGGTGGGCGAGCGGGATGCCGCGTGGCACCTCTGCCGCGCCGACTTCGCCGGCGCCGGCGTCTGGCTGGCCGACGGCGGGCGCGCGATCGGCAGCGCGTTGCGCCTGCGCATCCGCGCCGACGATGTCGGCCTGGCCGCGGGCCCTGCCGCGCGCACGAGTGTCCTGAACCAGCTGCCGGCGGTCGTCGAGGCGGTCGGCGAGGCCGTCGGCGATGCGGGCCACCCTTCCCTGGCGCTGGTCCGGGTCCGCGTGGGTGCCACGCCGTTGCTGGCCCGGGTGACGCGGCGCTCAGTCGAGGTGCTGGGACTGGCGCCGGGCGTGGCGGTCGTCGCCCAGGTGAAGGCCGCATCGATCCTCGGGGCCTGAGCAAAGGAACGGGGCCGCCCACGGGGGCGGCCCCTTGCCTGCTGGTGGAGGCGGCGGGAATCGAACCCGCGTCCGTAACCGGCGCTCCGCCGGCGTCTACATGCTTAGCTCCCTGTTCATTTGACCTGCCGGCTGGCCAGGGAACGTGCCAACCGCCAGGCGAGTCCCATGTTTGATCTCGTCCGTCCGCCAGGGACACGCTTCGGGACTTGTACGCCGGAAAATGGCGCCCCCATTGGGTCAGTCCGGTGACCCCCCGACCCGGGGACGGGCTGCGTTAGTTAGGCAGCCAGTGCGAAGTTGGCTTCGTCACTTATTTTTTTTCCACCGTTTAACGAGAGCGGCGGGATCTCGGCATGCAGCCAACGGTCCTCCGACCACGTCGAGACCATTTCGCCCCCACGAGCCCAGAGCCGTCGCGGGACTACCCGCAGGCGGTCCCGTTTGTTCAATATAGCACGCAGGGGCGCGCCCGGCCATCGCCAAGCGCGCCCCTGCTCAGCCGGGCCGGTTGCCCGGCGCGCCGCTAGTCCACCTTCAGCAGGCGCAGGTACCCGCCCAGGTCCCGGCAGTTCTCGAAGTCCCAGGTCGCCTCGATCACGCGGTCCTGCGCCGCCTTGTCCATGACGCCGCCGGCGTTGGCACGGAACTTCGCCACCAGCTCGTCATCGCTCAGCGGATTGAGCGGGCTGCCCTTGGCGTTGTCCACGGTCTTGGTGAACGTCCGGCCGTCGTTCGTCGTCAGCGTGGCGATCGCGCGCTTGGTGCCGGGGAACATCGCGTCGATCTCGGCGTTGGCCACGACCTTGATCTTCGGCAGCAGCGCCC
>JAYRFB010000223.1:0-11581 GCA_041908585.1 Candidatus Krumholzibacteriia bacterium
GCGGGGGGGGCCCGCGCGGGCGGCGCCGGCAGCCCGTCACGAACCGCGAAGCGCTCGAGCGCGTGCGCGGCCAGCAGCGGGATGTCTTCGCGCCGCTCGCGCAGCGGAGGCACGCGCAGCGTCACCACCTTGATTCGATAGTAGAAGTCCTCGCGCAGGCGACCGGTGGCTACGAGTGCCTCCAGATCGCGGTGCGTGGCCGAGACCACGCGCACGTCCACCGGCAGCGGCCGGTTGTCGCCGACGCGCTCGACGACGCGCTCCTGCAGCACACGCAGCAGCTTCACCTGCACCACGGGGCTGATATCGCCGATCTCGTCCAGGAAGATGGTGCCGCCGGCCGCCTCGGCGAAACGCCCGCGCCGGTCCCCGACGGCGCCGGTGAACGCCCCGCGCACGTGGCCGAACAGCTCGCTCTCCAGCAGGTGCTCGGTCAGCGCCGAGCAGTTCACCGCCACGAAGGGCCCCTGTGCCCGCGGGCTGTTGTCGTGCAGGGCGCGCGCCACCAGCTCCTTGCCGGTGCCGCTCTCGCCGCGGATCAGGACGGTGGCTTCCGAACCGGCGACGTCGCCGATCAGCACATACAGCTCGCGCATGCGGGGGTCGCGACCGACCAGGCGGCCGTAGCGGTCGCGACCGGTGACCAGCTTGCGCAGGTCCGTCACCTCGGTGACATCGCCGAGCAGCAGGGCCAGCCCCAGGTCCCGCCCATCCTCCCCGCGGAGCGGCGCCGAGCGCAGCAACACGTGGCCGCGCCGGCCGCCCGGCAGGTCGATGGTGGTCTGGTAGTCCACGATCGGCGCGCCCGAACGCAGGGTCTCCTCGAGCACATCCCGCGGACAGGCCTGCTCGCCGAACAGCCGGCAGACCGGCGTGCCGGCCAGCGCGCTTCCGGGGCGCCCGAGCAGGATTTCCGCGGCCGGGTTCATCGCCACCACGTCCAGGGCCGGGTCGACGACGATCAGCCCCTCGTTGAGGGCCCCGAGCAGCCCCAGCAGGCTCTCCTGGCGCGCGGTGCCGACAAGTCCGGCCAGGGCCAGCCCCGCCCGGCTATTCGAGCGATCGTTCGAGCGGTCGTTCAACATGGTTGGCCTCCGTTGCCGCAACGATAATGTAGCAACATAAATGTTGCATGCAACACATTCCGTCGAGCACCTCCTGGCAAGCGCGCGCTGCCCAGGCTCTTGCCGCGACGATATGATATTACACAACAACGGCTTATATGATCAACTAAAGGGATGCGCTCCCGCGGACAATTCGGGCACGAGTCCTGCGAAGCAGGTCCCGAGTGTGTTGCACAACCCCGGTTGCACCGCCCTGAAGGGACGTCGCAGCCGCCCCCCGCAAGCAAGGAGCGTTCGACATGGCCAACGTGATGGAATTCACCGTGGGGAACTTCGAGGCGGAAGTGAAGAACAGCGACGTGCCGGTGCTGGTGGATTTCTGGGCCCCGTGGTGCGGCCCCTGCCGGCAGCTGGGCCCCACGATCGAGCAGCTGGCCGGCGAGTACGCGGGCAAGGCCAAGGTCGGCAAGGTGAACGTGGACGACCACGGCGACCTGGCCGCGCAGTTCGGCATCCGCGGCATCCCCACCGTTCTGCTGTTCAAGGGCGGCAAGCAGGTGGGCAGCTTCGTCGGCCTGAAGCCCAAGGACGAGCTGGCGAAGGCGATCGACGCCGCGCTGTAGCCGCCGCCGCACCGAAGCTGCCGGCCGCCGCCCGCGAGGGCGGCGGCCGCGCTTCCCGGTGCCGCCCATGCGCTTGCCGCAGGACGGCCGGCGGGCGACATTGGGACGTTGCGACCCGGATCCCCAGCGCGCGAGGTGGCCCATGGCCGGCATCATCAGCGGCGTCAAGCGCCTGTTCGGCGGCGGCGATCGCCCGAACAACGTCTTCTTCATCGTCTTCGACAGCTGCCGCTGGGACGCGTACCAGGCCGCACGGACACCCAACCTGGACCGACTGGGCAAGGCCGAGCGCCGCTACAGCTACGCCAGCTGGACCAGCCCCTCGCACTTCACCTTCCTGATGGGGATGATCCCGCACCAGAGCCCCCGTGGCGTCTTCGCCTCGGACGTCTACCGCGACGAATTCTCGCTGTGGTCGCAGCGCCTGAACCTCAAGGACGTCGAGTTCGGCCAATTCGTCCCCAAGCTCTCGCTGCCCTGGTTCCTGAAGTCGCAGGGCTACCGCACCGAGGGCGTGGTCAGCCTGCCCGTGCTCAACCCGATGACCTCGCTGAGCCAGCACTTCGATCGTTACGAGCTGGCGCCCAGCCACAACGACCTCGGGATCATCCTCGATGGCGGCACGGTCGCCCGCGAGGGCAAGGTGCCCCTGTCCATCGGCCGCATCGAGCCGCGCACCGACCAGCCGACGTTCTGGTTCATCAACACCGGCGAGACGCACTACCCCTACCTGCTGCCCGGCGAGTCGGCACGGGACCTGCCGCACATCAGCGGGGTGCACGGCGTGTTCAAGTCGCTGGACGAGTTCCTGAAGAACCCCGCCGAGGCCATGAAGGACCGCCGGCAGGACGAGTTCTTCACCCCGCAGCAGTTCCGCGCCTTCTACGACAAGCAGATCGCCTGCGTCGAGCACCTCGACGGCGTCGTGGGCCGCCTGATGGACCGCTGCCCGGAGAACACCTACTTCATGGTGATGTCCGACCACGGCGAGCTTTTCGGCGAGGACGGCTACTTCGGCCACGGGCCGATCTTCCACGAGAAGGTGTTCGAGGTCTTCTACCTCGAGGGACGGCTGCCGTGAACGCTCCCGATCCCCGGCTGATGCGCGCGGCCGTCGACGAGGCGCTGGCCGGGCTGGCCGGCGGCGACGGCGGCCCGTTCGGCGCGGTCGTCGTGCGCGACGGCGTCGTGATCGCGCGCGGCCACAACCAGGTGGTCGGCAATGCGGACCCCACCGCGCACGCCGAGGTGCAGGCCATCCGCGCCGCCTGCCGCCAGCTGGGCACCTTCGACCTCTCGGGCTGCGAGATCTACGCCACCTGCGAGCCCTGCCCCATGTGCTTCGCCGCCATCCACTGGGCGCGCCTGGACCGCGTCGTCTACGGCGCCACCCGTGCGGACGCTGCCGCCGTCGGTTTTGACGACGCCGCGATCTACGACGTCCTTGCCGGAAGCCGCGAGCCGGCGTTCACGGTGCTGCCCTCGGTCGAGGCCGACGCCTGCCGCACGCTCATGGAGAAGTGGCACGCGGACGAGGGCCGCATCCCCTACTGACCGGGGCCCAGGACATCCACCGGCCGGGGGACACCATGCACGGGCACCATCACCACCACGCACCACACGAACACGGGCACGGCCACCACCACGGGCACGCGCATGGCCACGGCCACGCGCCGGGGGCCGTCCCCCAGCGCGCCTTCACGATCGGCATCGCCCTCAATGTGGCCTTCGTCGCCCTCGAGGCCGGCGCCGGGCTCGTGACCGGGTCGCTGGCCCTGCTGGCCGACGCCGGCCACAACCTCTCGGACGTCCTCGGGCTGGTGCTTGCCTGGGGGGCCGTGCGACTGGCGCGGCGCGCGCCGACCTCGCGGCGCACGTACGGCTGGCGCCGCTCCTCGATCATGGCGGCGCTCCTGAACGCGCTGCTGCTGCTCGTGGCGGTGGGAGGCATCGGCTGGGAGGCGGTGCGGCGCGCCCAGGAGCCCGTGGCGGTGCCCGGTCTGCCGATCATCATCGTGGCCGGCATCGGCTTCCTGGTCAACGGCGCCACGGCGGCCCTGTTCCTGTCGAGCCGGCGCCACGACCTCAACGCGCGCGGGGCGTTCCTGCACATGGCCGCCGACGCCGCCGTCTCGCTCGGCGTGGTCGCCTCGGGCGCCGCCATCCTCGCCACGGGCTGGGCGTGGCTGGACCCGGTGGTCAGCCTCGTGATCGCCGTGGTCATCCTGGCGGGAACCTGGGGCCTGCTGCGCGAGGCGCTCGACCTCGTGCTCGACGCCGTGCCCCCGGGCATCGACCCGGCCGCGGTACGCGACCACCTCGCCGCGCTGCCGGGGGTGACGGCCGTCCACGACCTCCACATCTGGGCCCTGAGCACGACCGAGGTGGCGCTGACCGCGCACCTGGTCAAGCCCGACCCCCGCGACGACGACCTGCTGGTGGCCCGCGCCGCCGGAGAGCTGCGCGAGCGCTTCGGCATCGGCCACGCCACGCTGCAGTGGGAGCGCGCCGACGGCGACTGCCCGGGCGCCCCCTGCGCCGCCACCGATCAGTAGGACATCGCGTCCAGCTTCACCTTGCCGCGAAACACCCGGTAGATGTGGAAGGTGTAGCCGACCACCAGCGGCATGCCGACGCCGGCCAGGATCAGCATCGTGCGCAGCGTCGCCGGGGAACTGGCCGCATTGTAGCAGTCCAGGCTCGTCCCCGACGGCCCATTGCCGTGGATCAGCTCCGGGAACATGCCGATGCCCAGCAGCAGGAGCAGCAGCAGGATCGTCGCCGACGAGGCCAGGAACGCCGCCAGCTCGCGGCCGCGATGCACCTCGCGCGGGATGTCGGCGATCGCCAGCAGGCTGGCCAGCGGCACCGCGAACAGCCATGGCTGCTGGCGGAACGGCTCCGCCAGCCGCGGCACGTACAGCAGCGTCGCCAGGGTCATGGTCGCGTACATCAGGACGAAGAAGATGATCGCCGGCCGCACCCAGCCGCGAACGCGGCGGTTCAGCTCGCCCTCGGTCTTCATCACCAGGTAGATGGCGCCGTGCATGGCGAAGAGCGCCACCACGGTCAGGCCCGTCAGCAGCGCGTACGGGTGCAGCTGCGCCGCCAGGGCGCCGCGGTAGCCGAAATCCGGCCCGATGTCCACGCCCCAGGCGATGTTGCCCATCGCCACGCCGATCAGGAACGATCCCAGCACGCTGGACAGGCAGAATGCCGCGTCCCAGGCCGCGCGCCAGCGGCGACCGGGGCGCAGGCTGCGCACGTGGATCGAGATGCCGCGGAAGATCAGCATGAACAGCAGCAGGATGAAGGCGGTGTAGAAGCCGCTGAACGCCGTCGCGTAGGCTTCCGGAAAGGCGGCGAACAGCGCGCCGCCTCCGGTCACCAGCCAGACCTGGTTGCCGTCCCAGAACGGGCCGATGGCGTTCAGGAACACGCGTCGCTCGTGGTCGCCGCGCGCGAAGAGGTGCAGCGCCCCGACGCCCAGGTCGAAGCCGTCCAGCACCGCGTAGCCCGCCAGCAGCGCCCCCACCAGCGCATACCAGGCGATGTTGAGGAAACCGCCGTCCATCAGGCCGCCTCCCCGTGGGCCGCCGCGCCCGGCTCGTGCGGCCCCTGCCGCACCTTCTGGTCCAGCAGCACGATGAACACGACGAACAGCGCCAGGTAGATGACGGTGAACAGCACCAGCGACAGCAGCACCTGGCCGGGCGCCAGCGTGGGGCTCACCGCGTCGGCCGTGCGCATCAGGCCGTGCACGATCCACGGCTGTCGCCCCACCTCGGCCGCCGCCCAGCCCAGCTGGTTGGCCATCTGGGGCAGCAGCACGGCGAACACGAGCACCCAGAGCAGCGGCCGTGAGCGGAACAGCGCCCCCCGCCACGCCAGCAGGCCGCCGCCCCACGACAGGAGGATCAGGAGCATGCCGATCGCCACCATGAGGTGGTAGAACTGGAAGCTCGCCTGCACGGGCGGCCGCTCGTCGACGGGAATGTCGTCGAGCCCCTTGACGAAGGTGTCGCGGCTGCCGCCGACCAGGACGCTGAGCAGCCCGGGTATGCGGATGCCGTGCACGGTCCGGTTCGCCTCGTCGACCCAGCCGATGATGGTCAGGTCCGCATTGCGCCCCGAGGCGTAGATGCCCTCGAACGCCGCCAGCTTCGCCGGTTGGTGCTCGGCGACGGTGACCGCGCTGCCATGGCCGGTCACGAGCTGGCCCAACGAGGCGACCATCCCCAGCCCCAGCCCGATCCGGATCGAGGTGCGCGCCAGGTGGTGGTGACGGTCCTTCAGCAGGTACCACGCGCCCACCGAGGCGACGAAGAACGCGCCCGCCTGCCAGCAGCCCATGATCGTGTGTGACAGCCGGTCCAGCGACGATGGGTTCATCACCGCGCCCCAGAAGCTGGTGATCTCGGCGCGCGTGCCCTGCGCCGTCTCGACGATGCGGTAGGCCGTCGGCGTCTGCATCCAGCTGTTGGCCACGACGATCCAGACGGCGCTGAAGTGCGCGCCAAGGCAGACCATCAGGGTCGAAAAGAAGTGGAGTCGCGGGCCGACGCGGTCCCAGCCGAACAGCAGCACCGCCAGGAAGCCGGATTCCAGGAAGAAGGCGAAGATGCCCTCGGCCGCGAGCGGCCCGCCGAAGATGTCGCCGACGAAACGCGAATAGCGGGCCCAGTTGGTGCCGAACTCGAACTCCATGACGATGCCGGTGCCGACGCCGAAGGCGAAGATGAGCCCGAAGATCCGCACCCAGAACCGCGTCAGTTCCCGGTAGCGCGGGTCGCGCGTCCGCAACCAGAGTCCCTCCATCACCACCAGCGCCACGCCCAGGCCGATGCTCAGCGGCGGGTACAGGTAGTGGAAGCCGATCGTGATGGCGAACTGCAGGCGGGACAGCAGGACCAGGTCCATGGCGGCTCCTCGGGACGGCGCGCGCTTGCGAGCGGGCAGGAGCCAACGATGGTACGGCGCCGCGCGCGGGTCAACATACTTGACATTTTTGGTAATCATTTCTATATCAGTGCGGTGACATGGGATATGCGAATCGGGGCGCGCCCGGTGCCGCCCCGCCCACGCCGGCGCCTACGGGCGACGGCACGCCAAGGAGAACAGGCACCATGCCCTACCCCGAGCAGCTCGTGGCCCCCATGCGGGCCGAATTGACCAGCGCCGGAGTGCGCGAACTGCGCACCGCCGGCGAGGTGGACGACTGGTTCGCGCAGCGCGAAGGCTCGGCGTTGCTGCTGGTGAACTCGGTATGCGGCTGCGCCGCCGGCAGTGCACGGCCCGCCGTCAAGCTCGCCATGTCCGGGACCCGCCGCCCCGACCGCGTGGCCACCGTGTTCGCCGGCCAGGATCTCGAGGCCACCTCCCGCGCGCGCGCCCTGATCGGCGATGTGCCGCCGAGCAGCCCGTCGATCGCCCTGCTGAAGGACGGCGAGCTGGTTCACTTCGTGCCGCGACACCTGATCGAGGGACAATCGGCCGAGGTCATCGCCGGCGAGCTGGCCGCGGCGTTCGCCCAGTACTGCTGAATCCGAGCGGAGGCATGATGGGGACGTTCCACGACGACAAGGGCGTGCTGCACGGCATCACCGTGTACGCGCGCGCCGGTGACACCGTCTATGTCGGCCGCTGCGACACTCTCGACGACGAGCGGCTGGTGCTGCACGACGCCGACGTGCACGTCGACGGCCAGGACGGCCGCACCGTCGAGCAGTACCTCCAGCGTGCCGCCCGCTTCGGCATCTGGAAGAAGCACGACACGCTGGTGGTCCCGGTGGCCGGGCTGGGCGCGGTGCGCCCGCTCGGCGAACTGGTGCGCGCCGGCGGCATGGCCGCGACGCCGGCCGTCGCGAGCTCCGTCGCAACCGCGAGCGCCGCTGCCGGCGCAGCGCCACCGGCCGGCGATGCAGCGACCGCGACCGCCGTCGCCACCGAGGCCGTGCAGCTGACCGAGGGCGCTGCCGCCGAAGTCCGGCGCCTGATCGCGGCCGAGGGCCGCCAGGGCCAGGGCCTGCGACTGGGCGTCGCGGGCGGCGGCTGCTCCGGCCTGGTCTACAAGGTGGAGTTCGACATGCGCCGCGAGGGCGACCTGGTGATCCCCCAGGACGGCTTCGACGTCCTCCTGGACCGCAAGAGCGCGATCTACCTGCGCGGAGTCACCGTGGACCACCAGTCGGGGCTGGGCGGACGCGGCTTCCAGTTCCGCAACCCCAACGCGACGAACACCTGCGGGTGCGGGGAGAGCTTCGCCGTATGAGCGCCGCCGCCGCGCTCTGCCGGCAGGCGCGCGATCGCGGCATGGTCGTCGACTGGGCGGGTGCGCCGTCGCTGGGCGCCGTGCTGGTGACGGGCCCCGACGCGGGGCCGCTGCTGCAGTCGCAGCTGACGAGCGACGTGCTGGCGCTGGCGCCCGGCCAGGCGCAACCGTCGGCCCGTCTCAACCGCGCCGGCGCGCTGGTGGCGCCGCTGCGCGCGTTCCGCCTGCCCGAGCGCGGGCAACCCTTTCCTTCGTGGCTGCTGGTGGGCGAGCGGGGCCAATGTGCCGACCTGGCGGCCGACCTGCGCGCCCACATCGTGACCGAGGACGCGCTGGTCGATGACGTCACCGGCGAGTTCGACGGCCGGCTGCTGCTGGGGCCGCGGGCGCCCGCGGCCATGGCCGGGATCACCGTCGACACCGCGGCGCCGGAGGCCCCGTTCGTCGTCGAGGCACCGCTGACCGGGGACCCGGGCTGGCTGCTGCTGTGGCCGGCCGGCGACGGGGCGCCGATGCCGGCAGCGATCGCGCGCGCCGCCCGCGCGCAGGACCTGGTCGACTGGCCCACGGGCACCCACGGCGACACGGCCTGGCAGTGGCTGCGGGTCGAGGCGGGCTCGCTGCGGCCGGGCGTCGATTTCCAGCCGGGACGCCGCGCGCTGGCCCAGACGGGGCTGGAGCAGGCCGTCACCAGCCTGACCAAGGGCTGCTATCTGGGCCAGGAGGTCGTCGCACGCGTGCGCACCTACGGCTCGGTGCCCGAGGCTTTGCGCGCCCTGGTCTTCGTCACGGACACGCCCGGCGCAGCCGCCCCGCCCGCGCCGCCCCCCGGTGAACCCGTACGCGGCGACGGCGACGGCGCGATCGGCACCTGGGCATCCGCCGCCTGGTCGGTCACCTGGGAGGCGCCCGTGGCGCTCGCCTTCCTGGATCGCGCCCACCGGACGCCCGGCGCGAGGCTGGCGGTGCGCCTGGCCGACGGGACGATCGCCGCCGCCGAGGTCCGCCTCTGCCCGCTGCATGCCGGCGCCGACGCCGCCGAGCTGGCGCGCCGCCTCCACGAGCGCGCGGTCCACCGCTTCGGCCGCGGCGACGACGACGGTGCCGTCGACCTGCTCCAGCAGGCGCTGCGCCACGACCCGGCGCTGGCGGAAGCTGCCGAGGCCCTCGGCGTCATCCTCGGCCGCAGCGGTCGCTACCACGAGGCCATCGACATCTTCCGGCAGCTCGAGGAGATCGCGCCGGACGAGCCGCTCGTCCACACCAACCTGTCGCTGTTCTACATGAGGATCGGCGACAAGGAGGAAGCCGAGCGGCAGCGCGAGCAGGCCACGCTCAAGCGCTTCGCGTCCATCGACGATGCGCGCGAGGCTGCCGAACGCGCCACCGCCGAGAGGACCGCCCGCCGCGAGGACGCCGCGCGGAAGCTGGCGATGTTCGGCGAGGTGCTGGAGATCGACCCGGACGATGCGCTGGCGCTGATGGGCGCGGGCAGCGCGCTCGCGACGCTGGAGCGGCACGCGGAAGCGGAGCCGCTCCTGGCCCGCGCCGTGGCGGCCCAGCCGGACAACAGCGCCCTCTACCTGGCCCACGGCCGGGCGCTGGAGCTGCTGGGGCGCGGTGAGGAGGCGGTCGCAGCCTTCCGGGCCGGCGTCGCCGTGGCCTCGCGCAAGGGCGACCTGCAGCCGCTGCGCGAGATGGAACACCGCCTGCTGCTCCTGACCGCAACGTCGCGCTGATCTGTGCGGCAGGACCTACCGTGCTTGCGCCTGCCGCGCCACGATGGCCGGCGTCACCTGGTCGAGGCTCGTCACCGCGGCCGCCACGTCGCGCGCGCCGGATCCCCATGCCAGCAACGGGACCGGGTTGGCGGTGTGGCGCCGCGTCGTCGCATCCTCCAGGTTGCCGTGGTCGCTGGTCAGCAGCACCAGCGCACGGCCGTCGGCCAGTTCGGCATCCAGCCCCGCCAGCGTGGCCAGCACGAACGCGTCGAGCTTGACGAGCTCCCTCGCGATCGCCTCCGCATCGCCGGTGTGCCCGGCCTTGTCGCTCAGGAAGTACTCGTAGAGCGTGAAGCCGCCGCCATCCCTCGCCGCCCGCGCCAGCACCGCTCCCGCCCGGTCCGCCGTGAGGGGCGGCACCGCGAATCCCCGCTCGATGAGCTCGGCGTTGGTGAAGTCCTGGTAGATCGAGCGCCCTTCCGCGACGTCGTCCAGCGTGAAGAACGGGAGGCCCGCCGCGAGGTTGGCCACGGTGGTGGCCGAGAGGGTCCATTGCCGCTCGGGCGACAGTTCCCAGAACCGCGGCCGGAAGGCGTTGAGGAAACGCGCGGGCACGCCCCGGCGCGAAAGCTGCCGCAGCACCGAGTGCTCGCGCAGGATGTCGCGCAGCGCCTCGTTCGGGAACCCGGTCAGGTGCCGGCCGATGGCCGCCTGTGCGTTGACACCGCTCAGCAGCGTCGTCTGGCCGGTGGCGCTCTGCGGCACGCCCGGCACGCCGAGCACGGCGTCGATGGCGCGCGCCCAGCCGCCGGCAGCCGCGGGCACCGGTCCCGCCAGCGCCGGCCCCACCTCGCCGAAGCGAAAGACCTCGCCGCCGTAGACCTGCTGGGGATTGGTGGCCGCCTCCGGCGGTCCCCAGCCCAGGCCGTCGACGAAGATGAGGATGGTGCAGTCCACGCACGTCTCCCGGTGGCGGTTGACAGGGGCATCGGCGGCGGCAAGATCGCACCGGGAGCGGGGTATCGCCAACGGGAGGCCGGAACGGACGGTCGCGTCCGGAACGGCGCGGCGGCGTCCGTCGATGAGCGTTCGACAGGGAACGGGAGGCGCTTGACAATTTCGCGCATATGCTCATAATAGATGCGAGGTGACCCCATGCCCCGCCCACCCTGCTGCCGCCGCATCGCCGCCGGGCCTGCCGTGACCGTGTTCAAGCCGGCCGGCATCCCGACCCGCGACCTCACGCAGGTCACGATGACCCTCGACGAGTACGAGGCGCTGCGCCTGGCCGACCTGGAGGGCCTCTACCAGGCTGCGGCCGCCGAGGCGATGGGCGTGTCGCGAGCCACCCTGGGCCGCATCCTCGAGTCCGCCCGCCGCAAGGTGGCCGATGCCCTCACGCATGGCAGCGCGCTGCTGATCGAAGGCGGCCCCGTCGTCACCGGATCCACCGGCGGTCCGCGCCGCCACCGCTGCGGCCGCCAATGTCCCCAGGAAAGGCTGGAACCATGAACCTCTGCATTCCGGTCCTGAAGGATGACGGCCTGGCCAGCCGCGTCAGCGGCCACTTCGGCTCCGCGCCGTGCTTCGCCATCGTCGACACCGACACCCGCACCTGTCACGTGGTGCCCAATGCCAACCGCCATCACGGCCACGGCGGCTGTCACCCCGTGGCCGCGCTGGCCGGTCTCGATGTGCAGGGCGTCCTGGTCGGCGGAATCGGCGCCGGAGCCCTGTCCCACCTCCATGCGGCCGGCATCCGCGTCTGGAGAGCCGACGGCGGCACCGTGGAGGCCGCACTGGCCTCCTTCGCCGGCGGTGCCCCGGTCGAGATTGCTCCGGGCCAGGCCTGCGCGCACCACGGGCACGGACACGGGCGCGAACATGAACACGAACACGGCC
>JAYRFB010000224.1:0-10329 GCA_041908585.1 Candidatus Krumholzibacteriia bacterium
CGCGCGTTCCGGCTTCGGGCGGCCAACGGCTTCCTGCCCGACCTGGACGAGGTGGCGGCGCTGATGGACGACCGCACGCGCCTCCTCTTCCTGAACTACCCCAACAACCCGACCGGCGCCACCGCCGACACGGCCTTCTGGCGACGGGCGGCGGACCTCTGCGCCGGGCGCGGGGTGACGCTGGTCAACGATGCGGCGTACCTGGAGATGTCGCTCGACGGCAAGGCCCAGCCTTGCCTGCTGGGCACGGCCGACGCGTCGCGTGAGCGCGTGATCGAGCTGCACAGCCTGTCCAAGATGTTCAACATGACCGGCTGGCGCGTCGCCTTCGCCGTCGGCCATCCCGAGCTGGTCGAGGCGCTCGGCCGGGTCAAGGATACGATGGACAGCGGCGTGTTCACGGCCATCCAGCGCACGGCCGCCTACGCTCTGGGCCCGGACTTCGACCGGCTCCTGGCGGGCGTGGCGGCACCCTATGCGGCGCGTCGCGAAAGGCTGGTCGCGACGCTGGCGGAGGCCGGCTACGAGGTCTTCCCGTCGACGGCGACCTTCTACGTCTGGTGCCGGATCCCCGGCAACGAGGATGCCGCTGCGTTCTGCCAGCGGGCACTGGCGGAGATCGGCGTCGTCGTGACCCCGGGCACGGGCTTCGGCAGCGGCGGCGAGGGCTGGTTCCGCATCAGCCTGACCGCCGCCGAGAAGGATCTCGAGGAAGGCGCGCGGCGCCTCGCGGGTTGGCGATGAACGACCGGCTGCGCCTGGTCGGGATCGACGTCTACGCCTTCCACGGGGCGCATCCGGCCGAGCGCGAGCTGGGCCAGCGCTTCCAGGTCGACGTGGAGCTGACGGCCGACCTGGAGGCCGCGGCGGCCGGCGACGACCTCGGACGCGGGATCGACTACGCCGCCGTGCATGCGACCGTCGTGGCGACCGCGACCGGCAGCCGCTTCCACCTGATCGAGGCACTGGCCCGGCGGCTGTGCCGGGACCTGCTCGTCGCCTTTCCCGCCGCCGAGGTGCGCGTGACCGTACGCAAGACCCAGCCCCCGATCGACGGCTTCTTCGGGCACGCCGAGGTGTCGCTTGCGCGCGACCGCGCCTGGCTCGCTGCCGGCGGCGGCGTGCGGCCATGAACGCGCCGTCCGTCGAGGCCTACCTGGGGCTCGGGAGCAACCAGGGCGATCGGCTGGCGGAGCTGCGGCGGGCCGTGACGGCGCTGGCCGGCGTTCCGGGCGTGGCCGTGGTGGCCGTCAGCGATGTCTGGGAGACCGAGCATGTCGGCGATCCCGGCGACCAACAGGATCCCTATCTGAACGCCTGCGTCGGGATCCGGACGGGCCTGGAGCCGGAGGAGCTCCTGCGGGCGCTCAAGGCGCTCGAGGCGGCTGCCGGGCGCCCCGCGGGAGGGCACCGGCGGCCACGGCCGCTGGACCTGGACATCCTGCTCTTCGGGGACCGTGTCCTGGCCGGCGAGCGGCTGCGGGTGCCCCATCCCGAACTGGCCCGGCGGGCGTTCGTGCTCGAGCCCCTGGCCCAGATCGCCGCCGGCGTACGGTGCCCCGATTCGGGCGAGACAATTGCCGAAGCGCGTGCGAAAATCAGGCGTAAAGGCGGGCCGTGGGTGCGGCCCTACGGGGGCGGGGGCCTGCGGGATGCAGGGCCGGGAAGCGAACAAGGAGGACCGGGGTGCTGCCCTGGCGCTACATCGTCGTCGAAGGCGTGATCGGGGTCGGGAAGACCAGCCTCACGAAGCTCCTGGCAACCCGCCTGGGCGGGCGGCTGAACCTGGAGGTCGTGGAGGAGAACCCGTTCCTGGCCAAGTTCTACCGCGATCGCGAGGCCTATGCGTTCCAGACGCAGATCTTCTTCCTGCTGAGCCGGTACCGCCAGCAGCAGGGGCTGGGCCAGCAGGACCTGTTCAATGCGACGCTCGTCTCGGATTACCTGTTCGCGAAGGACCGCATCTTCGCCAACCTCAACCTGGCCGACGATGAACTGGCGCTGTACGGGCAGCTGGCGAACATCCTCGAGCAGCGGGTGCTCAAGCCCGACCTGGTGATCTACCTGCAGGCGCGGACCGAGATGCTGCAGCAGCGTATCCGGTGGCGCGGCCGCTCGTTCGAGCAGGACATGGAACCCGACTACCTGGAGGCGCTCAACGGCGCCTACAGCTATTTTTTCCACCACTACCGGGACGCGCCGCTCCTGGTCGTGAACACGGACAACCTTGACTTCGTCAACGTGCCCGGCGACTTCGAGCTGCTCTTCGGCCAGCTGACCGAGAAGTTCGTCGGCACGCGTTACTTCGCGCCCGATTCGCGCCAGGCCTGAGGGGCCGCACTGGGCCGGCTGCCGCCGGCGGAAAGGTCAGCGATGCAGGACCCGCGTCCGGCCCCGAGCCTCGACGTCTTCGCCCGCGGCAAGCGCGAGGGTCGGCCCCTGGTGGTACTCACCGCCTACGACCTGTCGAGCGCCCTGATCGGACAGGGCGGCGGCGTGGACGCCCTGCTGGTGGGCGACTCCCTCGGCATGGTCATGCTGGGGCACGAGACGACGCTGCCGGTGACGCTCGACGACATGGTGCACCATTGCCGGGCCGTGCAGCGTGCCCGCACCGGCCTGCCGGTGATCGCGGACCTGCCGTACGGCACCTTCCAGGTCAGCGCGACGGATGCAGTGCGCGCGGGGCTGCGGCTGGTGCAGGAAGGCGGCGCGCATGCCGTCAAGCTGGAGGGCGGGCGCCCGCGCGCGGCGGCCATCGCGGCGCTGCTTGACGCGGAGATCCCGGTGATGGGCCACCTCGGGCTGACTCCGCAGTCGGTCTACCGGCTCGGCGGCTACCGCGTGCAGGGACGGGGCGCCGACGCTGCGGCGCGGATCCTCGACGAGGCCGCGTTCCTGGCCGAGGCGGGGTGCTTCGCCATCGTGCTCGAGTGCGTGCCGGCCGCCCTGGCCGCGCGCGTGACCGCGGCGGTGGGGGTGCCGACGATCGGCATCGGCGCGGGTTCCGGCTGCGACGGGCAGGTGCTGGTCTTCCACGACCTGCTCGGCCTGCTGCCGGGTGCGGCGCCGCGGTTCGTCCGGCGTTATGCCGACCTCGGGCGGCAGGCGACCGAGGCGGTTGCCGCCTTCGCGACCGACGTGCGGCAAAGGCGCTTCCCGGCCGCCGAGAACAGCTACGGCGGCGATGCCGGCGAGACGGGCAACGGCGCCGGCGGCGAGTCCACCGGCCCGGCCTACCCGGGCGGGCGCGCCGCCGGCGGGGCGGGCCGCGAATGATCCTGCTGCGGGGTGCGGGGGAACTGGACCGGCTCGGGGCGTTGCGGCGCAGTGGGCCGCTGGCGCTGGTGCCGACGATGGGCGCGCTGCACGAAGGGCACCTCAGCCTGGTGCGGCAGGCCGCGGCGTACGGCCCGGTCGTCGTGTCGATCTTCGTCAACCCGACGCAGTTCGGGCCCGGCGAGGACTACGAGGCCTATCCCCGCGACCTGGCGGCGGACCTGGCGCTCCTGGAGGCGACGCCCGCCGCCGCGGTGTTCGCGCCGGCGGTCGCCGACATGTACGGGCTGCCGGGCGAGGTGACGATCCGCGCCGGGCGGCGCGCGGACGGCCTGTGCGGCGCCTCGCGGCCCGGGCACTTCGACGGCGTGCTGACGGTCGTGGCCAAGCTGTTCGGGATGGTCCGGCCGGGGGTTGCGCTGTTCGGGCGCAAGGACGCGCAGCAGTGCCTGGTGCTGGAGCAGATGGTCCGCGACCTGCGGCTGCCGGTCACCCTCGTGGACGCGCCGACCGTGCGCGAGGCGGACGGGCTGGCGATGTCATCGCGCAACCGCTATCTCGACGCCGGGCAGCGTCAGAGGGCCCTGTGCCTTGTGCGGGCCCTGGCGGCCGGGCGGGCGGAGCTGGAGGCGGGCCGGCGCTCCGCCGGGACCATCGAGGCAGCGATGAGGGCGGCGCTTGCGGACGCCGACGCGATCGACTACGCGTCGGTGCGCCTGCTGCCGGAGCTGGAGGAGGCGCAGACGCTGCCGGAGGGGCGCCTGCTGCTGGCAGTGGCCGCCCGGGTCGGGCCGGCGCGGCTGATCGACAATATCGCGCTGCGCCTCCAGGGTGGCGTGGCGACGGAGACGGGTCTCTTCGCCGGTGCGGGCGGGCCCGCCTGAGCGAAGGACGCCAGGGACATCGACGGATCGGGTCCGCGCGGAATGGGGGAAGGTCGGAATGGGCAAGGGCGAAACGAACAGGGACGGAATGAACAGGGAGGATTCGAACCGGGGCACGATCGGCCTTGACGGAAGCGGCGCCCCGGACGTTCACGCGTTCGGCGGGCCGGTCGACGCGATCGTGCTGGCGGCCGGCAAGGGCACGCGCATGAAGAGCGACCTGCCGAAGGTGCTGCACCGGCTGGCCGGGCGACCGCTGCTGGACCACGTCCTGGACACGGCAACCGGGGCCGGCGTCGGGCACACAGTGGTCGTCGTGGGCCACCAGGCCGACCTGGTCAGGCAGACGTGCGCGCGCCCGGGGCTCGACTTCGCGCTGCAGCAGCCGCAGCTCGGCACGGGGCACGCCGCGCAGGTCGCGATGCCGGCGGTGCGCGGCGGCGGCTGGTGCGTGGTCCTGGCGGGCGACGTTCCGCTGCTGCGTGTCTCCACGCTGCGTCGCCTGGTCGAGGGCACGGTTCGCAGCGGGGCGGCCGCGACCGTGCTGACGTGCGTGGTGGACGACGCCGGGGCCTACGGCCGGATCGTCAAGGACGCGGCGGGAAACGTCGTGAAGATCGTCGAGGCGCGCGACGCCACGCCCGCCGAGCTTGCCATCGGCGAGTACAACAGCGGCGTCTTCTGCTTCCGCACGGCGGACCTGGCCGAGTCACTGGCCAACCTCACCACCAATAACGACCAGGGCGAATACTACCTGACGGATACGGTGGCCTACCTGGTGGGCCGGGGCCGGCCGGTGGCTGCGGTACGCGCGGACGACCCCGGCGAGGTCGTGGGCATCAATACGGTCGACGAGCTGGCGGTGGCCGAGCAGTTGCTGGCCGGTCGGGCGCGCTAGTCATGGACCGGCTCTGCACGCCCTGGAGGTACGGCTACGTGAGCGGCGAGCGGCAAGAGGACGGCTGCATCTTCTGCAACCGGCTGACCGGGGACGACCGCGAGCACTACGTGCTGCACCGCGGCCCGCGTTGGTACCTGATCCTGAACCTGTACCCGTACAACAGCGGCCACCTGCTGCTGGTGCTCGGGCGCCACGCGGCGCGGCTCTCCGAGTGTACGCCGGCCGAGCTGGCGGACCTGGCCGTGATGCTCAAGCTCATGGAGGATGCCCTGCAGGAGACCTTCCGGCCCGACGGCATCAACTGCGGGTACAACGGCGGGGCCAGCGCCGGGGCGGGGATTCCCGCGCACCTGCACGTCCACATGCTGCCCCGGTGGACGGGCGACACCAACTTCATGAGTACGATCGGCCAGACCCGTGTCATGCCCCAGACGCTGGACCAGGTCTGGGAGCGCCTCAAGCCGGTCGTCGACCGCCTGGCAGCCGCGCCGGCGGGCTGAGGCGGCCGCCGGGAGCGCCGGCCAATCGCCGGTTCCTTTGGCGCGGGACGGGTGCTATCTTGCGCCCGCGGGCGGCGCCCGGCCATGGGGGCCGGCAGCGGCCGCCCCGGGGAAAGACGGGGACGATGCGCAAGTCGCTGGGGACCGTGGTCCTGACCCTGCTGGTGGGCGTGCTCATCGGCGCCATCGTGAGCGAGGTCCTCGGGCTGTTCCTGAGCAAGGGCAGCGTGGCCGAGCAGCTGTTCGTACGTTACGTCACCTTCGGCCCCGAGGTCACCCACTGGAACCTGGTGATCCTCGACATCACGTTCGGGTTCCAGATCCACTTCAACCTCATGAGCGTGATCGGCGTGTTCATCGCCTCGCAGATCCTGAGGTGGTACCGCTGAGCCACGGGAGGCCGTGATGGTTCCAGTACCTGCATTCCTGGGGAACATCGGCTGGCAGGAGATGCTGGTCATCCTGGTGTTCATCCTGCTGTTCTTCGGGCCGAAGCGCCTGCCCGAGGTGGCCGAGGCGTTCGGCAAGTCGATCCGCAAGTTCAAGAGCGCGACGCAGGACGCATCGCGCGAGGTGCGCCGCGAGCTGGAGGATGCCGGCAATGCCCGGCCGAACGACGCGCCGCCGTCCAATGGCGGCAAGCCGCAGGGGCCGGCCCAGCCCTGATCGCCTGGAGGTCGGCTTGAACCTCGCGCAACTGCTGGACCAGCTGAAGGCCGACGAGCGATTCCTGCGCCACGTGACCCGGTGGGAGGTGCTCCCGCCGCGGCCGGCCCGAACGGCGCCGTTCCCGGGCAGCCTCGACCCGCGGCTGGGCGAGGCCCTGCGCCGCCGTGGCGTCACCGACCTCTACACGCACCAGGCGGAGGCCGTCGCGCTGGCGGCGGCCGGGCGCTCGTTCGTCGTGCCGACGCCGACGGCCAGCGGCAAGACCCTCTGCTACAACCTGCCCGTTCTCGATGCCGTGCTGCGCGACCCCCAGGCGCGGGCGCTGTACCTGTTCCCGACGAAGGCCCTGGCCCAGGACCAGATGCACGAGGTGCACGGCCTGGTCACCGAGCTGGGTGTCGATATCCGCACGTTCACCTTCGACGGCGACACGCCGGAGACGGCGCGACGCGCCATCCGCAGCTCCGGCCACATCGTGGTGACCAACCCGGACATGCTGCACCAGGGCATCCTGCCGCACCACACGCTGTGGGTGAAGCTCTTCGAGAACCTCCGCTACGTGGTCGTCGACGAGGTGCACCAGTACCGCGGCGTCTTCGGCAGCCACGTGGCCAACGTGCTGCGCCGCCTGCGCCGGGTGGCCCGGTTCTACGGCGCGGACCCCCAGTTCATCTGCTGTTCGGCCACCATCGCCAACCCGCGCGAGCTGGCCGAGCGGCTGACCGGGCTGGAGATGGCAGAGGTTGCCGACAACGGCGCCCCGCGGGGCCTGAAGCACTTCATCTTCTACAACCCCCCGGTGATCAATCGCGAGCTGGGCATCCGCGCGTCGACGATCAAGACCACGCGCGGCATCGCCGAGCGCTTCCTCGGCACCGGGGCGCAGATGATCGTCTTCGCGCGGAGCCGGATGCGCGTGGAACTGCTGCTGACGTACCTGGAGAAGGCCGGCCGTCGCGTCGGCATCCGTGGCGGCGAGGTGCGCGGCTACCGTGGCGGCTACCTGCCGGGCGAGCGGCGGGCCATCGAGCAGGGACTGCGCGACGGATCGGTCAAGGCGGTCGTCTCGACCAACGCGCTGGAGCTGGGCATCGACATCGGCCGGCTCGACGTCTGCATCATGGCCGGCTACGCCGGCACCGTGGCCGCGACCTGGCAGCAGGCGGGGCGGGCGGGACGCCGGCAGAACGTGAGCGCGGTCGTGCTCGTGGCCTCGAGCAGCCCGGCCGACCAGTACATCGTGACCAACCCCGACTTCTTCTTCGGGCGCAGCCCCGAGCACGCCACGCTGGACCCGGACAACCTGATCGTGCAGATGAGCCACCTCAAGTGCGCGGCCTTCGAGCTGCCCTTCCTGGAGGACGAGGACTACGGCGGGCACCGCGTGACGGAGATCCTCGACTACCTGTGCGACAACCGCGTGCTGCACCGCGCCGAGGGGCGCTACCACTGGATGGCCGACACCTACCCGGCCGAGGACGTGAGCCTGCGCAGCGCGGCGCCGGACAACGTGGTCATCATCGACGACTCGCGGCCGGGCGGGCTGGTCATCGGCGAGATGGACCTGTTCAGCGCGCAGGAGATGCTGCACGACGATGCGATCTACATCCACGGCGCGCAGCAGTACCACGTCGACCGGCTCGACTGGGACCGTCGCGAGGCCCATGTGCAGCCGGTGCAGGTGGACTACTACACCGACGCGCAGCGCAAGAGCGAGCTGAAGACGCTCACGGCCGACGAGCAGAAGGCGCACGGCGACGGCGCGGTTGCCGTGGGGGAGATCGGGCTGGTCTCGAAGGTCACGGTGTACAAGAAGATCAAGCTGGGCACGCACGAGAACGTGGGGGCCGGCCGCGTGCACCTGCCCGAGATGGAGATGCACACGACGGGGTTCTGGTGGGAAGTGCCCGAGGCGCTGGCGGCGGAGATGTCGGCGCGCGGGCTGGACCTCGGCGATGCGCTGAAGGGCCTGGCGCACCTCCTGGGGTGCGTGGCGCCGGTGTTCGTGATGGCCGACAGCGCGGACCTGCACGCCACGGCGATGATCCGCTCGCCGTTCACCGGCAGGCCGACACTCTACCTCTACGACAGCGTGCCCGGCGGCGTGGGCTTCGCGCGCCGGATCTACGAGCAGTTCGACGAGATTTGCCGCGCCGCGGCCAGCCACCTCGCCGGCTGTCCGTGCGGCCACGGCTGCCCGGCCTGCGTGGGCGCGACCGTCGATTCCGGCGATACCGCCCGCGGCGGCGCCGGCTGGCTGCTGGCGCGCATGCCCGGGCTGGCCGACGGGGACGGGCCGCGCGCCGCCGCGGCGGACGCCTGAGATGGACCTGCGCTCCCGGTTGGCCCGCCTCGATCGCGGCGGCGCCCGCGGCGTGAGCCCGCCCGACGGGGCGCCCGACGGTGCGGTGGAGGGGGTCGGGGACCGGCATCCGGCGGGCGGCGAATGGCTGGACGACCTGGGCCTGCGCGAGTGCCCGACCGCGGCCGGTCCCTGCTGGTATCGCGAGTGGCGCTCGACCGGCGCGGGCCCCGGCGCCGAGTTGCCTGATCTCCGGGGAATCGTCACGGGCCACGCAGGCTCGGGCAGGGGGCGCGGGGACCTGCTCCTGCTGGACACAGAAACCACCGGCCTGGCCGGCGGCACCGGCACCCTGGCGTTCCTGGTCGGGGTCGGCTGGTGGGAGGGTTCCGAGCTGGTCGTGCGCCAGCTGTTCCTGCCGGCACCCGGGCGCGAGGGCGGGCTGCTGGCGGCACTCGCGGAGTGGGCCGCCGGCTTCCGCGTGGTGGTGACGTTCAACGGCGGCTCCTTCGACCTGCCGCTGCTGCGTACGCGGGCGCTGATGAACCGGCGGACCGACCCGTTGGCCCAACTGGACTCGTGGGACCTGCTGCCGGCCGCGCGCCGGCTCTGGGGGCGCTCGCTGCCCGACTGCCGGCAGCAGACGGTCGAGGCGGCTGTCTGCGGGATCGCGCGCGGCCCCGGCGACATCGAGGGCGCGCGCATCCCGGAGGTCTGGCGCGACTGGCTGGGCGGCGGCAACGCCGACGATCTGCTGTGCGTCCTGCGCCACAACGAGCGCGACGTGCGGGGCATGGCCGCGATCCTCGGGCGCGCCTGCGAGGAGGCGGTGGAGCTGGAGCGCCCGCCCCTGCAGCCGGCGGCGGAGCCCCTGCGGGCGTGGGCGTTGGCGCGCGTGGCGGACCGGCGCCGCGACCCGGCGCTCGCCGGATCGTGGATCGTCGCGGCGCTGGCCGCGCGCGCGCGGTTGGAGGCGGACCTTTGCCGGCGCCTGGTCGGCGAGGCGGTGCCGCTGCTCAAGCGCGCGGGACGATGGCCCGACCTCGAGGTACTCCTGCAGGACGAGATCCGCGCCGGTGCCGGCGCCTGGGCGCACCGCGAGGCGGCGATACTCTACGAACGGCGGCTGCGGCGGCTGGACGCGGCGCTGATGCACGCCGGGCAGGCGGCCGAGCCCGCGCGGGTGGCGCGCCTGCAGAGACGGCTGGCCCGGGCCGCGACCGGGGGAAAGGTGGAGCTGGGATGATCAGGCTTTCGCGAGGCGAGGCGCACCTCTTCGTGGCGGGCGTCCGCGTGCTGGCGCACCGGCTGGGGCGCGGCCCGACGCCGCAGGAGCTCGCGGACCTGCTGGGGCAGAACGAGAGCCAGGTCCGCCTGCAGGCGGCGGCGCTCGAGGAGCTGGGGGCGGTGGCGCTGGTCCACAGCGCCTTCGAGACGCACCTGGAGGTGCGGGACCACCTGCGCCTGGAGCACCTGCCGGAAGGCGACGGCCCGGCGATCGGCGATGCCCTGCGCGATTTCGACGAGCGCAAGCGCGAGGAAGCCGAGAAGATGGCGCGCCTGTTCGACACGGGGGAAGCCGAGCAGCAGCGCCAGGACCAGCTGCGGCAGATGGACGAGGACCTGCGCGACTTCCGGCGCAAGCGCCCCCGCAACCCGTTCGGCGAAGACTGAGCGGCGGCAGGCCGGCGCGCCTTCGTGAGTGGAGGAGGCCCGGGACGCAGGGCCCGGGCCTCTCCGTCCGGGTCGTGATCGTCGCTTCGGGCGCGACCGCCCGCGGTCAGCCGTCGCCGC
>JAYRFB010000225.1:0-19619 GCA_041908585.1 Candidatus Krumholzibacteriia bacterium
ACCGGATCGCCCTGGACGCCGGCCAACCCCAGCAGGGCGCCGACGGTGCCGCGGATGCGCTCGCGCAGCGGCTCCTCCTGCCCGGCAAAGCCGCCGGCGGGCGCCTGCAGCGAAGCCAGGATCGAGACGGGCTGCCCCGCCGTGGAGCCGGGCGTGAACACGGTCACCGCGCACGACCGTTTCAGCAGGGCGATGCGCGCGCCGTCCTGCCCCCACTCGCCGAGGCCCTGCCGCCAGCGCGCGGCCACCTGCTCGGCGTGCGCCGCCGGTTCCAGCCCCTGGCGCCGCCCGTCCTCGGGGTCCAGCCAGGGCGCGAAGTCGCCGGCGGCCAGGTCCGGGAAGGCCAGGGCCAGGTTGGTGATGTCGCCCTTGGGGTCGATGATGATCGCCGGCACGCCGTCGATCGCGGCTTCCTCCAGCAGCGAGATGCCCAGGCCCGTCTTGCCGGAGCCGGTCATGCCGACGATGACCGCGTGCGTGGTCAGGTCGCGCGCGTCGTACATGACAAGGTCGCCGCCTGGGGCACCGTTCCGGTCGTCGTGGCGGCGGCCCAGGTAGAAGGCGCCGGTCTGCTCGATGGGCTGCATGGGTCGCGCTCCCGGGGTCGTGGAGGTTGGCTGCGTGTGCCGGCCAATGTACAATGCCGGGGCCGCGCCGTGAAGCTCCGGCCGCTGAGGTACCGGGCGGCGCCAATGTGCCCGCGAAAGGATGCCCCACATGACCAAGCCGCCTGCGCTCGCGCTCGCCGCCTGCGCCGCGCTGTTCGTATCGGCCGCCATCGCCAGCGAGGACGCCATGACCGGGACCGCCAAGGCCGACCTCATCCTGCACGGCGGGCGGGTGCTGACCATGCTCGAAGCCGAGCCGGCTCCCGCACCCACCGCCGTTGCGGTCGCCGACGGCCGGATCCTCTTCGTGGGCGACGACCAGGGCGCGCTGGCGCTGGCCGCGGCGGGCGCGCAGGTGATCGACGTCCGCCAGGGCACGATCATCCCCGGCTTCATCGACAGCCACGCCCATCTCTACGGCCTGGGCAAGGCGCTGGCCGAGATCGACCTGCGCGGCACCGCGACGGTGGAAGAGGCCGTGGGGCGCGTGGTCGAGGCCGCCAATGCCAACCCGGGCCGCGGCTGGCTGGAGGGCCGCGGCTGGGACCAGAACGACTGGCCGGTGAAGGAATACCCGCATCGCTCGCTGCTGGATGCGGCAGTCCGCAAGCGTCCCATCCTGCTGCGCCGCGTCGACGGACACGCCGCCTGGGCCAGCACCACGGCGCTGGCCTGGGCCGGGGTCACGATCGAGACGCCCGACCCGCCGGGCGGCACCATCGTGCGCGACGCGCAGGGCGAGCCGACCGGCGTGCTGATCGACAACGCGGTGAGCCTGGTCACGAACGTGATCCCGGCGCCGGACGAGCCCGAGGTGCGTCGCCGCCTGCGCCTGGCCGCCGAGCACTGCCTGCGCCTGGGCGTCACCTCGGTGCACGACGCCGGCGTCTCCTGGGAGCGCGCGCAGCTGATGCGCAAGCTGGTCGACGAGGGCGCGCTCGGCGTGCGCGTGCACGGCATGTACGACGACGAGGCCGCCACGCTGGCCGCCGCGCTGGAGGCCGGCCCCTGGGCGAGCGCCGACGGCATGCTCTCGCTGCGCGCGGTCAAGCTCTACGCCGACGGCGCCCTGGGCAGCCGCGGCGCCCTGCTGCTGCGCGACTACGCCGACCAACCCGGCCACCGCGGCCTGGCGGTCACCGACGCCGGCCACCTGCGCCACGTCATGCGCGACCTGGGCGGCGCCGGCTTCCAGATCTGCACCCATGCCATCGGCGACGGCGGCAACCGCCTGGTGCTGGACCTCTATGAAGAGGTGCTGGGCGAGCTGAAGCCTCGCGATGCGCGCTGGCGCGTCGAGCACGCGCAGATCCTGGATCCCGCCGACATCCCCCGCTTCGCGAAGCTGGGTGTGATCGCCGCCATGCAGCCGGTGCACTGCACCTCCGACATGGACTGGGCCGACGAGCGGCTGGGCGAGGACCGCCTGAAGGGCGCTTATGCGTGGCAATCGCTGCTGAAGACCGGCGCCCGCCTCTGCTACGGCACCGACTTCCCGGTCGAGAAGGTCGAGCCGCTGGAGGGACTGTACGCCGCGCGCACGCGCATGCACCCGGACGGCACACCCATCGGCGGCTGGCGACCCGAGGAGGCGGTCGATGCGCGCACCGCGCTGTGGCTCTACACGGCGGGCGGGGCCTGGGCGGCGTTCGCCGAGGACGAGCTGGGCGTCATTGCGCCGGGCTACCGCGCGGACCTGGTGGTGCTGGACGGGGATCCGGTGGCGTGCGAGGCGGCGGAGCTGCTGCGCATGAAGGTGACGGCGACGGTGGTGGGGGGACGGCTGGCGGCGGGAACTGGAGCGGACAGGTAGCAGGACACTGCGGGTTCACCGGACTTGGGGTTCACCGGACTTGTGGTGCACCGGACTTGGGGTTCTGCGGACTTGCGCCGGCGCAAGCGGCCCGGGCGCGCCCGCGCCGCCGGAGCGAAATCACCGGTCGAACCAGCCCGCTGCCGTCTGCGGCGCCCCCGCGCAGGCCCCGTTCCCGGCCACGTAGACGGAGCTGGCGGCGGCCCAGGTCGACAGCCGGCTCAGCAGTTCGCACTGGTCCAGGAGCGGGTTGTCGAAGAACTCGACGCGGCCCACCGCGGACTGCGGCGCCAGGTCCGCAAGGTCCGTCAGGCTCGCGTTGCCCTGGATCTGCAGCCGTTCGCTGACCGTGTCCAGGTTGCCCAGCCCGGCCAGCGAGGCCAGGGCGTCGCAGTCGACCACGCTCAGTTGCCGACAGGTCGTCAGGCCGTCCAGTCCCGCCAGCGACGACAGCGCCGTCATCTCCGCGATGTACACCGTGGTCGCCGGGCCGACGGCCGGGAAGCCTGCAAGGCCGGTCATCGACGCAAGACGGCGGAGCGAGAGTCGCGTCAGCGACGGCTGGGCAGGCAGGCCCGCCAGGCCGGGCAGCATGGCGCAGCTGTCCAGCTCGAGCGTCTCCAGTCCGTCGAACAGGCCGCCGGGATCCAGCGATGTCAGGGCGGGCAGGTCGGCCAGGTACAGCCCCCGCAGCGAAGGCGCCAGGGCGGCCAGGCCCGACAGCCCGGTCAGCTGCGGACAGGCGGCCACCGACAGGCTGCCCAGCGCCGGCAGCGGGGCGGACCCGTCCAGGGTTGCCAAGGCGGTCAGCTCGACGAGCTGCAGCGTGAGGATCGAGTCCCCGCCCAGCCCCTCCAGCGTGGCCAGCATCGGCAGTTGTGCGAGAACCAGGCCTGACAGGGCGGACAGCTGGTCCAGTCCTGCCAGACTCGTCAGTTGTGCGCAGTCCGCCACGTACAACTGGGCCAGCGACGTCGATGCCGTCATGCCCTCCAGGCTGGTCAGGCCGTCCAACCCGGACAGCTGCAATGACGTGAGGCTCGACAGCCCACCGATCCGCGACAGCGTCTCGACCCCGACGACGTCCCGCAACGTGAGTTCGCGGAGCATCGGCAGCTCGCTCAACGGCGAGAGGTCGGCCGCGCCCAGGTTCCCCCACAGCTCCAGCCGCGTCATCGCCGTCAGGCCGGCGATCGCCGACAGATCCGCCAGCGCGGGCAGGTTGGCGAGGCGCACCAGACCGACGGGGGCCGACTGCGGGCAGCCGCTCAGGGAGGCCAGCACGGGGCAATCGGCGATCTCGACGAAGCGCGCGTCCGTGACGCGCGCCAGCGCGCCCAGATCATCCAGGACAGGGTTATCGCGGATGATGAGCCCGCTGCGCGCCGATTCGAGGCCGGACAACCCGTCCAGACCGGTCAGCAGCTCGTTGCCCTCGATAGCCACGCCGACCTGCACCCTCTGCAGGTGGATCAGCGCGCGGACGTTCGTGATGTCGGTGCTCGGACCGATGTAGAGCGCGCCGTCGATGGCCGTCACGCCGCGCAGGCTGTCGACCTCGGCCTGCGAGCGCAGCCGGACGGTACCCGCCACCGTCCGGCCTTCATCCGCAGGCGCCACGGGATCGTCGTCGGCGCAGCCGGCGGCCAGCAGCGCTGCGGTCAGCAGCGCGAGTGCCGGGAGTCCGTGGCGGCGCATCTGAGCCTGCATGGCCCGGCGGAATTGAATCGTCGCTATCATGAGATGGTGACCTTACGACGACCGCGACGCGGCGTCAATCGACCCTGGTCTGCCGGCCACAACGATCTCCTGCTTGACACCCGCCCCGCGGCACGCGATACTTTGATCGGTCACCGTACAAAGACGGCACCCGTCTGCCCGGAGGTCCCCCCGTGAGCATCCCCCGCCTGCTGGCCGCGCCCCTCCTGCTCATTGCCCTGCTCGCCCTGGCCGGTTGCGGCGCCCGCGACGTCACCGGGCTGGACGTGGCCCGCGCGCGCATCGAGCCGCTGGTCTTCGACGAGGCGTACGGCGACGACGTCTACTTCCAGGCGTTCTCGGGCACCTACCTGGAGGCCGTGAGCATCGACTCGCTGCAGGCGCAGGCCGGCCGCAAGTCCCTGAAGGTGACGGTGCCCGGACAGGGCTCGACGCTGGGTGGGTACGCGGGCGGCGTGCTGACCACCGTCGGGGCGCGCGACTTCGCCGACTTCAACGCGCTGACGTTCTACGTGCGCTCGAGCGTGGTCTCGACGCTGAACGAGGCGGGCTTCGGCAACGACAACACCGGCACCTCGGTCTACACGGCCGGGCGCGCCAACATCCCCGTCAATCCCAGCTGGACGTTCGTGGTGATCCCGATTCCCTCGCCGCGCAAGCTGGTGGCCGAGCGGGGCATGTTCACCTTTGCCGAGGGCTACGAGCCGCTGAATTCCTCGGGCCACACGCTGTGGTTCGACGAGATCCGGTACGCCAACCTGCTTAACGTGCAGCGGGTGCGCGCGAACATGACGTCGGTCAACAAGCAGTACCTGATCGGGTCCACGGCGACGATCGAGGGCACGACGACGACGTTCAGCATCGACGGCGCCAACGTCGTGGTGAACCACATGCCCGGGTACTTCGACTTCTTCTCCTCGAACCCGGACGTGGCCGTGGTCGAGGGTAACCGCATCCGAGTGGTCGGTGCGGGCATCGACACGATCACCGCCAAGCTGGACACCCTGGACGTCACCGGCCGCGTGGTCATCACCAGCTTCACGGCGCCCGCGGCCGCAGCCCCCGCGCCGACGGCCGCCGCTGCCGACGTGATCTCGCTCTACAGCGATTCCTATACGAACCGGCCGGTCACCAGCTTCAACCCGCACTGGGGTGGCTCCACCACCCAGAACGACACCTACCTGGTCGGTGGCAACGCCAGCATCATGTACACGACGCTCAACTTCGTGGGCATCGACTTCGTCGCCAACAAGATCGACGTCACGGCGATGACGCACCTGCACCTGGACGTCTACGCGCCGGTGGGCACCACCTTCCGGGTCAAGCTGGTCGCCTTCGGCGCGACCGGCACCGCCGTCACGGGCCAGCACGAGCTGACGTTCGACGCCACCACCACGCCGGGATTCGCGGCCGGCGGCTGGTCGTCGCTGGAGATCCCGATGGCCGCCTTCCCGTTCACGGTGCCGGTCGACAACATCGGCCAGCTGGTGCTGAGCAGCCCGGACGCGCCGCTCGTGCTGGTGGACAATATCTACTGGCACCGCTAAGCTGCGGGACCCGGGACGGGGACCAACCAGGAAGCGGCGGCATGTACAACGAGAACCTCAGCTGGAAGGGCCTGCGGCGCTCGGACCCCGGGCGCCCGCGCCCGCTCGCCGACGCCGTGCTGCGCCTGATCTGGCAGAAGCAGCGCATCTCGCGCGCGGAGATCGCCGGCGTGGCCGGGCTGTCGCGCTCGACGGTCTCGGAGATCGTCGGCGAGATCCTGCCCATGGGCATCGTCGCCGAGGTGGGCGAAGGCCCCTCGCGCGGCGGCCGCCGCCCCATCGTGCTCGAGTTCCGCGACGATGCCTGCGTGATCCTGGGCGTGGAGATGGGTGCCACGCACGTGGTGGCCGCCCTGACCGACCTGCGTGGTCGCGTGCTGGCCTGGCACAGCCGCGAGCACGCCGTGCGCACCGACCCCGATGGCACCCGCCGCGTCATCGACCAGCTGTGCGACGAGTGCCTCGACGCGCCGGCGGCGTCCGGCCGGCCGCTCGTCGGCATCGGCGTGGCCCTGCCCTGCCCGGTGGACCCCTCGCACCCGAGCCGCCTGTCGACGCTGGTGATGCCCGAGTGGGGCGGCCGTCACGGCCTCGAGTCGCTGGCCGCCAAGCACGACGTGCCGCTGATGGTCGACAACGACGCCAACCTGGGCGCCCTGGCCGAGCACTGGTGGGGCGCCGGGCGCGGCGTCGACGACCTGGTCTACATCAAGGTGGCGATGGGCGTCGGCTCTGGGCACGTGATCGGCGGCGAGATCTACCGCGGCGCCACCGGCGTCGCGGGCGAGATCGGGCACCTGTCCATCGACCCGCAGGGCAAGCCCTGCCTGTGCGGGCTGCGCGGCTGCCTGGTGACGCTGGTGGGCGGGCCGGCGCTCGTCGAGCGGGCGGTCGAGCTGGCCGCCGGCCACCCGGAAAGCCCGCTGGCCGGACGCCCGGTGACCATCAGCGACCTGGAGGATGCGGCCATCGCCGGCGACCCGCTTGCGCTGCAGGTCACCCAGGAGGCGGCCGGCCACCTGGGCCGCGCCGTGGCCGGCCTGCTGAACATCATGAACCCGTCGCTGGTCATCGTGGGCGGCATGCTGGCGCGCCTGGGCGACCTCCTGCTGGATCCGCTGCGCGAGACGGTCAAGCGGCGCACGCTGGTCAGCTCGGTGGCCGCGGCCGAGCTGCGCACCGGCGACCTGGGCGAACTGGCCATTGCCGTGGGCGCCTCCACGCTGGTGCTGAAGGCGGCCCTGTCCGATTCACGGCTGTTCCCGCGCGTGGCCGGCGGCCCCGTGTCCGCGCGCACGAGGTTGGGATCATGAGGGCAGCCGTCGCTGCACTTGCCTGCGCATTGCTGGCGCTGGCCGCCGCTCCCGGGTGCGGCGGGGACACGGAGCCCGAGGTGTACGGTCTGATCTGGCAGGACGAGTTCGACGGGCCGGCCGGCCAGCTGCCCGACCCCGCGAAGTGGCAGTTCGACGTGGGCACCGACTGGGGCAACCTCCAGCTCGAGTACGACACGAACCGCGCCGAGAACTGCAGCCTGGACGGGCAGGGCAACCTGGCGATCACGGCGCGCGAGGAGGAGTGGCAGGGGCAGCCCTACACGTCGGCGCGCATCAAGACGATGGGACTGTTCGCGCGCGCTTACGGCCGCTTCGAGGCGCGCATCAAGCTGCCCGTGGGACAGGGCATCTGGCCCGCGTTCTGGATGCTCGGCAACGACTTTCCCGGCGTGAGCTGGCCCGGCTGCGGCGAGATCGACATCATGGAGTACCGCGGCCAGGAGCCGCGCGTCCTCGTGGGCTCGGTGCACGGCCCCGGCTACTCGGGCAACGGCGCCCTGACGCGGACGCACACGCTGGCCCAGGGCGGCTTCCACCTGGACTACCACATCTTCGCCATCGACTGGGAGCCGGAGTCGATCACCTGGAGCGTCGACGGCTACGTCTACCACCGCATCACGCCGGCCGACCTGCCCGCCGGCACGCGCTGGGTCTTCGACCACCCGTTCTTCATCCTGCTCAACGTGGCCGTGGGCGGCCGCTGGGTGGGCTCGCCGAACGCGTCGACGGTGTTCCCGCAGGCGATGCTCGTGGATTACGTGCGGGTCTACGGGACGCAGCCGTAGGCCGGGGCGGACCCGCGACTTTCAGGGCGCAAGCCGCGCCAGCGCCCCCTCGTCGACCTGCTCCCCGTACTGCCGCCGCAGCCTGTCCAGTTCGGTGCGCAGGCGCCGCTCGCACTCGGCGTCGAACCAGGCGCGGTCGACCGCATCGCGAGCCTCGGCGAACGCGCGCGGGCGCCGCGGCAAGGCCTCCACCACCAGCGCCACGCGCCAGGCGTCGACGGCCAGCGAGTCGGGCCCCACCACGCCGAGCGACCCGGCGCCGAGGCAGCGGGCCACGAAGGCGGGATCTTCACGCTCGTCGACCAGGTCGGGCACCGGGTCCGGCAGCGACCGCTCGTGCGCGAGCAGGCTGTCCGCCGCCACGCGGGCGCGCAGCCGCGCCGCCAGGCCGTCCGCCGCCGCGCGCGTGGCCAGGTGCCGCCGCACGACCTGCGCGCGCGCGGGCAGGTCCCAGCGCGACGGGTCGCGTTCGTATTCGCGGCGGAGCGTCTGCGAGTCGCGCGGCACCTGCGCGAACACGTGCCGCACGGCCCAGGCCTGCACGGCGAAACCCTCGGCCTGGTCCCGCAGCCGCTGTGCGTCGGCAGGGCTTGCCGGCGAACCCGCGGGACGCGCCTGGGCCCGCAGCTGGCGCTGGTAGAGGGCCGTGCCGATGAAGTCCTTCACCTGCCGCTCGTCCTCCAGGTGCGGGCGGTCCAGCGTGCGCAGCTGCCGCCACTCTCCCAGCAGGTCGCGGACCAGGAACGGGCGACCGCGGTGCGTGGCGACGGTCAGGTCGGAGTCGGTCGCCGCCACGGCGGGAAAGCGCGCCAGCTTGCGCGCGCGCTGCAGCAGGTTGTCGTCGGGAGCCGGCGCCGGCAGCGCCGCGAATGCCGCGGCCAGGCGTGCCACCACGGCGTCGTCCCAATGCGGCGCCTGGCGGGCCAGTTCGCGGTCGCGCATCGCGGCCCCCAGCACGGCCGGGTGGGTCCCCGGGTCGCCGGCCTCCGCGCGGAGCGCGCGCTCGACGGCGTAGGCCGAGTCCAGGGCCGCCTCGAAGGCGAGCTGCCGGTCCAGCTCGCGGTGCTGGGCGCTGTCGGCCGGCGTCCAGGCCAGGGGCCCGGCGGCGGCGATGGCCAGGCGCAGCGCGCGCCGGTCCAGCTGGACGCCCAGCAGCTCGCGCGCCTGCGCCTGCGTCAGCGCGCCGGGCGCCAGCCCGCGCCGCTGCGCGGCCGCCCGCAGGTCGGCCGTCGTGATGCGCTCGACGCGACCGCCGTCGGCCAGCTGCGCCACGACCGTGTCGGTGACAGCCGGCGCCGCGCGGCCGGTGGCGCAGGCCGGCGCCGCGCCGGCCAGGACGGCCGCGGCCAGCAGCCTCGCGCCCCGTGATCCCCATCGCGCCGTCATCTTCATGCCCTCCTGCCCCCCACGGTATCGCTGCCGGGCCGCGCCGGGCAACACCTTCCCTGACGACGCGCCGGCCGGCCCCGAACCCGGGAGCCGGCCGCGCGATGCGACGCCTGTCGTGCGTGAGCGCCTACCGGAACTCGGCCTTGAGCGAACCCCAGGTCTGCGACTCGGTCGGGACGGCCGACTGCACCGTCTCCAGCTTGTAGTGCGGATTGCTGAAGGTCTGGCCCGTGATCACGTACCAGCCGGCGGCGAGGGCGGAATTGCTCGCGTAGAACTGGTTGTTCGTCGCGCCGACGGCCGGGGCGTTCGCATAGCTGAGCACGGTGCCCATGCGGCTGGCGCCGACGACGTTGCTGAGCTGCTGCGTGACGAGCACGTCGGCCGACGGGATGTTGATCATGACGACGCTCTCGATCGCCGTGATGGTGTAGATCGAGTAGAAGCCCTGCGCCAGCGCGCCCAGGTTCGCCGAGAAGCCGCCGATGAAGGCGCCGGCGTTCGTCAGGTCGTAGAAGCGGAGCGTCTCGGTGGCCGAGACCAGCGCGCCCGTGGACGAACCGGAGCAGAACACGCCGAACTTCATCGCGCTGACGTCCTCGCCGATGCCGCCGGCCAGGATCATCTCGTCGCCGTAGATGGCGCTGAGGTCGGTGGTCGAGGAGGCGGCCGAGACGGTCTGGTTGGTCGAGTCATAGACGACGTTGGTCACGGCGGCATCCTTGCTGCCGGTGCCGCCCAGGTTGATGACCGGCTTGTCCTGGAGGCCCAGCACCGGCTCGTCGACGACGGCGGCCAGCGCCGGGACGGCCAGCAGCGCGATCGCGGCGGCGGCGCAGACGAGACGGGACACGTTAGCGAACTTGTTCATGGGAAGCGCTCCTGAGTTGATGGCCTGTGCAACGGAATACCGCACGCCGATCGCGGGTGCAGAAATGACGGCCTGAGCCGCCCGCCTGCCTGCCTCGGAATCGTGCCAATCCCCACTGGCATGACTCTACCGCGGGAGCGGACCAAAAGTCAACAATGACGATCCGCGATCACGGAGGTCCGCCGCCAGGGGACGGGCGCCCGGGTCCGGAAAGAAATGCAAGGCAATCGGGCCGCCCTGGCGCCGGCGCCGGCGCCGACCGACAAGACATTGCCAGAAAACAGGTTGGGGCCCACAGGGGGCCCCAAACCGGTCGCGGCGGCTGCGCCCGCCGTCAGATCGCCAGGTGCAGGTACGTCCGGATCTCCCACTCGTTGCCCTTGGCCAGCCCGTCCGGGTACTTCTCGTT
Source organism: Candidatus Krumholzibacteriia bacterium (assembly GCA_041908585.1). Taxonomy (GTDB): domain Bacteria; phylum Krumholzibacteriota; class Krumholzibacteriia; order LZORAL124-64-63; family LZORAL124-64-63; genus CAINDZ01. The sequence goes on from JAYRFB010000225.1 coordinate 10,479, forward strand.
CAGCACCGGCTCCGGCTCGCCGGCGGGCGCGTACCGCGGCGACCAACGGTCGAGCGTGCGGTAAATCGCGCGCACGCCGAGGCGGGTCTGCGGCAGGTCGAACCAGCGGGGCGAGCCCAGCGTGGTGGAGACGTCGGCCATCAGCTGCAGCGGGTAGGTCAGGTTGAAGTCGCGATGGTAGTCGTAGGGACCGAAGTCGTTCAACTTCAAGTGGGCGGCCACCACCACGGCAGGCCAGGTGATGCGCGTGTCGACGCCGAAGCGATGCACGAGGCGCTGGTCGTCGCTGTTGGGCTCGGCGTTGCCGAAGTAGAGGTGGCTCACCGCGCGGGCCGAGTCGCCCACGCGGTTGACGACGCGGCACTTCAGTTCCCACAGGTCGCGAGCCGGCGTGGCGCCCGTGAAGCCGTAGACCTGCCCGTCGGCCGCCACGAAGAGGTTGCCGTCGGCCGAGGTGTGGTGCCGCCGCACCGACAGGCCCAGGCTCGCGGCCAGGTCGGCGTCCTCGCGCAGGTCGCTGTCCCAGGCCCACATCCAGGTGGCGGGCGTCGGGTCGTAGACCAGCATCAGCTCGCCGGCCGTGGTCTCGCGGTTGCCGCGCACGGCGAACGGGTCGGCGATCACGTTGCGCACGCGGCCGGCGGTCCCGTTCATGTACATGCTGTTCGGCATCGGCCCGACGATGGGCTTCTGCCACAGGAGGTTGGGACCGATCTGCCAGTTGCCCATCGTGTAGGCCGCGCCGGTCAGCGCGTTCATCTGGTTGCCCGAGCCGCTGTCCTTCAGATCCCAGCCGGTGAAGGTCGGGATGGCGGTGGGGCCGCCGTCGGCGACCAGGCCCATCCAGGCGCCCTGCCCGTACCAGTTCCAGCGGCCCTGCTGCCAGGTGAGCTTGCCCTTGAAGCCGAACGTGTCCTCGTCCTTGACGGTGTCCTGCCTGACGTCGGTCGGGTCCAGCTGCACCTCGGCCTCGACCAGGTCCTCGTCCACGATCTGGAACGTCTCACCCACGCGCGGCTGCCCGGACCACAGCGCGCCGGCTTCCAGGTTGAACGGACCCACGCGGCGCACCATCTGCAGCGAGGCCTTGCGCGTGGTGCGCACGGGGATGGCCGACGAGCTGACGACCTGGTTCTGCTGCGCGAAGTCCTCGTGGAAGACCGCCGTCCACTGCGAGCCGGCGAACGCCCGCTGGTACTTGACCAGGATCGCCGGGTTGGCGCCCCACCACAGCTGCGGGCCGAAGGCCACCTTGAGGCCGGCCAGCTGCCGCTTGCCGGCCATCTCGAAGCCGACCGGCGCCTCGCCGTTGTAGATGTCGATGTTCTCGCCGTAGTAGGCGTCGCGGTAGAGGCCGAAGAAGTCGCCCTCGTACTGCCAGTGCAGGTGGCCGGTGCGGTAGAATCCGTCGAGCGTGAACCAGCGGTCGTCCCAGCTGACGGTCGACTGGTAGACCTTCACGCGCTCATTTGATTCCATCCGGAAGCCGGTGCCGTCGGCCGTCTGCACCTGCTGCGGCCGGCCGCGGTTCTCGTAGAAGATCTCGTCGATGGGATTCAGGGGCACGTGCCCAAGCACGTTCAGCGACAGCCGGCCGGAGACGTTGTCGGCGGGCATCGCCTCGAAGTCGGCCCAGAACGACTGCAGGTTGTCGAAGCCCTGGAACGCCGGGTACGAATTGCCCGGCTGGTCGTTCTCCGGCGTCGTCGTGTTCTTCGCGCCGGTGGCGTAGGTCTCGAACTCCATGCGCAGGCCGGCCAGGCGCACCTTGCTCAGGGCGTCGGTGCGCAGCGCGGCCGCGTCGCCGCGGGCCTCCAGCACGGCGCCGCCGGCATGGATCCCGGCGAAGTGGCGGCGGATGGCCGCCAAGTCGGTCCCGGGCGCGTACGGGTCCAGCTTGTAGGCGTCGCGCAGCGCGTAGTACGCCGCGCGCGGGTAGATGTCGTAAAGGCCGCGCGCGTCGGGCTGCCCCTTGGCGGTGATGCCCCACCACTCCTCGTTCATGTTGTTCTCGCCCTCGCGGAAGTCCTCCGGGTAACCCCCGTTGGGCCACGAGGCGTTGGTGTCGTGGATGTTCAGGCGGCTCTCCTGCATGAACTTCCACCAGCCGTCGCTCCACTGGAAGGTCAGGCCGCCCGCCGCGTTGCCGACCCGGCCCTTGCCCGCCGACTGCTCGTAGATCTCCTGCCACTGGCCCAGCAGGTAGCGCGCCTGCATGGCCTGGTCCTCGCGGTTGGTGCGCGCGTTGAAGGCGTCCGAGCCGAACTCGGTGAAGATCACCGGCACGCCCAGCTTGTCCTTGACGACCTGGAAGAAATCGCGCGCCGAGATGCCGCGGTACACGTTCGAGCCGAACACGTCCATGCCCTTGCAGTGCTTGGCGATCAGGTCGACGTACTGCAGGTCGCCGTTGGCGATCGAGACCAGCCCCTCGGGGTCGCGCTGCTTGATGTCGCGGATGATCTCGCCGAACAGCGAGTAGAGGTACTCGGCGCGGGCGGCGTGACGCTCGCCCTCGGGCAGCGCCTCGGTCTCGGCCGACTTCCAGGTCAGGCCGTAGTTGTTCTCGTTCCCCAGCAGCCACATCAGGACGCCCGGCGTGTCCTTGTACTGGTCCACCAGGGCGGCCAGCTCGGCCTTCAGCAGCGAGCGCACGCGCGGGTCGCTGTAATCGGTGTTCGGCAGCCAGGCGCCGTCGATGGTCAGGCCGTAGCGGCCCACCGTGTGGTTGAGCACGGTGAAGATCCCGTACTTCTCCCAGATGTGCTGCACCCAGCGCGGCGGCACGCCCACGTACTGGCGGATGGTGTTGACGCCCATCGCCTGCAGCAGCGGCATCTCGCGGGCCAGCACGTCCTCGATGACGTCGTCCGGCTGCACCCACAGGCTGTAGTTGTAGTTCTGGCCGATGGGCACGTAGTCCCAGTTCATGCCCAGGACCATGAAGTCGCGCCCGTCGACCTGCAGGCGCGAGCCCGAGGCGTCGGTGACCACGGCCCGCTTCGGCAACGCGGACGCAGCGGCGGCCGGCAACGGCAGCACCAGGACCAGGACGGCGGCCAGGGCCAGCCCCGGCAGGATCAGGCGCCGGGCCGGGCGGGCCGGGCGGCGGCGGGCGGACCGTTCACGCGTCGAGCGCACGGGGGTCTCCTTCGCTGGTGGCCGGGTCATCGTCGCCGACGACGTTCGTCGCGGCGACCTTCGCGTACCAATGGGCGCTGTCCTTCGGCGTGCGTCGCTGGTCGACCGGGTCGACGGCGAACAGGCCGAACTTCTTCGAGAACCCGTAGCCCCACTCGAAATTGTCGAGCAGCGACCACAGGAAGTATCCCGCCAGGGGCACGCCCTCGTCGAGCGCGGCATGGGCCGCCCGCAGGTGCCCCCGCAGGTAGTCGAGGCGGCGGCGGTCACGGATGCGGCCGTCCGGACCGGCCGGGTCGTCGTAGGCGGCGCCGTTCTCCGTGATGTAGAGGCGCCGGGGGGCATAGTCGCGGTGCACCCGCAGCAGCGCCTGGCGCAGGCCGTCCGGGTAGACCTCCCAGCCCATGTCCGTGACGCCGGCGCCGGCAGGCGGCGGGGCGGCCACGGGACGGCCGTCCGGGCCGGTGGTCATGATCGAGCGGCTGTAGTAGTTCAGGCCCAGGAAGTCGAGCGGGGCGCTGATCGCCGCCAGGTCGCCGTCGCGCACGAAGGTCATGGCGCCGCCAGGCAGGTGGCCGCGCGCCACGCGGTCGGCCACCGCGTCGGCCGGGTAGGCGCCGCGGAAGACCGGATCCAGGTACCAGCGGTTGAAGAAGCCGTCGAACCACCGGGCCGCGTCGCGGTCGCCCGGCGTGTCGCGCAGCGGGAAGACCGGGTTGTGGATCAGCACGATCCCCACCTCGGCGGCGGGCGCCAGCGAGCGGATCGCGGCGCAGGCCCAGCCGTGCGACAACAGCAGGTGGTGGGCGGCACGCAGGCCGGTGGCCGGCTCGCGCAGGCCGGGGGCATGGTGCCCCTCCTCGTAGCCGAGGGTGGCGGCGCACCAGGGTTCGTTGTGCGTGGTCCAGCGGCGCACGCGGTCGCCCAGGCGCGCGACGACCAGCCGCGTGTAGTCGACGAAGGCCTCCGCCGTGTCGCGGGCGGCCCAGCCGCCGGTCTCCTGCAGCGCCTGCGGCAGGTCCCAATGGAAGAGGGTCGGAAAGGGCTCCAGGCCGGCGGCCAGCAGCTCGTCGACCAGCCGGTCGTAGAAGTCGAGCCCCGCCTCGTTGGCGGCGCCCCGCCCCGTCGGCTGGATCCGCGGCCAGGCGATGGAGAAGCGGTAGGCGCCCACCCCCAGTTCGCGCATCAGCCCGATATCCCGGGCCCAGCGATGGTAGTGGTCGCAGGTGACGTCGCAGTTCGACCCGTCGGTGATCCGGCCGGGCTGGGCGGCGAACCGGTCCCAGATGGACTCTCCCCGGCCGCCCTCGTGGCGGCCGCCCTCGACCTGCTGGGCGCTGGTGGCGACCCCCCAGGTGAAGCCGGCGGGGAAGGTGATCTGGCTCATCCGGCGGGCCCCCCGGGGCGGCGGTCAGTTCCGAAAAATAAGCTTTGTTCGGACGCCGAACATAGTGTATGATCGTGGAGGTCCTGTCAAGGGTTCAGTCCGCCCGCCCGCCCAGGCGCCGGCATCCACCAAAGTGAGGTCCACACCATGCGTCGTTACGCCCTGATGATCGTCGCGCTGGCCGCCGTGGCCGGGCTCGTGCCCGCCGCCACGCAGGCCATGGTCCCGTACAGCCAGAATTTCGAGGGACTGCTCCAGACCAGTCCCACCGCCCTGTCGGGCGACGGCTGGCTGGTCTACGGAAACGTCTTCAGCCCGACCAACGTCTACCTCTACGGCTACGGCCCCTTCCCCGCCCCCAACGGCAGCGGCGCCTTCAGCGCCATCGACCTGAACCAGGGCGGCGTGCCGCAGGGCCTGCAGCAGCTTGCGGTCTACAGCGACTACAACAACACCGACCACGGTGCCGGCAACCTGATCGAGTCGAACGTCTACCGCGAGCAGACGATCACGGCCGGCGATGTCGGCAAGACCTGGGTCTTCGCCTTCGACGCCAAGCGCGGGAACCTGGCCGGTGCCTCGACGGCCAAGGCTTTCATCAAGACACTGAACCCGGCTGCCGGCTGGGCCCTGACCAACTACGTCTCGGCCGACATGACGACGATCCCCGAGACCTGGACGAACTACTCCATCTCGCTGGCCATCAGCGCCGGCATGGTGGGCCAGATCTTCCAGATCGGCTTCCTGAACACGGCCACGTTCTACGAGCCGTCGGCGATCTTCTACGACAACGTGGACCTGCACGAGCAGACCACCTCGGGCGTGCCTGTGGCCGCGCTGCCGGGCGCCGAGCTGCGCCAGAACTACCCGAACCCGTTCAACCCGTCGACGCGCATCGACTTCACGCTCGTGAAGGCCGGCAGCGTCGAGCTGTCCGTGTTCGACCTGGCCGGCCGCCAGGTGGCGACGCTGCGCCAGGGCTCGCTGGCCGCCGGCGAGCACCACGTGATCTGGGACGGCCGCTCCGACAGCGGCGCCTCGCTCCCGGCCGGGCAGTACCGCTACGTGCTGGCGACGGCCGAGGGGCGCGTCGCGCGCAGCATGGTCCTGGTGAAGTAGGAACGGGAGAGCCGACGCGATGAAGGGCAGGCTGGCGCCGAACCCCGCCACCACGACGACCGGGGCCCCGGGACATGGGGCCCCGGTCGGCGGCATTCCGGTCGGCGGCATTCCGGTCGGCGACCTGCCCGCCGGCGACTTCCTTGTCGATGAGGGCGAGGAGTGCCACCGCATCGCCGGCTACCACCGGCTGGCGCCGTTCCTGATGACGCTGGCCAGCGACACCGACCTCTGGATGTTCGTCACTTCCGGCGGCGGCCTGACCGCCGGGCGCGTCGATGCCGACGGCGCCCTCTTCCCCTACCGCACCGTCGACAAGCTTCACGACGCCCACCACCACACCGGGCCGGTCACGCTGATCCGCGTCGAACGGCCCGGCGCCGAGTTGGCCCTCTGGGAACCGTTCGGGCGCGACGGGGACGACGACCCCGCGGTCGAGCGCTTCCTGATCAAGAACGTGGCCGGCACGCGCCTGACGTTCGTGGAAACCGAGCACGACCTGGGCCTGACGTTCCGCTACTCCTGGTCCGCCTGCGACGAATTCGGCTGGGTGCGCGCGGCCGCCGTCGAGGACGCGACCGGCGGCCCCGCGCGCCTGGAGGTCCTGGACGGCCTGCGCAACCTGCTGCCGTACGGCGCCCCGCTTGGGCTGTACCAGGCCGCCTCCACGCTGGTCGACGCGTACAAGCGCAGCGAGGTGGACGCGGCCACGGGCATGGGACTGTTCAGCCTCTCTTCGGGCATCACGGACCGGGCCGAGGCCCTCGAGTCCCTGCGCGCGAACACCGTCTGGTGCTGCGGCCCGCAGGGGTTCCGCGTGCACCTGTCCGGCGCCGCCATCACGGCCTTCCGCCAGGGCCGGCAGCCGGCCGAGGAGGGCGAGCTTTGCGGCGCGCGCGGCAACTACCTGGTGAGCTTCGCGCACGACCTGCCGGCCGCCGGCCGCTGCGCCTGGCGCCTGGCCGCCGATGCCGGGCGCGACCACGTGCAGGTGGCCGCCCTGCGTGCGCGGCTACGCCGCACGCCCGACGACGACACGGCCGGCGGCCTGGCCGCGGCCGTGGACGATGCGCTGCGTACCGCGCGCGAGAACCTGCGCCGCAACGTGGCCAGCGCCGACGGCATCCAGCTGACGGCGCGTCGCGAGGCGTGGACACACCATTTCGCCAACGTCCTGTTCAACAACATGCGCGGCGGCGTCTTCTGGCGGAACCACGACGTGCCGGTCGACGACCTGGCGCGCTTCCTGGGCCAGCGCCAGCCCGCGGTCGCCGAGCGTCACCGGCAGTGGCTGGCCGCCCTGCCGGAGGCGCCAACCATCGGCGAGGTCTACGAGGCCGCACGCCGGACCGGCGACCCGGACCTGGTGCGCCTGTGCTTCGAGTACCTGCCGCTCCACTTCGGCCGGCGTCACGGCGACCCGAGCCGCCCCTGGAACCGCTTCGCGATCCGCGTGCGCGGCCCCGGCGGCGAACGCGAGCTGAACTACGAGGGCAACTGGCGCGACATCTTCCAGAACTGGGAGGCCCTGGCCGCCTCGTTCCCGGCCTTCCTGCCCGGGCTGGTCGCCAAGTTCGTCAACGCGTCGACGGTCGACGGCTTCAATCCCTACCGCCTGACGCGCGAAGGCGTGGACTGGGAAGTGGCGTCGCCGGACGACCCCTGGGCCAATATCGGCTACTGGGGCGACCACCAGGTGATCTACCTGCTGAAGCTGCTCGAGGCGCTGGACCGGCACCAGCCCGGCGCGCTGGAGTCGCTGCTGGAGGCGGCGGTCTTCAGCTATGCCGAGGTGCCCTACCGCCTGCGCCCGTACGAGCGCATCGTCGCCGACCCGCGCGACACCATCGTCTTCGACGCCGCGCGCCACGAACGCATCGTCGCGCGCGCACAGGCGATGGGAGCGGACGGCAAGCTGGTGCAGGTGGCCGCCGGCGGCGTGCGCCATGCGACGCTGGCCGAGAAGCTGCTGGTGCCGACGCTGTCGAAGCTGTCGAACCTGGTGCCGGGCGGCGGCATCTGGATGAACACTCAGCGGCCCGAGTGGAACGATGCCAACAATGCGCTGGGCGGCGGCGGCGTCTCCGTCGTCACGCTGTGCTACCTGCGCCGGTACCTGGCCTTCCTGTCCGACCTGTTCGCCCGCGCCGGCAGCGCCAGTCCCGTCCTGGCCGACGAGGTGGCCGACTGGCTCGAGGCCGTGCTGGCCGCCCTGGCGGAGAACGCGCCCGGGGCCGGAGCCGTCGCCGACGACCCGCATCAACGACGCCGGCTGCTGGATCGCCTGGGCGCCGCCTTTACCGCCTACCGCGGGAAGGTCTACGACCACGGCTTCGGTGGCAGCCGCCCGGTGCCGGCGGCGCGCCTGGTGGAGCTGTGCCGGGTCGCGCTGTGTCACGTCGACGCCGGCATCGCCGCCAACCGCCGCGAGGACGGCCTCTACCACGCGTACAACCTGCTTGATCTGGACGGCGACCAGGCACAGTTGGGGCGGTTGCCCGAGATGCTCGAGGGCCAGGTCGCGGTGTTGAGCGCCGGCGTGCTGGACGCCGCCGGCAGCCTGGCCGTGCTGGAGCGGCTGTTCGACAGCGCGCTGTACCGGCCGGACCAGCACAGCTTCCTGCTCTATCCCGCGCGGCGCCTGCCCGGTTACCTGGCGCGCAATGTGGTGCCCGAGGCGCCGGCCCTGGCCGTGCCGCTGCTGGCGGGGCTGCTGGCGGCAGGCGAGACCAGCGTGCTGGCCCGCGACGCGGACGGCGTGCTGCGCTTCCACGGCTCGTTCGGCAATGCCCGCGACCTGGCGGCCGCGCTGGATGCGCTGGCCGCGCAGGAGCGGTGGGCCGATGCGGTGGGTCGCGATCGCGCCGCCGTGCTTGACATCTTCGAGGCCGTGTTCCGCCACCGCGCCTTCACCGGCCGCTCGGGCGCCATGTACGGCTACGAGGGCCTCGGCTGCATCTACTGGCACATGGTGGCCAAGCTGCTGCTGGCGACCCAGGAGGTCATCCTGCGCGCCGAGCGCGACGGCGTGCGGCCGGCGCTGCAGGCCGACCTGGCGGCGATGTACTTCCGCATCCGCGGCGGGCTGGGCTTCGCCAAGGACGTTGCCGAATACGGCGCCTTCCCCGCCGATCCCTACTCGCACACGCCGGCCGACGGCGGCGCGCGCCAGCCGGGCATGACCGGCCAGGTCAAGGAGGAGATCCTCACGCGCCTTGGCGAGCTGGGAGTGCGCGTGGAATCCGGTCGCGTCACCTTCCGGCCCCTGCTGCTGCGAGATGACGAGTTCCTGGACCGCGCCGCCGTCCTGCGCGGTTTCACGACCGCCGGTGACGATTGTGCGTTGCCGCTGGAGCCGGGCACGCTCGCGTTCACGCTTTGCCAGGTGCCGGTGGTCTACCGGCGCGTGGACGGGCCGGCGCGCGTGCGCGTGACGCGGTGCGACGACACGGTGAGCGAGACGGCCGGCAACGGACTGGACGCGCGCGACAGCG
>JAYRFB010000226.1:0-25707 GCA_041908585.1 Candidatus Krumholzibacteriia bacterium
ACCTGCGACGGCACCTTGAACGGGATCGCGTGGTCGCCGTCGCCAAGGGTGCCCTGGCCGGCGAAGATCGGCGCACCCGATTCCAGCCAGGTGCGGGTGAAGACGGTCCCGCCGATGACCGCGTACGGATAGGCCTTGGCCACGCTGCTGTCGAGCACCTGCAGCCGGTACGTGTCACCCGCGCCCAGCAGGGCCTTGCCGGGCCCGGCCACGACCACGCGCTGGGTGGCGCCGGCCCGCAGCGTGTCGACGCTCGTCGCCGCCAGCGTCAGGTCGCCGAGCGGGTGCGGCAGCCGCAGCGCCGGGTCACCCATCAGGTTGTAGCGCTGGCTGTTGGCGCGGGTCGTGATCACGCCCATCTGGGCCTTGCCCAGCCTCAGCGACTCGCCCACGGAGCGATCGAGCACGACCTGACGCAGGGGGAACAGGCTCCTGAAGAACGCGTCGGTGATGGCGTTGTTCTCGGAAATCCAGCTCACCTGGCTGGCGCAGATCGCACCGATGGCGCCGCCCGCGCTGGCGGACACGAATTCCTCGGCCATCGACAGGCGCGACGGGCTGTCATAGACTCCCACATCACAGCTGAAGGCCACGAACAGCGGGCGTCGCGCGCCGTTGCCCAGGTTGGCGATATCGCTGGTGCGGAAGACCTGCTCGTCGGCCAGGTTGTCCTCCGCGCCATGGCCGACATAGTAGAACACGGTCGTGCCGGCGTTCAGGCCGGCGTTGATGGCCGCGCGGCATGCGGGCTTGACCTGCGAGGACGGCGGGAACGGGAAATCGACCCCGTACACCTTCGCGACGTCGAGGCTCACCGGCAGCATCGTGGACGACAGCACTTCCGCCTCGCGGATGTGCGCATCCTCGGACGAGACGGGTACCTGCCCGCTGCTCGGCCGGTAGCCGTCGTCCGCCGTCAGCATCACCGTGTTGCGCCACGGGCCGGACTCGGGCTCGGAGCCATAGGCGATCACGCGGTCCACCATCGCCTCCGCCTGGGCCACCGACATGGCGGGCAGCCGGCCACAGGCGATATCGGGCAGGTCCAGGTCGAACGTCCACCCCAGCTGCGGCGCCGGCGGCGAGTCGAAGGAGGCGAACGCATCGTCCGAGGCGAACGGCACGAATCGGTTCTGGGGCACGGGGAAGGTCGGGAAGTAGCTCCTGACCACCGTGGGTACCAGGTCGTAGATGTCGACCAGCGGCGTCCGCCCGCGGTAGTTGCGGAAGTCGCGGCTGGCCTTGCCCAGCAGGCAGGCGTAGCGCAGGCGCTCGCCGCCCTGCTCGTACAGTCGCCGCAGGTAGTTGCGGATCGCCAGCGGGTCCTTCTGCCCGCCCGAGAAGTTGTCGTAGACCGCCTCGGCCGTCACCGCGCGCGCACGAGGAGAGGCCACGCCCGGCAGCACGGCCGAGCGATGCGCCGCCAGGTCGCTCGCCGCGGCGGTGAACGCCGCCGCCGCGATCACGACGTAGTCGACGTCCGCATCGTCGTCCAGCAGGGAGACCGGCAGCACGCGGGACCCCGACACGACGTTGCGCAGGTCGGCGGGCGCCGCGGCCACGAAGTGGCGGTCCTCTCCCGGCTGGCGCACCAGGCCGTACGTGACCTGGCCGGTGCCCGCGGTCCCGGCCAGCACCAGCGCCGAGTCCGGGCGCGACACGTCCCAGAGCACCGGCTGCGTCCCGGCCGCGACGGCCAGGAGCAGGTCGGTGTCGGTGGACGGCGCCGTCACCTGCTCGCCCCAGTGCGCGAACTCGAGCTGGCCGAGGACCGGCTCGAGCGACAGCGCGGTCCAGTAGAGGAGATCGAGGCTGTCGAGCGCCAGCGGCTTGCGCGGCGTGACCGCCGAGGTGTTGGCCAGCGTGAAGGTGTTGGCCCCGGTCCGCAGCGCGGTGGTCTCGCCGATCACGCGCACGCGCAGGCTGTCGTTCTGGCTGGTGGCGCCGAAGGTCGTCGAGCCGGATTGCGCCTGGTCCGAGTTGAGGTACGCCGTCGCCGTGTAGACGAAGCTCGTGAAGTTGTCGGTCATGCCCCGCACGTCGGCGATGAACCTCGCCGACGAACCGGCCACCGGCGCACGCAGGCTGAAGCTCTCGGTGCGCGAGCTGGTGATCGACGTGTCCCAGGTCCAGTCGTCGGTCACCACGCCCGGCGAGTCGATGAACTGCTGCTCGAGGTGCACGCGCAGGCGCGCGGTGTCGACGACCTGGCCACCGAGCGCGGGAGCGTTCACGGCCGCGACGCGACGCGGTGTCCCCGGCAACGGCGTCGGCGTCGCGTCGGAGGCCCAGGTCAGCCAGTACGTGGCCTGCGACGCGTACGGGTGGTCATAGTGCTCGAGCGGCAGCGCGCCCGGCGTGAATCGGTCCAGCCAGGCGCTGGTGCCGACGCCGTAGAAGCGGATCTCGTCGTCGAGGTTCCACTCGCCGTCCCCGCCGTCGCGCACCTCGATGGCTACCTCGTTGAGCCCGGTGCGGTCGGCCTGCTGGACGTCGGGGAACTCGGGATCCTTCTCCAGGGCCAGGCCGCCGCCGCGGTACAGCCGCAGCTTGGCCGGGTCCACGTCACCCGCCGGTACGCCGTAGCCCACCAGCTGCTGCCCGGTCAGGCGATACAGGCCGGTCTGCGTGATGGACAGCTTCACCCAGCGGTTCGTGGCCGCGAACGGATCGACCGGCAGCGCCTTGGCCGCCGCGCGCGCCGGGGCCGTCGCCCGCGAGCCCTGCCGCAACGAGGCATAGAGGTCGACGTTGACGACGCCGGCCGGGACAGGCTCGTCCAGCGCCTTGTCGGCGCGGGCCGCGGCCGCCAGGCGTTCCGCGTACGGTGCCGTGGCGCGATGCCGCAGCTCCAGCACCATCATCGCCGGCACACCGCCGCCGGCCGCCAGCTCCACCGTGCAGCCGGCCAGGGGAACGCCACGGTGCACGGCCGGCGCGTGGACGCGGGCCAGCACCCCCGGCTCGAGGGCCACGTCCGGCTCGCGCCACCAGCGCACGTCCGTCACGACCAGTTCCGGCAACGACCGCGTCGGCACGGCCACGGACAGGTCCAGCCGCGGCGGCAGCAGCTGCTGCCGGCCGCCGATGCCGTCATCGAGCTCGTCGATCACCGGCTGCCGCGCGAAGTTGATCGCGTCCCAGGTCAGCACCTGCCAGTCGCCCGGCTGCGCGACGACGGGGAAGTCAACGCGGATCACGGTGCGCTCGACGGACTGGCTGACGATGCGCACCACCGGCTCGCCCATCCGGGCCAGCGCCTCGCGCGGCAGGCCAGGCGTTCCGGCAGGCGCGATCACCGGCTCCGCCGCGCGTGCCGTCCCCGGCCGCGCCAGCCCCAGCAGCGCGAAGCAGGCGAGGAAGATCGCGGCCTGCACGACCAGGTTGCGCGGCCCCAGCGGCCGGCCGTGGCGCAGCAGGCCCGTGTGCGTCGGGTAGACGAACTGGTCGCGACGCAGCTTGCCCAGCTTCTGGAACAGGTTCTCGAGATCAGGCAGCATACCGGCAATCCCCCCGCAGACGGCGGCCCAGCTCGCGAACGGCATCACCAGCAGCAGGAGCAGCGCGGCGATGCCGCCACCCAGCTCCAGCCGCCAGTCCGGATGATCGTAGTGCGGCAGCACGTCCAGCACGGCGTGCGACGCCGGCCCGGCCAGGGCGCCCAGCCCCGCCGACCCGGTCAGCCCGCCGGCCAGCGCACCGGCCGCGAAGTGCGTGAACAGGCACACGGCGCTAGCCCTTGTTCCCGCCGGCACCCGGCAGCGGCTGCGCCTCGTCCGGCAGCATCACCGGGATACCGTCCTCCACGCGGTAGCGCACCGCGCACTCGCGGCAGACGAGCCAGGCGTGCGCCGCATCGGGCAACACCGGCTGCCTGCACCGCGGGCAGGCCAGGATCTCCAGGAGCTTGGGGTCGAGCATGTTGACGGGCCTCCGCATTCGCTCAAGGGTCGTCGCCGCAACGCCTCCGCGCGCGGCCTCTCCGCATCATAGTACGATCGCTGCCGCCTGCAAACAGGTCACTTCCGCGATCGCGCACCCGGCCGGCCGGCCCTCGTCGCCGGGCAACAAAACGGGCCGGTCCGGGGCTGTCTCCCCGAGGCCGGCCGAAGCGGCATGCGGATTTTCGAAGCGGTTGGCAGTGATCATGGTACCCGGACGGGCGCGTCCTGTCAAGGGCGATGGTCCCGCTGGGGCTGCGCGGACGCCGACCTGCCGGTGCCTGGCATCAGGCCTGACCGGCCTGCTCGCGCAGGCCGCTTCAGTCGCCGCCCGCTTCCTCCCAGACACCCATGCCCAGGAACTTGCGCAGGCGGCGTTCCAGCAGCTCGGGTGCCGGCAGCGGTTCCAGCTCGGCCAGCGCGTCGAGGATGGCCGCCTTGACGGACATGGCGATGGCCTTGTGGTCGCGGTGGGCGCCGCCGATGGGCTCGGCGATCACGCCATCGATGACGCCCAGCTCCAGCGCGTCGACGGCGGTGAGCTTCATCGCCTTGGCGGCCTCCTTGCTCTTGGCCGGGTCGCGCCAGAGGATGGCCGCGCAGCCCTCGGGGCTGATCACCGAGTAGATCGAGTTCTCCAGCATGTAGACGCGGTCGCCCACGCCCAGGGCCAGCGCGCCGCCCGAGCCGCCCTCGCCCGTCACCAGGCAGACGATGGGCACCGGCAGGTCGGACATCTCGCGCAGGTTGCGGGCGATGGCCTCGGCCTGGCCGCGTTCCTCCGCACCAAGGCCCGGGTAGGCTCCCGGCGTGTCGATCAGCGTGATCACAGGGCGCCCGAACCGCGCGGCCATTTCCATCAGGCGCAGCGCCTTGCGGTAGCCCTCGGGGTGGGCCATGCCGAAGTTGCGCCGGATGTTGCTCTTCGTGTCGCGACCCTTCTGGTGGCCGATCACCATCACCTTGCGCTCGCCCAGCGAGGCCAGCCCGCCGACGATCGCCTCGTCATCGCGGAACATGCGGTCGCCGTGCAGCTCGATGTAGTCGGGGAACAGGTGGTGGATGTAGTCGTTCGTGGTCGGGCGGCGCGGGTGCCGCGCCAGCTGCACGCGCTGCCAGGGCTCCAGCTTGGCGAAGATCTCCTTGCCCAGGCGGCTGGCCTTCTGGCGAAGGCGCTCGACCTCGTCGCTGACGTCCATGCCGCGAACCGCCGCCGAATCCTGGAGCGTCTGGATGCGCTCCTCCAGTTCGACGATGGGCAGCTCGAAGTCGAGCCAGATCGATTTCTTCTTCCAGTCCATCCGGCGCCTTCCGTCGGCCCTAGCCCCCGCGCACCTGTTCCAGCGTCCCGGGCACCCGCCAGCATACTGAACCGGCTGTTCCGGAGGTACCGAAAACAGCCGGTTGGCAGGAGATTAAGTCACCCTCGACGGGCGGTGTCAAGGGCGCGCTGGCCGCGGCCGCGCCCCCCTCCCCGGCCAGCGTTCAGGCGCGGCTGAAGCGTTGCTTCCGTTCGACGGCTGCCGGAAGTGTCGTGCGCAGGCGCAGTTCCAGCAGTCCCGGCACCTGCCGCAGCGCGCGCAGGCTGTCCAGGGTCAGGGCCAGGCAACGCCCCTCCGAGCGCAGCAGCCAGGGCTTCCCGTCGCGCTCGACCGCGACCACCAGCGGCACCGGCCGGGCCAGCACCTCCGGGGGCGCCATCTCCGGGTCCCCGACCGGCGGCAGCGACACGTCGTCCAGCGGGTTGCGCGCCGGGTCCGCCTCCCCGCCGCCCGCCGGCGCCGGCCCCGCGGCCGCCGCCGGTTCGGGCTTGTCCAGGTCCGGATCGGCCACCACCAGGGGCCGCAGCGGCGCCGGCGCACCGTGAGCCGCCAGCAGCGCCCCGAGTCCTTCCAGGCCCGCCCGTCCGGCGTCCTCCAGGTCCAGCTGGAGGTAGACATCCTGCACCCAGGTGCCCAGGACCTCGTCGATGCGGGTCAGGCGGTCCACGACGATCTCCCGCAGCCCGTCGCTGCGCAGCTGGGCGCGGCCACCGACGGCCAGTATGGAGTCCGAGCCGATGAGGGCCTTCACCTGCTCGTAGATGCTCGCGTAGATCACCAGGCCGATCGTCCCGGCGCGATCCTCGAAGTGCGCCCGCGCGTAGACGCGCTTGTGGCGGTCGCGGTGCGTCGTGTGCGAGGTGATGATGCCCACCAGGTCGAACCAGGCGCCGTCGCCCGCCTTCGCGGCGCCGGTGGTGGAGCCGCAGGGCAGGCCCGCGATCAGCTCGCGGTACTCGTGGAACGGATGACCCGACAGGAAGAAGCCCACCGCCTCCCGCTCCCGGCCCAGCAGCACCAGCGGGTCGAACGGGGCGCACTCGGGCAGCGTCGGCCGCAGCTGCGGCGTGGCCAGCCCACCGAACAGCGAGCCCTGCCCGCCGGCGCGGTCGCGCGCCGCCTTCTGGCCGAAGGCCAGGGCGCGGTCCAGGCACATCAGCAGCTGCCTGCGGTGCCCGGGCAGGCGGTCCAGCGCCCCCGCGTTGATCAGGCCCTCGAGCACCTTGCGGTTGACCTTCTGCAGGTCGACATGCTCACAGAGGTCGAACAGGTCCGTGAAGTCGCGCCCGAGCTGCTCGCGGCAGCCGGCGATGACCTCGATGGCGGCCGCACCCACGCCTCGCACCGCCCCCAGCCCGAACACGACCTGCCCGTCGCGCACGCCGAACTCGGGTCGCGGGCGGTTGATGTCCGGCGGCACGATGCGCAGCCCCAGCGCCTTGCACTCGTCGATGAGCTGCGTGATGCGATCGCTCTTGCGCATCTCCGTGGTCATCGTCGCGGCCATGAACTCGGCCGGGTGGTGCGCCTTCAGCCAGGCGGTCTGGATCGACAGCAGCGCGTACGCGGCCGAGTGGCTCTTGTTGAAGCCGTACTCGGCGAAGTACTCCATCTCCTCGTAGATCTCGGTGGCGATGCGCTCGTCGTGGCCGCGCGCGCGGGCGCCCTCGATGAACTTTACCTTGAGGGCCGCCATGATGTCGGCCTTCTTCTTGCCCATCGCCTTGCGGAGCGTGTCGGCCTCGCCCATGGTGAAGCCGCCCATGGCCGCGGCGATCTGCATCACCTGCTCCTGGTACAGGATCACGCCGTAGGTGTCCCGCAGGATCGGCTCGAGGACGGGGTCCTTGTACTGCACGCGCTGCCGGCCGTGCTTGCGTTCCACGTAGGCCTTGTCCATGTCCGCGCCCAGGGGCCCGGGGCGGTACAGGGCGCAGATGGCCGTGATGTCGTCCCAGCCCGTGGGCGCCATCTTGCGCACCAGCTCCTGCATGCCGCTGCTCTCGAGCTGGAAGATGCCGACCGTGCGGCCCTCCTGCAGCAGCTTGAAGGTGGCCGCGTCTTCGGTGGGGATGCGGTCTGCCGTCAGCCGCTCGCCGGTCGTCTCGGCGATCAGGTCCAGCGCCTTGTCGATCACCGTCAGCGTGCGCAGGCCCAGGAAGTCCATCTTGAGCAGGCCGAGCGCCTCGCTCATCTTCATGTCGTACTGGACGGTGATGTCGCCCTTGGTGCTGCGGTACAGCGGCGCGTGCTCGACCAGCGGAGACGGCGTGATCAGCACGCCGGCCGCGTGGATGCCCGTGTTGCGGTTGAATCCCTCCAGCACCAGCGCGTTGCGCAGCAGCTTGGCGTGGTCGGGCGACTCCTGCGCCACCTCCTTGAGGCCGGGCGCCTCGTCGATCGCCTTCTGCAGGGTGATGCCCAGCTCCTCCGGCACCAGCTTGCTGATGCGGTCGCTCTCGGCGAACGGGAAGTCCAGGACCCGCGCCACGTCCTTGAGCACGGCGCGCGCCGCCATCGTGCCGAAGGTGATGATCTGCGAGACGTTCTCGCGCCCGTACTTGCGCGCCACGTACTCGATGACCCTGCCGCGCCCCTCGAAGCAGAAGTCCACGTCGATGTCGGGCATCGAGATGCGCTCGGGATTCAGGAAGCGCTCGAACAGCAGCTGGTGGCGGATGGGATCGACGTCCGTGATGCCGATGCTGTAGCAGACCAGGCTGCCGGCCGCCGAGCCGCGGCCCGGGCCCACCGGCACGTCCATGCGCCGCGCCGCGTCGATGAAGTCCCAGACGATGAGGAAGTAGCCGGCGTAACCGGTCTGGCGGATGACTCCCAGCTCGTAGTCCAGACGCTGCTGCAGCTCGGGCGTGACCGTGCCGTAGCGGCGCGGCAGCCCCTCGCGCGCCAGGTGGGCCAGGTAGTCGTCGGCCGTGGCGAAGCCGTCCGGCAGCGGGAAGGCCGGCAGGAGCAGCTTGCCCAGCTCGAGGTTGAAGTCGACCTGCTCGGCGACCCGCAGCGTGTTGGCGACGGCCTCGGGCCAGTCGCGGAACAGCGCCAGCATCTCCTCGGACGACTTGAAGTAGACCTCGGGCGTGTTGCTGCGCCAGCGCGACGGGTCGTTGAGCGTCTTGCCCGTCTGCAGCGCCATGAGGAGGTCGTGCGCCTCGTGGTGCTCGCGGTCCAGGAAGTGGCAATCGTTGGTCGCCACGATGGGACAACCCGTCTGCCGCGCCACCTCCGGCATCAGCTGCCGGATGCGCTCCTCCTCGGGGATGCCGTGGTTCTGGATCTCCAGGTAGTAGTAGTCGCGGCCGAGGATGTCGCGGTAGGTCGCCGCCGCCTCCACCGCGGCGGCCACGTTGCCGCTGCGCAGGTGGAAGTTCGGCTCGCCGCTCATGCAGGCCGACAACCCGATCAGCCCGTCGGCGTGGCGCGAGAGGATCTCGCGGTCGATGCGCGGACGGTAGTAGAAGCCCTCGAGATACGCGGCCGAGGCCAGCTTCACCAGGTTGCGGTAGCCCGCCTCGTTGCGCGCCAGCAGCACCATGTGGAAGCTCTTGTTCTCGCGCTCGGCCGTGCGGTTGTGCCGGTCGCCGGCAACGTACGCCTCCATGCCGATGATCGGCTTGATGCCCTGCTTCTGGCAGGCGAGGTAGAACTCGACGGCGCCGAACATGTTGCCGTGGTCGGTCAGCGCCAGCGCCGGCTGCCCGTACTTGGCCGCGCGCTTGGCCATGTCGCCGGTCTTCTGGGCGCCGTCCAGCAGCGAATAGTCCGAGTGGTTGTGCAGGTGGACGAACGTCTCGGTCGCCATGGCCAGCCTTCCGCGGCCCTGGGCGGCGCGGGGTCGGTCGGGGATCGGTCGGGCGGCGCGCGGCGGCGCCGTCGGGGGGCCGAAGATAACAGGAATCGCCCGCGGTCACAACGAGCGGCCGCGGGCGATCGGGTCCCGGTTGAACAGGCGGCAGCGCCCGTCAGTTCCCGGAGGCGAAATGATCGCGCAGTTTCGCGATGCCTTCCCGCAGGGTGACCGGCGGCCGGTCCAGCAGCGTCAGCATCTTCGTCACGTCGGGGCAGCGCCGCGTCATGTCGCCCTCGGTCAGCGGCGGCAGGAACTTCAGCTCCGACTTCGAGCCGCAGGCCTCGATGACCAGCTCGGCCAGCGCGCGGATCGTGACCTCCTCCGCGCCGCCGACGTTCACCACGTCGTTGATGAAGGCCTTGCGGTAGTGCGCGCTCAGGCAGGCGCCGACCGTGTCGTCGACGAAGCAGAAGGTCCGGGTCTGCTGGCCGTCGCCGTAGATCGTCAACGGCTCGCCGCGCATGGCCAGGCGCACGAATCGCGGCAGCACGAAGTCCTCGGTCTGGTTCGGACCGTAGGTGTTGAAGAAGCGGAAGATCGTGTAAGGCAGGCCGTACTCGCGCTGGTAGGTGGTCAGGTAGGCCTCACCCACGTTCTTGACCACGGCGTACGGCAGGCGCGAGTTCAGCGGCGTCGTCTTCTCGTTCTGCGGGATCTCGAACGGCTCGCCGTAGACCTCGCTGGAGGAGGAGAAGTAGACGCGCTTGACGCCCGTGTTCTTGGCCAGCTTGAGGACGTTCTCGAAGCCCTTGATGTCGTCCAGGACCATCAGCGGATTGGCCAGCGTGCGCTGGACGCCGACGACGGCCGCGAAGTGGAACACGAAGTCAAACTTGTGCACGAAGAACAGCGGCCCGATGTCCTCCCACCGGTTCACGTCGCACTTGACGAACAGCACGTTCGGCAGGTGCGTCGGCACCTTCTTCAGGCTGCCGGTCAGGAGGTTGTCCGCCACGACCACGAAGTTGGCGGCATCGGCCGCCAGGCGCGCGGTCAGGGCGCTGGCGATGTTGCCGGCGCCGCCGGTGACCAGGATGTTCGGCATCGTGCCCTTCTTCCGAGATGGAACCTGCGTCCGCGATGGACCCCGCTTCCGGGCGGGACCGGCGCTCCCGGGTCGGACCCGGTTGCCGGCGCTGAGCGGACGGCCGGGATGCGCCTTCCCGGGTCGGCCCCGCCAGCCTAGGCATCGGCCGGCCGGGCCGCAACTTGAATCAGGACAACGCCCGGCTCAGGCGCCGGCGGCCCCGGTGGCGGTCGACGGGAACCCGGCGGGACGGGCCAGCAGGTGGATCACGTGCCAGGCGAGGCCCGGATAGGCCGCGGGCAACCGCTCCACCCCGTAGCCGTGCGCGGCGAGGATCCGCCGGCAGTCGGCGAACTTCGCCTCGGCACCCGCCGCCGTGGCCGCATCGACCTCGAGCAGGACCAGCGGGCGCGCGCCCGCGAGCAGCCCCGCGGCCCCGCGCAGGACGGCCGGTTCGGCTCCCTCCACGTCCACCTTCAGCAGCCGCACCGGGCCGGGCAGCCGCGCTGCGTGGCCGGCCAGCCAGCCGTCGAGCGTCACCACGTCGACCACGCGCTCGCCGCAGGCGTCCGGCGGCAGGTCGGCCCCCGCGAGCGCCGCGCCCCCGGCGTGGCGGGCGAGGACCAGCGTCGCGGTGCCGTCGCGCTCGCCGACGGCGGCCTCCACCACGCGGACCTGCGCCTGGCGGTTGAGCGCGGCGTTGCGCCGGACCTGCCGCGCGTTGGCGGGCACCGGCTCGAAGGCCACGACCTGCCCGGACGGCCCGACCAGCCGCGCCGCCAGCACCGTCAGGAAACCGACGTTCGCACCCACATCCAGCACGACGTCGCCCGGGCGCAGCGCGGCCGCCAGCGCCGCCTGCACGGGCTCCTCGTAGGCGCCGGCCAGCGCGCGCGGGTCGCCGCCGCCCGGGTCGAAGCGCAGGCCGCGCGCCGGGCCCGCGGCCACCGTGCCGGCGCGGCGCGGCCATACCCGTCGCAGGAAGGCCCGGACGGCGCCCGGCACCGGCGAGGCGATGCCGCGCCTCACGGCCGCGTCCGGCCGCCGCCGGGCGCCACGACGCGCCGCCGCAGGTACTCGTTGCCGGTGAAGAAGGTCGCGAGCCAATCCCCGCCGGCAACGTCGCCGAGCACCGGCCAGGCAGGCTGGTCGGGCGGCCGCCGGGTCTGAGTGGCATGGCAGTCCAGCGCCGACCGCTTGCTGCCCAGCACCGCCGAGATGTCCACGCGATGGCGCAGGTGCGCCAGGCGGCGGCCCACGGCCACGCAGCCCGCCAGCACCACCGCCGGGCGCCGCAGCCGGCGCGCCACCGGCGGGCACACCCATGGCCAGTGGTGCCAGAACCAGACGGGGTACTCCAGCACCACGCGTCCCGGTCCCGGTGGCATCGCTTCCAGCGCGCGCAGCACCGCCGCGCGCGTGGCGCGGTGGTCGGCGGTGGTGTCGCCCTCGTACGGCACCAGGAGCGCGTGCCCGGGCCGCGCCGCCAGGAGCGGCGCGACAGCCGCCGCCGCGGCCGCCACGCCGGCCGTCAACTCGCCATCGCGGAACCCGAGGAAATGCACCGACCCGGCCGGCACTCCGAGTTCGCGACAGGCGGCCAGCGCCTCGTCGCGCCGTCGGCGAGCCAGTTCGTCGGCGTCCATGAATCGCGCGTGCGAGGTGCGACCATCGGTCAGGAAGACGACCTCCACCGGGACGCCCCGCGCGCGCTTGAGCGCCACGAGGCCGCCGCAGCCGAGCGTCTCGTCATCCTGGTGCGGGGCGAAGACCACCGCCGGTGCCGCCAGGTCCGCGTCCGCCAGCGGGCGCGAGAGGCCGCGCGCCGCAGCCTCGACCACGGCGGCGACGGCGCGCCGGATGCGCCCCCCGGTCACGCTCCCCCGGTCAGCGACGGGTCCACGCGCCACCGCGCGGGCAGGAACACGAGCCCGAAGTGCGGGTCGATGCCGCGCCCGGTCCCGTACCAGTCGCTGGTCTCGACGTCCATGACCAGGCAGTTCTCCAGCAGGTCGTAGTTGCGGCTGTCCGGCCCCTTCAGCCACAACGTGAGGTAGTAGCGGCCGGGCATCAGGTGCAGCGCGTCGATGTCCAGGTCGAAGCGGTGGTCGCCGGCCGGCACGCGCACCAGGCTCGGCCCCGTCATCCAGTTGTTGCTGATCGCCAGCAGCAGGCCCATCTCGTTGCGGATCTCGACGCCGACGTGCAGGTCGGGGATCATCTCGTTCAGGCGCGCGCGCACGCGCACGGTGAGCGCATCACCGCTGCGGATGAAGTTCAGCGTCTGGCCCTGGCGATCCAGGAACTCGGTGCCCGTCAGGCGCGCCTGCCCGGAGCCGACGCGCGAGCCGATGGCCGCCAGGTCGGCGCCGCCCGCCTGGGCCTTGGCGAAGGTGCCCATGTAGGCGCGCACGACCTCCTCCGCCGGCCCGTCCATGTGCACGCGCCCCTTGTCGATCCAGATCACGCGCCGGCAGAGGTTCTCCACCGCGGCCATGTTGTGAGAGACGAAGATCACCGTGCGCCCGCCGCCGCGCAGCTCGTCCATCGAGTCGAGGCACTTCTTCTGGAACTCGGCGTCGCCGACCGCCAGCACCTCGTCCACCAGCAGGATGTCCGGGTCCAGGTGCGCGGCCACGGCGAAGCCCAGCCTCAGGCGCATGCCGGAGCTGTAGCGCTTGATCGGCGTGTCGATGAAGCGCTGCACGCCGGCGAACTCGACGATCTGGTCGATCTTGGCGGCGATCTCCGCCTTCTTCATGCCCATGATCGAGCCGTTCATGAAGATGTTCTCGCGCCCGGTCAGCTCCTCGTGGAAGCCGGTGCCGACCTCGAGCATCGCCGACAGGCGACCGTTCGTCGCGAAGTGCCCGCTGGTCGGGTAGGTGATGCGCGAGAGCACCTTCAGCAGCGTGCTCTTGCCGGCCCCGTTGCGGCCGATCAGGCCCACGACCTCGCCCTTGCCGATCTCGAAGTCGACGCCCGCCAGCGCGTGCAGGATCTCGGGCTGCCGCCCGCGTCCCCGCCCGCGGAACACGCCGGCGATGGCCTCGCGCAGCATGGTGTCGCCCTGCCTGAGCTCGCCCAGGCGGTACTGCTTGCGGATGTCGTGCGCACTGACGGCGATCATGTCCGGCTCCCCCTAGATGACGTCCGCGAACTCGCGCTCGGCCTTGGTGAAGTAACGCAGGCCCACCAGCAGCACGACCAGGCCCAGGCCCAGCGCCGCGCCGAGCGTGGCCCAGTCGATCGTGCGGCCGCCCAGCGCCGTGGCGCGGAAGGCGTCCACCACGCCGCCCATCGGGTTGAGCAGCAGCAGCGCGCGCCACTTCTCGGGCACGATGCTCACCGGGTAGATGATCGGCGTCACGAACATCCACATCTGCAGCAGGAACGGGATCGCATACTTGACGTCCCGGTAGCGCACGTTCAGGGTGGCCAGGATGAGGCTGGCACCCAGCGCCAGCACGACCATCACCGGCACCAGCAGCGGCCAGAGCAGGAACATCCACGACGGTGTCAGGCCGTAGGCGAACATCAGCACCACCCCGACGGCCGAGGCGATCAGGAAGTCCGGCAGCAGGCTGAGCACGCCGGCGGTGGGGATGATCAGCCGCGGGAACCAGACCTTGGTCAGCAGCTGGCTGTTGTTGACCAGGCTGTTCGAGGCGTAGGCCACCGCGCCCGCGAAGTACGTCCACACCGCCATGCCCAGGTAGGCGAAGACGGGATAGGGCACGCCGTCGCTGGGCATCTTGGCCATCTTACCGAAGAACAGGAAGAAGATGAGCGTGCTGACCAGCGGCTGGATCACGGCCCAGGCGACGCCCAGCAGCGTCTGCTTGTAGCGGACCTTGAGGTCGCGCCAGACCATGAAGAACAGCAGTTCGCGGTAGGCCCAGAATTCCTGAAGGCCGTTTCGTCGCATCGTCCCGATCCTTGCCGGCGCCGCGCGGGCGCCCACCGCAGGTTGTGCCGTCGGCGGCCGCGCCGCCCGCCTATCAGACCGACTGACCCTCGAACAGGCGCTCGAGCCGGCGGGCCCGCGCCTCCCAGGTGAAGACCTCGAGCGCACGGTCGCGGCCGGCGGCGCCCAGCTCGTCCCGGCGGGCGGCCGATTCCAGGCACGCGAGCAGGTCGGAGGCCAGGCCCTCGACATCGCCCGCCTCGCGCAGGAACCCGGTCACACCCGGAACCACGATCTCCGGCATCCCGCCGATGCGGGTCGCCACGACCGGGATCCCGGTCGCCATGGCCTCGACGAGGCTCATGCCGAACGACTCGCTGAACGACGGGTTGGCCAGCACGTCAGCCTCGGCGTACAGCTTCGGCAGCTCGGCCTGCGGCACGGAACCGACGAACTCGACCCGGCCGGCCAAGGCGCCCTGCCCCGCGCGCTGCCGCAGGAAGGCCTGGTAGTCGCTGCAGGCGGTGCCGTCGTAGTAGGCGGCGAGCGCGCGCACGCGCGGATCCTCGCTGATGCCCACGATGTACTCCAGCGGCAGCGTCACCTGCGGCCCGACCAGGCGGAGCCGCGCCTCCGGCCGCTGGCGGCAGACCAGGTCCATCGCCTCCAGGAGCGTGTGGATCCCCTTCTCCGGCGACAGTCGCCCGACGAAGAGCACCGTCGACGGCCGGCCCTCGCCGCGACCGGCGCCGGCGGCGGCCACGAAGCGCTCGGGCTCGAAGCCGTTGTACAGGGGCACGCAATGTCCCTCGACCTGGGGATGGGCGCGCCGGATCAGGTCGGCGATGTAGCCGCTGGACCCGGTCACCAGGTCCACGCCGCGCAGCCGCCGCCGCACGTCGACGGCCGGGAACTGCGTCAGCCACTCGCACTGCATCTCCAGCGCGTACTTCGGCCGCGGGGCCGCCTGGCGGAAGACCGGCATGAAGTTGCTGAAGTTCAGGACGTGGACCCAGTCGAAGCGCCCGCCGCGCAGGCTGCGCGCGACGGCGCGCGCATAGCCGCCGTAGTAGAGCCCCGAGCGGACGATGCGATCCTGAGGCACGCGGTTGGGGAACTTGGCCAGCAGGTTCAGGACCGGCGTGTCGGGCCAGTCGTTGACGAACCGGTAGTCGATGCCGTCGTCGGGCCGGTTGGCGCGCGGGTTCATCCGCTCGTTGACGAAGATCGTCACGTCGTGCCGCCCCACCAGCCGCAGCGCCGTGTGCCGGATGATCAGCCCGATCGAGTTCTGCCGCGGAGGCAGGACCGGGTCGATGGGCTGCGCGACGAAGGCAATGCGCATGCTCGTTCCTTTCGGCGACGGCACCCCGGGGGCGACGGCCGCCGTACGCAGCGAAGTCGAATGTTCAGGCTGGGTTCGGCCACATCCGGCCCATATTAAGCCCCCAGCTTGCCAACCGCCACGAGGCGGGTTCAGCGGCTGCCCGCGCACTCGACGACGAGGGTCGCCCCCGTGCGCCGGCCCGCCCGGTCGGTCGCCTCCAGCTCCAGGCGGTGCGGCCCGGCGCCGGCCGCGTCGGGCACCGGCACCAGGACCCGTCCGCGCAGCAGGTCCGGTTCCACCACCAGGGGCTCCCCGTCCCAGCGCGCCTGCAGCGAGGCCGCATCGATGCCCGAGCCGTCGTCGCGCACCGGCACGATGACCGGCTCCCAGCGCGGCGGCGTCAGGCCGGCCACGGGCGGGCCGTAGCCCGGGTGCGGGCGCGCCCGCAGCGGCGCATCGCCGACGGTCGGCGCCGCCGTGTCCGCCAGGGCGGCATAGGTGCCTGGGCGGCCCAGGGCGAAGCGCGCCGGCCCGCCGGGCGTCGCGGCGTCCAGGGGCGGCCCGGCCTCGATCCAGGTGTTCCCGTCCCAGCGAAAGAGCCGCGTCCCGGCGCCGGCGGCCACCGGTACGGTCCCCTCGGGGAGGTCCACGACCGGGTCGGCCACCGCCGGCCAGGAGGCGGCCGCCCAGGCGACCTGCCGTCCCAGCGGCAGCAGGCCCTGCCGGCGGGCCTGTTCCGCCTGCGCGCTGTCCGGCGCGGGGCCCGGCATGCAGGCCAGCGTGACGGGCGCCAGCACGGGGTCACCGGCGGCCGGGTCGAGCCGGCGGACCAGGGCCTCCGCACCTTCAGGCACCACCTCGAACAACGGTGCCAACACGATGGGGTCACGAAGGTTGGCCTCCACCTCCAGATGCACGTCCTGGGCCTGCCAACCGGATCCGGCCGCCCCGGGCCCGGTACCGGGCTCGAGGACCTCCAGCTCCCAGGACGTGTGCGACCGGTTGCCCGCCCGGTCCATCGCCAGCAGTTCCAGACGGTGACGTCCCGGCGAAAGGCCGGCACCCGCCTGTCCCAGGTACCAGGTCCCGCCCTGCCGGCCGGGCACCGTCACGGCGGGGTCGCGGTGGAGCCACTGCTCGCGCAGACCGCCCGTCTCCAGCCATTCGAGGCGCTGCTGGGCATTGTCGGCGAAGTCGAACTGTTCGTTGTCGCGGCGGTAGACCACCTCGCCGTCCACCGTCAGTTCGAGCCGCCAGGGCTCGAGGCGGTGGCCCGCCGGGTCGGTGGCCTCCACGACGCGGGCCGTGAAAGCGACCGGCCCGCTGGCGCGCAGCGCGGCGACCGGGCCATCCGCGCGCCCGGCCACCGGCAGCAGCGCCGACGTCGCGCCGCCGGCCAGGAGCGTGGCCGCGCCGGCGGCCACGGCCCGCACGTGGTGGATCACCGGTGCGATGGTGTCGCGCACGGCGAAGCCCGTCGCCAGCGGGTCCAGCGGCCGGCCGGCCGCATCGCGCACCTCGAAGTGCAGGTGTGGGCCCGTGGTGCCGCTCTGCCCGGAGAGGCCGACCGCCTGGCCCTGGACCACCGGCAACTCGCCGGGCGCGGGCTCCAGCTCGACGCGGTACTGCCCGGACGCCTGCTGCCGGGCCGCGATGCGGCGCTCGACCTCGTCGGCGAACCGCGCCAGGTGGGCGTAGACGTAGGTGCGCCCGGAGGTCCCGCGCAGGTAGAGCGCGCGGCCGTACCCTCCCGGCGTCACGCGCACCCGCTCCACCCAGCCGTCCTCCGCGGCAAAGGCCGGAAAGCCCTCGCGCTCGCGCGTCTTCAGGTCGATGCCGGCATGGTAGCGACCGCCCCGGTACTCCATGAAATTGCTCGTCAGCCAGCGCGCGGGCAGCTGCAGGGGCCAGGCCGGCGACGTCGTTGCCGCCGGGCCCTCCCCGGCCAGCACCCCCAGCGGCAGGAACAGGATCGCCAGCAGCGGCAGAAACCCGGCAAGTCGGGGTCCTGCCTGCCGATCACTTCGGGGCAGCTGGTTCGCGAGCATCGGGCTCCCGGCCGGGTTGGGGTGGCGTCGCCGGGACTCTAGCACCGCCATTGTCCGCGGGACAAGGCGCGAGCCAGCCGCTACCATGGTCGAGGGCCGCCGGAGCGGCCCGCACCGCAGCCTGACGGCGCCCCTGGCGCCGTGGCACCAGACCAGGGAGGGACCCCGTGGACGTCCGCAACGGTCATCGCCGCGAGGAAGCCGGCATCCCCGTCCCAGCCGGCCGCAGTTTCCTGCTCGACACCAACGTCCTGCTGCACGACGCCGACAGCCTGCACGCCTTCGAGGAACACAACCTCATCCTGACGATCGACGTGCTGGAGGAGCTGGACCGCTTCAAGCGCGGCAACGACGAGAAGGGCCGCAACGCCCGGCGCGTGATCCGCGACATCGACGCGCTGCGCGACGGCAAGTCCCTCAGCGAGGGCGTGCCCCTGCCGGGCGGCGGCACGCTGCGCATCCTGGTGAGCAGCTTCACCGAGTACCTGCCCACGGGCATGGACCGCAACCAGCCGGACAACCGCATCCTGGCCGCGGCGGTCGCCATGCAGTCGGCCGGGGCCAACGTCACCTTCGTGACGAAGGACATCAACGCGCGCGTCAAGGCCGATGCGCTGGGCATCCGCGCCGAGGACTTCCTCAACCGGGTCGTCAACTTCGACGAGCTGTACACGGGCTGGAGCGAGCACGTGGTCGACGATGCGCTGGTCAACGACTTCTACGCCGGCCGCCCGGTGCGGCTGGACGCCCCGCTCTGCCCGAACGAGGGCGTGCTGCTGAAGTCGGCGCTGAACCCGAAGCACACCGCGCGCGGCATCTTCCGCGCCGACTCCGGGCTGGTCGAGGCGCTCCAGCACGGGGACAGCCACCCCTGGGGCCTCGGAGCGCGGAACCTGCAGCAGCAGTTCGCGCTCGAGCTCCTGATGCGCGAGGACATCCGCCTGGTGACGATGCTCGGGCAGGCCGGCACCGGCAAGACGCTGCTCGCGCTGGCGGTGGGGCTGCAGCTGGTGGCCGAGGAGAAGCGCTATCGCCGCATCATGGTCTCGCGGCCGATCATGCCCCTGGGCAAGGACATCGGCTACCTGCCGGGCTCCAAGGACGAGAAGCTCAGTAGCTGGATGCAGCCGGTCTCGGACAACCTGCAGTTCCTGGTCGACCCGAAGCTCGAGCACGCCGGCGACAAGGTGCAGTACCTCTACGACACCGGCGTGGTCGAGGCCGAGGCCGTGACCTACATCCGCGGGCGCAGCCTGCCGAAGGTGTTCATCATCATCGACGAGGCGCAGAACCTGACGCCGCACGAGGTCAAGACCGTGGTCAGCCGCGCGGGCGAGGACTCGAAGGTGATCCTGACGGGCGACGCCTACCAGATCGACAACCCGTACCTGGATGCGTCGTCGAACGGGTTGACCTACGTGGTCGAGCGCTTCAAGCAGCACCCGATCCACGGGCACATCACGCTGGCCAAGAGCGAGCGCAGCGAGCTGGCATCGCTGGCCGCCGAGCTGCTCTGAGGACGGCGGCCGGCCCCGGCCCTGCCTCGTTCAGCTGCCGCTCGCGGCGCCGGTCGACTGTTCCTGCAGGAACTGTCGCAGCTGGCCGAACAGGCAGGCGTTGGCGCGCTTGGTCGCCCGCGTCAGGTTGCGCGTGACCAGGTCCTGGTCCGGGCGCGCCGTCGGCGTGATGTAGGATCGGTCGGCCACCTCGCCCAGGCAGGCTCGCTGCCAGACGATGTCCCCGTTGCGGTCGCGCAGCGTCAGGCGCACCTCCGCCTCGGCGCGGTGGTCGGTAGGCACGGGAATCGCCATCATCCCCGCCGCCCCGACGGCCAACGCCAGCTTGGCGCGATGCGAGGCGTCATCCCCCAGCGCGTAGCCCGCCGCCCCGCCGATCAGGCCGGTCAGCAGGTACGACATCGCGGTCCGCCGCAATTCGCAGCCGAACGAAAGCAGGTCCGCCGACAGCAGGTAGTCCGCCTGCGAAGGCAGCGGCACCAGCTCCACCAGGCCGGTCTGCTCGAGGTCCTGCACCAGCGCGTCGGCGTAGATGCGGGTGGCCGGCGCCTCCCAGGCGTCGTCCTTGGGGAACGTGATGTGGAAGAAGTGGCCCTGCCCCTGGCGCTGCTCGGCCGGCCTCAGGTCGGTCACCGTGTCGATGTAGAGCGCCGGCGTGCGCGTGCCCACCAGCGCCATGTCCGCGCGCTCGTCGGGGTACAGGAAGGTGATGCGCTGGGAGCCGCAGCCGGCCACGACCGGCAGCAGGACCAGGGCGGCCAGGAACGGCGTGACCGCCGGGCGACGGCGCAGGCGCGAAGTCGGGTTCATCGGTTCCTCCGGCGGTCGGGTACGGATGGCCATGCCCCCAGAAATTACGGATCGAGCACGCGGAGGGCCAGTCCCGTCCGCAGTCCGAGCACCTGCGCGGCGCTGCCGCCGGGCACCGCGACCTCCAGCGTGCCGTCGCTGCCCCAGTACCAGAACGGAAGGCCGGGCGGCGCCTCGGCGTAACAGGCGAACGGGCCCGGCACGTCAACGCCGGCCACGTCCAGGCGGGCGCCCGCCGCCAGCCTTGCCGCGGCCTCCCCGTCACGGCGCAGGTCGCTGATGCCGTTCCCGAAGCGGTCGATCCAGACCAGGCGGGGCCCCTCACCCATCGCCGGGTCGGCGCCCAGCGCCGCGACGTCGTCCAGGGGGCCCAGCAGCTCCGGCGGCTCTCCGAGGGCCAGCCGCGCCGCCGCCGGCGCGAACAGGTCGCGGCCGTGGAACGTCGCGCTGACGCCGCCGTGGCGGGGATGGCCGCGCCCGCAGAGTGCCTCGAGGCGGACGACGACGAGGTCGGGCTCGTCCTTCAGGAACGAGAAGAGCCCGTTGCCCGGCCCCACGAATCGCTGCCCTGCGGCTGCGCAGGCGAGCGCCGGCCGCTCCGAGCCGACCCCCGGGTCCACCACCACCAGGTGCACGGTGCCCGGCGGGAAGGT
This sequence comes from Candidatus Krumholzibacteriia bacterium, assembly GCA_041908585.1. GTDB lineage: Bacteria > Krumholzibacteriota > Krumholzibacteriia > LZORAL124-64-63 > LZORAL124-64-63 > CAINDZ01. The sequence continues at coordinate 20,418 of JAYRFB010000226.1, forward strand.
CGCGGCGGCGCGCCGGAGGAACCAGCTGGCGGCGGCGATATCGCCGGGCGGCAGGTCGTGGCCCAGATCCACCACCTCCGGCCTGCAGGCCGGACGCGGGTGGCGGGCCCAGGCGGCGTGCAGGGCGCCCTTGACCTCCGCCACCCAGGGGTCGCGCAGGCCGAAGTCGGTCAGAAGCGTCACCAGCCCGCTCACCGCCCGGCCTCCCCGGCCTGCGGCCTCCGCGCGCTCACCGGCCGCTCCCCTGCGCCCAGGCCAGGTAGTCGCGCGAGACGAAATCCGTCGACCAGGCGACGACCTGCGGGATGTCGTACGGGTGCTGGAGCTTCAGCTCGCCCAGGCACAGGTCGAAGCGGTCAGGCAGCACCTTCAGCACCGCCGCCACTTCGGCGGCGCGGCAGAGCTCGCCTTCCCAGCGGTAGAAGGAGGTGAGGTCCGCGCCGACCTGGCCGCACACGGCCAGCCCGCCGTCCACCAGCAGCCCGACCACGCGCTCGGCCGTCTCCCGGTCGGGAAACGTCGTGGCCACGATGAGCAGGTCGCCCGCGCTCATGGCGCCCCCGTTCCGGCCGTCGCGGCCAGGACCGCGAGCATCGTCGCGTGAAGCCCCGGCGCCGCGGCGACGACGCCCAGGTCCGGCACTTCCACATGCCGTCCGGTCAGGTCGGTGACGATGGCCCCCGCCTCGCGCGCGACGAGCGTGCCCGCGGCCGTGTCCCACGGGCGCAGGCGCAGCTCGAAGTAGCCGTCCAGCTTGCCGGACGCCACATGCACCAGGTCGGTCGCGGCGCTGCCGCCGCGCCGCAGCCCGTGGCAGGGGGCCTTGAGGAACGCGCCGGCGGCTGCCAGCGTGCGGTCCACCGCCTCGTCGCGCACGTAGGGGAAGCCCGTGGCCAGCAGCGCGCGCTCCAGCGGCACCGGGCGGCGCGGCTCCAGGGGCCGGCTCTCGCCATGGCGCGGCCGTTCCAGCACGGCGCCGCCGCCACGGTGGGCCAGGTAGAGCTCGTCCAGGTAGGGCACGAACACGGCGCCCAGCTCCAGCCCCTCGGGGCCGGCGCAGCCGGCGGAGACGGCGAAGAACGGGTAGCCGTGCGCGTAGTTCGTGGTGCCGTCCAGCGGGTCCAGGTACCAGGTGCGCCCGCCCGGCAGGCCATCGTGCCGGCCCGATTCCTCGGCCATGACGTGATCGCCGGGAAAGTCGTGGGCCAGGCCCTCGATGAGCAGGTCCTCGATCCGCCGGTCGACCTCCGTCACGATCTCCGTGGCGCTCTTGGCCTCGACCTGCGTGACGCGCCCGTAGCTGTCCAGGGCCAGGCCTCCGGCAGCCAGCACGAGCTCCCGCAGGCAGAAGAGCTGCTCGGCCAGGTGTTCGCTCAAGGGTGCACTCCCGGGTTCGGTCGACCGGGCCGTCCCGGCACGCCGCCGGCGGCCCCGGCCGGCGCCGACCGCATCGTAGGTCAGCGGACGCCGCCGGACAAGCGCTCAGGCGGGGTTGAAGTTCCGCCGCGACTGGCCTAGCTTTGGTGCAAGACCGGCGGCCGCCGCGGGCGCGGCCCGACCCCCACCAAGGACGTAGCCATGAAGGACAGGATCCTGGCCGTTCTCGACGAGATCCGGCCCACTCTGCAGGCCGACGGCGGCGACATCGAGTTCATCGACTTCAACGAGGGCGTGGTCCTCGTGCGGATGCGCGGGGCCTGCGGCTCGTGCCCCATGAGCATGGTCACGCTCAAGCAGGGCGTCGAGGCCCGGCTGAAGTCCCGCATCCCCGAGGTGCTGCGCGTCGAGCAGATCTGAACGACGCCCGGGCGCCGACGCCCGCGGCGCCCCGGCCGGCCTCTCGGCCCGCTCCCCTACGCGCGATAGACGTTCACGCCCTGGACGTTGGTGAACTCGCGCAGGCCGTGCCAGGACAGTTCCCGCCCGAGCCCGCTCTGCTTGACGCCGCCGAAGGGCATGCGCGGGTCGCTCTTGACGATCGAGTTCACGAACACCGTGCCGGCTTCCAGGCGCCGCGCCAGGCGCTCCCCGCGCTCGAGGTCCCGCGTCCAGACGCTGCCGCCCAGGCCGAACACCGAGTCGTTGGCCAGGCGCACGGCCTGCTCGTCGTCGGCGACGGCCAAGACCGGCGCCACCGGCCCGAACACCTCGTCGCGCCAGACGGCCATGTCGGGCGTGACCTCCGACAGGACCGTGGGCGGGAAGAAGCAGCCGGGGCGATCGAGCCGGCGCCCGCCCGTCAGCAGGCGCGCGCCCTTCTGCACGGCGTCGCCGACCTGGTCGGCCAGCACCTGCATCTCGTCCTCGTTGACGATGGCACCCACGCGCGTCGCCGCGTCCAGCGGGTCGCCCACCGGCAGCTGCGCCATGGCGGCGGCGAAACGCGCCGTGAACTCGCCGGCCACCTGGCGCGCCACGATGAAGCGCTTGGCCGCAATGCAGCTCTGGCCCGTGCAGAGCATGCGGCCGGTGACCGCGCCGCGCACCGCGGCCTCGAGGTCCGCGTCCTCCAGCACGATGAACGCGTCGCTGCCGCCCAGCTCGAGCACCACCTTCTTGAGGTGCCGGCCCGCCAGCTCCGCCACGCGGCGCCCGGCCTCGACCGAACCGGTCAGCGACAGGCCCCGCACGTCGTCATGCGCGATCAGGCCCGAGACGACCGCATGGTCGGCGACGATGGTCTGGAAGCAGCCCTCCGGGTAGCCGGCCTCGGCGTACAGCTCGGCGATGGCCAGGCCGCAGCCGGTGACGTTGGAGGCGTGCTTGAGCAGGCTCGTGTTGCCGGCCGTGAGCGTGGGCACGCCGAAGCGCAGCGCCTGCCACAGCGGGTAGTTCCAGGGCATGATCGACAGGATGACGCCCAGAGGCTGGTAGGCAACGGCATGGCGCAGGCCGTCGGCGGTCATGGGCGTGTCGGCGAGCCACTCCGCGCTGCGCTCGGCATAGACCTCGCACAGCCAGGCGCACTTCTCGACCTCGGCGCGGGCCTCGGTCACGGGCTTGCCCATCTCGCAGCTCATCAGTCGCGCCAGCTCGTCGGCACGGGCCCGCAGGCGGCCGGCCAGCGCCGGCAGCAGCGCCGCCCGCCGCGATACCGGTTGACGAGACCAGTCGCGCCCCGCCGCCACCGACCGTGCCAGGACCGCCGCCACCTGGGCGGCATCCTGCCGCGGGTACTCCGCCAGCCTCTCGCCGGTCGCGGGATTGACCGTCACCACACCCATCGCGCCCTCCGCGAACGACTGCCTGGGCCGGCGCCGCCTTCGCTCACGCCCAGGCGGCGCCCCGGCTCAGAACGACATCTGCCGGAAGACGACGACCGCCGCCCGGTGCACCGCGTCCGGCACGACACCCAGCACCAGCACCAGCGCCGCCAGCATCGCCGCCGCGCCCACGACCAGCGGCTCGCGGCCGTCGTAGCCGCCCGGCTCCGGCTGCTTCATGTACATGACGACCAGCAGCCGCAGGTAGTAGTACACCGACACCAGCGAGTTGATGACGCCGATGACCGCCAGCGGCACCAGCCCGGCCCGCACGACCGCCGAGAACAGGTAGAACTTCGACATGAAGCCGACCATCGGCGGGATCCCGGCCAGCGAGAGCATCGCGATGGCCAGCACCGCGGCCGCCAGCGGCCGGCGGCGACTGAGCCCGGCGTAGCGCTCGATGTCGTCGGCCTCGCCCTCGCGAGAACCCAGCGCCCCGACGACGCCGAACGCAGCCAGGTTCATCAGGCTGTAGGCCAGCAGGTAGAAGAGCAGCGCCGAACCCGCCGACTCGCCCACCTCGCGGCCCAGCACCATCTGCGCGCTGCCGCCGGTCGCAGGGGAAATCAGCGTCACGACGCCCAGCATCAGGTAACCGGCGTGCGCGATCGACGACCAGGCCAGCAGCCGCTTGACGCTGTTCTGCGCCAGCGCGACGAGGTTGCCCACGGACATCGTCACCACGGCCAGCGTGGCCAGCACCGGGTACCACACGAAGGCCAGCTGCGGCTGCATCAGCCAAGCGAAGCGCACCAGGATGGCGAACCCGGCAGCCTTGACGGCCGTGGCCATGAAGCCGGTGACATAGGCCGGGGCGCCGTCGTAGACGTCCGGCGTCCACATGTGGAACGGGACGATCGCCACCTTGAAGCCCAAGCCGACCAGCACCAGGCCACCGCCGAGCATGGCCAGGCCCAGGTCGCCCTCGCGGGCGGCCAGGGCGCCGGCGATGTCGGCGAAGGCCGTGCCGCCGGCGAAGCCGTACAGCAGCGCCATGCCCATCAGCAGGAAGGCCGAGGCGAAGCCGCCCAGCAGCAGGTACTTGAAGCCGGCCTCGCTGCTGCGGACGTTGCCGCGCACGCCGCCGGCCAGGACGTAGACCGCCAGGCTCATCGTCTCGATGCCCAGGAAGACGGTCAGCAGGTCCGAGGCCGCCGCCAGCACCATCATGCCGAGGATCGCGAACAGCAGCAGGGGGTAGAACTCGGGCCGCGGGCGGCCGTCACGCTCGATCACGGCGCCGGCGAACACGGTCGTCAGCACGCCGCAGCCGGCGAACAGGAGGTTGAAGTAGCGCGCATAGTCGCCGACCGTCATCATGCCGGCCAGGACCTCGCGGTCGCCGCCGCCGCCGCGGGCCAGCTGCGCGAGCACCGCCCCCAGCAGCACCACGAGCGTCAGGAACGACAGGTGGTCCTGGCGCCGCGCGCGGACCAGGGCATCCACGAGCATGATCGCCAGGCCGCCCACGGCGACCACCAGGTACGGCAGCAGGACGTCGAGCTGGCCGCCCAGGGGCGGCGCGACAAATCCGTTCATCAGCGCATCTCCGCGTTACGGAACACGAACTGCCCGGCCCCGGAAGCCGCGCCCGCGGCGGGCTCGGTCAGCGAGCCGTGACCAGGCTCCAGGCCGTGGCCGGCCGGCGCCGGACCCTCCACCCCGAGCGGCGCCAGCACGCGCGCGATGCTCGTCTCGACCCGGTCCAGGACCAGGCCCGGCCGCACGCCCAGCCAGAACATGAACAGCACGAGCGGCAGCAGGACGACCAGCTCGCGACCGGTGAGGTCCGCCAGGCCCTCGTTCTTCGGGTTCTCGCGGCGGCCCAGGAACACCCGCTGGTACATCCACAGCATGTAGATGGCGCCCAGCACGACGCCGGTGGCGGCCAGGACCGCCAGCAGGCGCCCGTGGGCGAGCGTCCCGCTGCTGAAGGTGCCGAACAGGATCATGAACTCGGCCACGAAGCCGGCCAGGCCCGGCAGGCCGATGCTCGCCAGCGTCGTCACCAGGAAGAGCGTCGC
>JAYRFB010000227.1:0-7582 GCA_041908585.1 Candidatus Krumholzibacteriia bacterium
GCCTCGGTGCTGGTGCTGATCGTGATCTACCGGGTCCTGTAGGGAACGACGAGAGAACACCCGAGAGGAGCGCCACGCAATGGGCGAGCACATTCTATCGTGGATGACCTTCTTCCCGGTCATCGGGGCGGCCGTGATCGCTTTCATCCCCGGCGGGAGGAAGTCGGTCATCAAGACGGTGGCGGCGGCGGCCGCGGCCGTGCCGCTGATCCTGGCCGTGCAGCTGTTCCTGCAATTCGATCGCGGCTCGTCCGCGCTCCAGTTCGTGGAACATCACAGCTGGATCAAGAGCTTCAACATCGAGTATTTCATGGCCGTCGACGGCCTGAGCATGCCGATGATGCTGCTGACGGCGCTGCTCTCGTTCCTCTGCATCTTCGCCTCGTGGAACATCGAGAAGGCCACCAAGGGCTACTTCGCCATGTTCCTCATCCTCGAAGCGGGCATGTTCGGCGTCTTCTGCGCGCTGGACTTCTTCCTGTTCTACGTGTTCTGGGAAGTGATGCTGCTGCCGATGTACTTCCTGATCGGCATCTGGGGCGGCCCGCGGCGCGAATACGCGGCCATCAAGTTCTTCCTGTACACGCTGGCCGGCTCGGTGCTGATGCTGCTGGCGATGATCGCCTTCTACCTCAACACCGCCGACCCGGTCACCGGTGGGCACACGTTCAACATGGTCCACATGTTCGACCAGAACAACCACAGCCCCTGGTTGCAGGCGACGAACGTGCGGCACCTGCTGTGGCTGGCGCTGTTCATCGGCTTCGCCATCAAGGTGCCGGTCTTCCCGTTCCACACCTGGCTGCCCGACGCGCACGTCGAGGCGCCCACGGCCGTGTCCGTCATCCTGGCCGGCGTGCTGCTGAAGATGGGAACCTACGGCCTGCTGCGCATCAGCTACCCGATGCTGCCCGACCAGGCGATGTGGTTCCGCTATGCCCTGGCGACCCTGGGGGCGATCAACATCCTCTACGGTGCCTACTGCGCCATGGCCCAGAAGGACATGAAGAAGCTGGTCGCCTACTCCTCGGTCAGCCACATGGGCTACGTGCTCCTGGGCATGGCGGCGATGAACTCCGCCGGCATGAACGGCGCCGTGTTGCAGATGTTCAACCACGGCACGATCACGGCCATGATGTTCCTCTGCGTGGGCGTCGTCTACGACCGCGCCCACACCCGCGAGATCAACGGCTTCGGAGGCCTGGGCCTGCAGATGCCGCGCTACTTCTCGTTCTTCAGCTTCGCGCTCTTCGCGGCGCTGGGCCTGCCGGGCCTGAGCGGCTTCGTCAGCGAGGCCATGATCTTCATGGGCGCCTTCCCGGCCTTCCGCACCATCACGATGATCAGCGCCCTGGGCATCATCATCGGCGCGGCCTACGTGCTGTGGATGCTGCAGCGCGTGTTCCTGGGCCCCAAGAACGACAAGTGGGACAATCTGCCTGACATCAACGCCCGCGAGATGTTCACGCTGGTGCCGATCGGCATCCTCGTGCTGCTGCTGGGCGTGTACCCGATGCCGGTGCTCGACCTGATGAAGGTCACCCTGAACAACCTGGTGAAGGTGGTGGCCGGCTGACCCGGCCCCGCATGAGGAGCTTTCCGGCATGGAACTCTTGCACGTGAAGATCCCGAGCTGGGCCGACCTGCAGTGGTGGCTGCCGGAAGCCGTGCTCTGCCTCACGTTCCTCCTGGCGCTGCTCGGCGACATGGTGGCGCGCGGTCGGCGCATCGTGGTGCCGTTCGCGATCTCGGTCCTCGGCCTGGTCGTGGCCGGCGCGCTCGCGGCCGCTGACGCGAACTCGTCGCTGCCCGCCGGCGGGCGGGCCATCATGGGCGACCTGGTCGTCGTGGACGGCCTGGCGACGTTCTTCCGCCTGCTGTTCGTCTTCGCGGGCCTGGCGACGGTGCTGTACGCCTGGACGTCGGAGGAGATCATGGGGCGCCGGCGCGAGAACAAGGGAGAGTTCTTCTCCCTGACCGTGCTGATGACCCTGGCGATGATGGTCATGGCCGAATCGCGCGACCTGCTGATGCTCTACCTGTCGATGGAGGGCGTGGGCCTGGCCAGCTACGTGATGGCCGGCTACATGCGCACCAGCCTGCGGAGCACCGAGGCGTCGCTGAAGTACGTGATCTTCGGCGCCGTCAGCAGCGCCATCATGCTCTACGGCCTGTCGCTGCTGTACGGCCTGACCGGGTCGCTGCGCTTCGACGGGATCAGGGAGGCGCTGCTGGCCGGCGGGACCGACCCGTTCGGCCTGCTCGTGGCTGTGGTGCTCATCCTGGCGGGCATGAGCTACAAGATCGCCGCGGTGCCCTTCCACTTCTGGTGCCCGGACGTCTACGAAGGTGCCCCGACGCCGGTCGCGGCGCTGTTCAGCGTAGGCCCCAAGGCGGCCGGCTTCGCGCTGATGATCCGCTTCTTCTACTCGACGCTGGCCGTGGGCACCAACCCGGCCGCCAGTGTCGCGCTGATCGACGCCATCAACTGGCCGCTGCTGGTGGCGGTCATCTCGGCCGTGACGATGACCTTCGGCAACCTGGTGGCCCTCAGGCAGGACAACGTCAAGCGCATGCTGGCCTACTCCAGCATCGCCCACGTGGGCTACCTGCTGATGGGCTTCGTGCTGCTGAGCGACGCTGGCCTGGCCGCGATCCTCTTCTACCTGCTGGTCTACACCCTGATGAACCTGGGCGCCTTCTTCTTCGTGGTGGCGGTCAACAACCACCTCAAGAGCGAGGAGCTGGGGGACTACAAGGGCCTGTTCTACCGCATGCACTGGTCGGTCGGCGTGATGATGGTGATCTTCCTGGGCTCGCTCACGGGCTTGCCGCCGTTCGCGGGTTTCGTCGGGAAGCTGTACCTTTTCATGGCCGTCATGGACCGGCAGTGGTTCTGGCTGGTGATCCTGGCTGCCCTGAACTCGGTGGTCAGCCTGTACTATTACTTCCGTGTCGCGAAGGTGATGATCCTGTCGCGGCCGGAGCCGGGCGCCGACGATTCGCCGCTGCGCCTGCACTGGCTGCAGTACGTCGTGCTGGCCTGCCTGGCCGTGCCGACGCTGGCGCTGGGCCTGTTCTTCGGCTCGTTCAAGGACCTGGCGGACGCGGGCATCCGGGCGATGGCGGGCGGCTGAGCGCGGCGCCCGACCGGGAGCCACGGGGCCGGGGCCGGCGGGCTGATGCCGCCGGCCCCCTTTTTGGGTTTGACGACCCGGGCCCGCCTGCGGGCGGTCACGCACGAAGCGGAGTCGAATGCACGACTACGGCCTGATCCTGACCCTGACCGGGGGCCTGACCGCGGCCCTGATCTTCGGCTCACTGACGCAGAGGCTGCGGCTGTCGCCTATCGTCGGCTACCTGGTGGGCGGAGTGCTGATCGGGCCGCACACGCCAGGCTTCGTCGCCGACCTGAAGCTGGCGGAACAGTTGGCGGAGATCGGTGTCATCCTGTTGATGTTCGGCGTCGGCCTGCAGTTCCACATCAGGGAACTGCTGGCGGTGCGTCGGGTTGCGGTGCCGGGCGCTGTCGCGCAGAGCGCGGTCGCCACCGCGCTGGGGGCGACCTTGGGCGGCCTGATCGGCTGGAGCGTACCGGCAAGCCTCCTGCTGGGGCTGGCGCTGGCCGTGGCGAGCACCGTCGTCCTGGTGCGCGTTCTCTCCGACAATCGCGCGCTGCACACGCCGGCCGGGCACATCGCCGTCGGCTGGCTGGTGGTGGAGGACCTGCTCGTGGTCCTGGCGCTGGTCCTGGTGCCGGCGATCCTGGGGGCCGGCGAGGGTCCGGCGGGCATCGCGGCCGCCCTGGGGATTGCCGTGCTCAAGATCGCGGGCCTCGCGGCGGTCATCGCGATCCTGGGCGAGAAGGCCGTACGGTGGCTGATGGAGCGCGCCGCGGCGACAGGTTCCCGCGAATTGTTCACGCTGACCGTGCTCGTGATCGCCCTGGGTGTGGCGGTGGGCGCGGCCAGGCTCTTCGGCGTGTCGATGGCGTTAGGGGCGTTCCTGGCCGGACTGGTCGTGGCCCGTTCGGAGTTCGGGCTGCGCGCGGCCTCGGAGGCGTTGCCGCTGCGGGACGCGTTCGCGGTGCTCTTCTTCGTCTCGGTCGGCATGCTGCTCGATCCCGCCTATGTCCTGGAACAGCCGGCAGTGATCCTGGCTGCGCTTGCCGTCGTGCTGGTGGGCAAGCCGCTGATCGCGATCGTGGTGACCCTGCTGCTTCGCTACCCCGTGCGCACCGCGCTGGTCGTAGCGGTGGCGCTGGCCCAGATCGGCGAATTTTCGTTCATCCTGGTGGCGCTCGGGATCGCGCTGGGCATCGCCGAGCCGGCGATGCTCAACGTGGTGGTGGCGACGGCGATCATCTCGATCGTCGTCAATCCGCTCCTCTACCGGCTGGTTGACCCGTTGGCCAGGGCCCTGGAGCGGCTGGAGGCGCCGGCCGCGCGCCGCCGCGGCCGGACCCCCGCATCGGAGACGGCCAACGCACCGGCCGAGACAGGGGCGCACCGCGCCGTCGTCGTCGGCTACGGCCCGACCGGCCGGACCGTCGCCGACCTGCTGCGGAGCAACAGCATCGCGCCGACAATCGTCGAGATGAACATGGAGACGGTGCGCGCGCTGAGGGCCCAGGGCGAGGCCGCGGTCTACGGGGACGCGACGAGGCCCGAGACGCTGGCCGAAGCGGGCGTGGCGACCGCCGGCACGCTCGTGATCACGGCGGACCTGCCCAGCAGCCGCGAACTGATTCGGGTGGCCCGCGAACTGAACCGCGACCTGCACGTCCTGGCCCGCACGGCGACCCTGCGCGAACTGCACACGGTGCGTGCCGGCGGAGCAGACGCGGTGTTCTCGGGCGAAGGCGAGGTGGCGCTGGCCCTGGTGGCGGCCACGCTGCATCATCTGGGGGCGACCGGCGAGCAGATCGAGCGCGAGCGTGAACGCGTGCACCGCGAACTCATCGGGAATGCCGCGGACTCGAGTGCTTCGGCGAACTGAGCTGACCCGTTGCGCGCGTCCGGAAGCCAGGAGACCCGATGGGCATAGCCTCCGACATCGCGATCATCGTCACCGCCGGCTTCCTGGGCGGCATCGTGGCACAGCGCCTGCGCCAGCCGCTGATCCTCGGCTATATCCTGGCCGGCATCGTGCTGGGCCCGCTTACGGGCCAGAGCCTGATCTCCGACCATCACCAGATCGAACTGCTGGCGGAGATCGGCGTCGCGTTGATGCTCTTCGCGCTGGGGCTGGAATTCTCCCTCAGCGACCTGCGGCCGGTGCGGCGAGTGGCGCTGCTGGGCACGCCGGTGCAGATCCTGGTGATCATGGCCTGCGGCGCCGGGATGGTGCGCTGGCTGGGTTGGCCCTGGCCGGCGGCCGTGTGGTTCGGGGCGGCGGTCTCGCTCTCGAGCACGATGGTGGTGCTCAAGACGCTGCAGGCGCACGGCCGCCTGGGCACGCTGTCGAGCCGCGTAATGATCGGCATGCTGCTGGTGCAGGACCTGGCGGTGGTGCCCATGATGGTGCTGCTGCCCAAGCTGGGCGGCCTGCAGGACGGCCTGGCGGGGCTCGGGGGCGCCGTGGCGCGGGCCGCCGTGTTTCTGGGCGTGATGATCGTCTTCGGCCAGCGCATCGTCCCGCGGCTGATGGCGGCGATCAGCCGCTGGAACTCGCGCGAGCTGTTCCTGCTCGCGGTAACCGCGCTGGGCCTGGGCGTGGGCTACGCCACCTGGCGCGTGGGCCTCTCCTTCGCCTTCGGGGCTCTGGTGGCGGGGCTGGTGCTCAGCGAGTCCGAGCACAGCCACCAGGCCCTCAGCGACATCATCCCGCTGCGCGACCTGTTCGGCCTGCTGTTCTTCGTCTCGGTGGGCATGCTGCTGGATCCGGACTACCTGCGGGCGCACCTGGGCCTGGTGGTCGCGCTGGCGGCGGGGCTGGCGCTGCTCAAGGGCGCCGTGTTCGCCCTGCTCACCCGCGCGTTCGGGTACGGGAACGTGGTGCCGCTGGCTGCGGGCCTGACGCTGTTCCAGGTCGGCGAGCTCTCGTTCGTGCTGGCGCGCGTGGGCGTGGACGGCGGCCACCTGGACCAGGCGCAGTACTCGCTTCTGCTGGCCGTGGCGCTGGTGACGATGTTCGCGACGCCGCCGGTCTCGCGGCTGACCGCGCCGGTCTACCGCCGGCTGCGAGCCCGCGCCCCGCGCGATCCGCTGCAGACGATCAACCTCGTGCGCGAGGGGCTGGCCGGCCACGTCATCATCGTCGGCGCCGGCGCCGTCGGCCTGGAGGTCGCGCGCACGCTGCAGCGGCTGGACCTGGCGTTCGTGGCCGTGGAGCTGGACCAGCACCGGCTGGAAGCCTGCCGGCGGGCGGGCGCCGCCACGGTCTACGGCGACGGCGCGCAGCCGGCGGTGCTGGAGGCGGCCGGCGTGGAGACCGCGCGCCTGCTGGTCGTCACCGTGCCGGCCAGCGAGACGTCGCTGGCCGTCGCGAAGCTGGCCCGGTCCCGGCGCCCGGACCTGCACATGGTGGCGCGGGCCGAGTCCGATGCCGCGCGCGAGGCCCTGTACGGGCTGGGCGTGTACGAGGTTGTGCAGCCGCGGCGCGAGGCGGGGCTGGAGATCACGCGGCAGGCGCTGGCGCATCTGGGGGTCGGCGCGGACGAGGTGAGCGACGTGATCGCGGCGGCGCGGCGGCAAAATTAGGGTTGTGCCGTCGAAATCGTGTCCGCCCGCGACAGATGCCTGCGCGGGTGGCGCCACCCGGCCTTCCACGCCGCGTACTTCAACTCATGCGCCCGCTGCCGAGCCGGCACCCGCGTCCGCACCCGCACCCGGCAGTATTCCTGCCACCGCGCCGGCAACGCCGCCCGACGCGGCTTCTATCCGACCGCCGCCCTGGTCGCCGCCTTGGCCGTCGCCCCGCGGTATTCCAGAGACGCAGCTGCCAGAGCCACGGCGACCAGCACGTCGACTCCGCCCAGGGCGCCCAATCCGGCGCCATTGCCGGCCAGCGCTCGTTTGAGCACTGCCATGAGGGTCACCATGGACAGGATGAATGCCAACAGCTGCGGCGGGTAGATCTGCCACAACCAGAGCTTCCCCTCGGTGGCGTTCAAGCGCGCGATATTCGCGCGCATGCGGCGTCGCATGACGAAGCGCGCCTTGAACGCGCCCGCGAGTGCGGCCGTCGGCACGATCCAGTACAGGTGGATCGGGTTGAGGCCCGCTTCCAGTGCGCGTCGGAACAGGCGGGTGGCCGCGTAGACCAGGCTCAGCGACCCGAGCACCAGCCAGGTGCGGGCCAGGATCAACAGGAGGCGGGAGCTGATCATCGAACATCCCCTGGGGCGGTGGAACCGGATCTGAGGCCAACAAGATCGGGCTTCACGGGTGGAGCGCAACCCCTCGGTTGTGCCGTCGAGATTGTGCCCGGCCCGGCAGTTGCCCAGGCCGGGTATGAACACATCCACCGACAGCTTCGTTCCGCCCCACTGCCCCAACCCCAAGTGCCGCTTCCACAGCGAGTTCCGCTCCGATTGGCGCTTCAAGCGCATCGGCTACCACTGGAGTCACTGCCAGCGGAA
>JAYRFB010000228.1:0-3609 GCA_041908585.1 Candidatus Krumholzibacteriia bacterium
CGCATCGGCGTCGCCACCGCCAAGGCCCTGGCCTGGGCGCTGGGCTGCCGTCTCTACGGCGCCTCGACGCTGGCCGCCATGGCCGCCTCGCTCCTGGCCGACCATCCCGACGCGGAGCTTGCCGTGCCGGTGCTCGATGCGCGGCGCGGCGAGGTCTTCGCGGCCGCGTACCGGCGCGGCGCCGTGTGGGGTGAACCCCTGGCCGCGCCGGCGGCGGCGACGCCGGACCGGTGGTGGTCCCGGCTGGTCGAGGCGACGGGCGATCCCGAGGCGCCGGTCTACGGCGGCGAGGGTGCGGGACTCCTGCTCGGCCAGGGCGGGACGCTGCGTCCCGAGCTGCGCGAGCGTGGCGCCCCGCGGCGGCGGGCCTGGACTTCCGCCCATCCGGCGACGGCGCGGGACCTGGCCCTGGCCGTCGCGCGCGGCGAGCTGGAACCGATCGAGCCGTTCCGGCTCGTGCCTTCCTACCTGCGGGCCTCCGATGCCGAGCTGAACCGCAACCTCGACTGCACGCCTCTGGTCCCGGACGCCGAGCCGGGCGACTTCCGGTCGCGGCGCGACCCGGCATGAGCGCTCCCGCGCCCGAGGTGGTTGTCCGCGAGGGCGGCCCGGCCGACCTGGCGGCGGTCATCGCGATCGAGAATACCTGCTTCGGGGATCCGTGGTCGCCCGAGGCTCTGCTGGGTGAGCTGCTGGCCGACGAGCTGCGGTTGCCGCTGGTGGCCGAGTGCGGCGGCACCGTGGTCGGCTTCCTCATGGCCTGGCGCGTGGCCGACCAGCTGCACGTGCTCAACATCGCGGCCGACCCTCGCTGGCGGCGCCAGGGCATAGGGACGAAGCTGCTGCGCGAGGCGGCGCGCCGGGGGTTGGGGCAGGGGCTGGTCGAGGTCACGCTCGAGGTCCGCCGGGGCAACACCGCGGGCCGCGCCTTCTACCGGCGCCACGGCTTCCGCGAAAGCGGCGTCCGCGCAAGGTATTACGCCGACAACGGCGAGGACGCGCTCATCCTCGACTGCGACCTCTCGGCGCTGGCCGGCGGCTAGGAGGGGGCGCCGGGTCGGCGGGCCCGAATCGGGGGTTGTCCCGCGCCGGGCCGCCGCGCTACCTTGTGCCGAATATCCGTCGGGCGCGCGGCCGCCGGCCGCAGCGCTCCGTCGCCGTTCCGCGCCGCGCGGAAGTCCACGGGCCCGTCAGGGGAGGCAGTCGTGTCCTGGTTGAACGAGGCGGCCAAGGGCATCAAGGTCCTCAGCACGCAGAAGAAGGACATCCCCGACAACCTGTGGCGCAAGTGCCCGCAGTGCTCGGAGGTGCTCTACCACCGCGAGCTCGACCGGAACCTGTGGGTCTGCGGCGCCTGCGGCCACCACCTGCCCTTCACGACGGAGCAGTACCTCGAGCTGCTGTTCGACGAGGGTACCTGGGCGGAGACGCATCGCGGCATCACGAGCCGGGACGCGCTGGACTTCCGCGACGCCAAGCGCTACCGCGACCGCATCCGCGCCACGCGGTTGAAGACGGGCAAGGAGGACGCGGTCATCACCGGTCGCGGCGAGATCGGCCGCATCCCCGTCTCCGCCTCGATCATGGATTTCTCCTTCATGGGCGGCAGCATGGGCTCGGTGGTTGGCGAGAAGATCGCCCGCGCGCTGCTCGATTCGCTGCGCTTCCGCGAGGCGGCCATCATCCTCAGCCAGAGCGGCGGCGCCCGCATGCAGGAATCCCTGCTGTCGCTCATGCAGATGGCCAAGACGAGCGCCGTGCTGGCCCGCCTGCGCAAGGAAGGGATTCCGTTCATCTCCATCCTGACCAACCCGACGACCGGCGGCGTGACGGCCAGCTACGCGACGCTCGGCGACCTGAACATCGCCGAGCCCGGCGCCCTGATCGGCTTTGCCGGCCCGCGCGTGATCAAGCAGACGATCGGGGGCGACCTGCCGCCGGGCTTCCAGTCCTCCGAGTTCCTCCTCGAGCACGGGATGGTCGACATCATCTGCGAGCGCAAGAATCTCAAGGCCACGCTCGAGGCGACGCTGCAGTGGTTCACCGAGGGGCGGGACGTCTCGGTGCGCCGGCCGCCGCGGGGGTAGGCCGTCGATGACGCTCGAGCGCACGCGCGGATCCGGCGACGGGTCCTTCCCGGGCGAACCGGCCATTGCCCCCGACCTGCCGCCGCCATTCCAGCCGCCGGACGAATCCACGCGCTGGCTGTTCGCGCTCAACCGTTTCGGCATCCGGCCCGGCCTCGACCGCATCAACGGCATGCTGGAGGACCTGGGCCGCCCGGAGCGCGGGCTGCCGACGCTGGTGGTGGCGGGGACGAACGGCAAGGGCTCCACGACCCGGGCGCTGGCGCACCTGCTCCAGCGGGCGGGGCACCGCGTGGCGACCTACACCAGCCCGCACCTGTTGCACGTGAACGAGCGGATCCTCATCGACGACCGGCCCCTGCCGCCCGGCGCCTTTGCCGACTACGTGGAGACGATGAAGCCGCTTGCGGAACGGCACGTCGCCAGCTGGTTCGAGGTCCTGACGGCGATCGCGGTGCTGGTGGCGCGCGACGCGGCGGTCGACTTCCTCTGCTGCGAGGCGGGCCTCGGCGGGCGGCTGGACGCCAGCAATGCGCTGCCGGCCCGGGCGACACTGCTGACATCGGTGGGACTCGACCACCAGGCCATCCTCGGCGCCACGCGCGAGGCGATCGCCGCCGAGAAGCTGGGCCTGCTCAAGCGCGGCGTGCCGCTGTTCTGCGCGGTCGACGAGGAGTTGCGGCCCCAGGTCTTCCGTTCGGCCGTGGCCGCCGGCAGCCCCTGCCACTTCCTGGACGAGCTGGCGCGCTGGGAGGACGAAGCGTCCGGGCGCTGGCGACTGGCGCTGCGCGATCGCGTCTTCACGGGGCTGCCGGATCCGGGCGCGCCCGTGCTGCGCCGCAACGTGGCCCTGGCGCTGATGGCGCTGGCCAGGCTCGAGGGCGGCGCGGGCGAGCGCCTGCTTCCGCCCGACCCGGCGGCCGCCCTGCGGGATCTTTTCCTGCCGGGGCGGTTCCAGCTCCTGCTGCGGGAGCCGGACTGGATCCTGGATACGGCCCACAATCCGCAGGCGCTGGCCGAGGCTCTCGGCACGTTCGCGGCACGGCCCTGCACCGGCCGCCGCCTGGTGCTGTTCGGCGCCATGCACGACAAGGAACTGCCGGCTGAGGTCGGCGCCCTCCTGCGCGGATGCGGCGTCGTCGGCGCGCCGGTCTCGCTGCCGCGCGCGCGCGGCGAGGCGGAGCTGGTTGAACTGTTCGGCAGCTGGGGCCTGGCCCCGGCGCGGGGCGCGCTGCCGGGTCCCGGCGAGCACCTGGTGCCGGCCAGCCTGCCCGTGGCGCTGGGCCACCTGGCCGCCAGCCTGCAGCCGGGCGATGCGGTGCTGGCCACCGGCAGCTGCTTCCTGGTGGCGGAGGTCCTGCACGGCCTCGGCTTCGCCGACCTGGGCGACAGCCGCGAACCGCGACCGGCAACGGCGGTGCTGGCCGCGCTCGGAAAGGGACGAACGTGAGCAGGGACCTGTACCTCGGCGTCGACGCCGGTGGCACCGCGGTCAAGTACGAGGTGGACGGGCCCGACGGCG
>JAYRFB010000229.1:0-2998 GCA_041908585.1 Candidatus Krumholzibacteriia bacterium
CGGGCCGCTGGCAGTGCGCCGCCGATCGGCGTCCACGCATTGCCGTCGAAATGCCAGCAATCCCCGCGCGCGGCGACATCGTCACCTGCCGGTCGCCGGCAGACGGCAGGCGCCTGGTCAAGCGCGTGGTCGGCGTGCCCGGCGACGTGATCGCGATGAGCGGGAACCGGCTCACGGTCAACGGCAGCCCCGTCGGCTACGGCCCCGCCGACGGACCCGCCCTCCGGAAGCTGGTGGGCGACGAAGCGGCCGGCTGGGAATTCGCCCGCGAGGAGCTGCCCGGCCACCCGCACGCCGTGGCCTTCGCCGGCGGCGGCCGCCGGCAGCACCTGGCAGCGTTTCGCGTGCCGCAGGGACAGTACTTCCTGCTCGGCGACAACCGCGACCTGAGTGCCGACTCGCGCTGGTTCGGCTTCGTCGCGCGGGGCGACATCGCCGGGCGCGTGATCGGCCTGGCCGGCTCGCTCGATACCGCCCGCGGCTTCCGGCCCCGCTGGCAGAGATTCCTCAGCCGCGTTGCCTGACCGCGCCGACCGGCCTCAGGCCTGCCGCGCCCAGCGCACGAGCGTGCGCAGGCTGGGGGGCTTGCCGTTCAGCAGCAGCGCGATGCGGAAGACCTTGGCCGCGAACCACAGCGCGCCGACGGCGCCGGCGGCGGCAAGCGCCGTGCTGGCCAGGACCTGCCAGAGCGGCGGCGGCGAGGCCGAGCTCATGCGCAGCAGCATCGCGTAGAGGTTCACCGGCGGCAGGAAGCTCATCGCCACAGCCAGCGCGCCGTCCGGGTGCCGCGAGACCGGCAGCCAGAGAAGCCAGGGCAGCATGTTGATCATCATGACGGGGCCCAGCAGCGTGCCTGCCTCGCTGACGTCGTTGACGGCGGCGCCGATCGCGCCCATCAGGCCCGCCATCATCGTGTAGGACAGCACGTAGAAGAGCACGAGCCAGGCCACCAGCGCCGGGTCGACCAGGTCGAGCACCGCGAACGAGGCCAGCGTCGCCAGTCCCATTGCCGCATAGATGCCGAGCATGAGCAGGCCCACGCCCATCTGCGCCAGGATCTTGCCTGTCATCAGCTCGATGGGCGAGGCGGCCGCCAGCAGGACCTCGACCACGCGGCTGGACTTGTCCTCGATGGTGCTGGTCATCAGCTGCTGGCCGGTCGACATCACCGACATCAGCAGCAGGCCCATGAAGGCGGCCGGGATGAGCAGGTTCAGCGCCTCGTGCGAGGGCCGCTCGCCGTCCGGCGTGACCACGCGCGTGCGGGCGCCCCGGACGGCCGTCAGCGCGGCCACGTGCGCGGGGTCGAGCCCGGAAGCCGCGACCCGCGCCTCGACCAGGACGCGCGCCAGCGCTCCCCGCAGCTCCTCCTGCAGGCGGTCGTCCAGCTTGGGCGGCACGTACAGGTCATAGGACCCGTAGGCGCCGCCGCTGCCCGCGAGGGCATCGGCGTGCAACGCGATGATCGCCAGCGGCTCGGCCGGGTCCTCCTCGCGGCTGCCGGCCCGGTCGGCGAGCCGCGCCTTCCAGGCTTCCAGTTCGGAGGCCCCGATCCGCTGCAGGCGCAGCTCGGGCACCTCGCCGAGGGCGGCGGCCAGGGCGCCGTCCAGGGCGGCTTCCGCCGCGGCGCCGCCCGCGGCGCGCGCGGCCTCGGGCAGCTTGCCGGCCACGCCCTCGCGCAGGCGTTCGCCCGCCTCGACGCGCCGCCGGGCCAGCGCGGCCGGCGCCAGTTCCCGTTCCAGCCCGGCCAGGACCGCGCCCGAGTCGTCCACGACGGCCACCGTCCCGACCACGCGCGGCGCCCGCTCGTCCATCATCCGCGGCATCACGAAGGCCATCAGCGCGATGATCGCCGGCAGGACCAGCACGCCGATCACGAATCCCCGCGTCATCACCGTGGCGGCGAACTCGCGCCGCGCCACCCAGCCGACCTTCCTCAGCATGCCGGCTCCTTCCCGGTGACGATGCCCACGAAGACGTCCTCGAGCGTGGCGCGCCGCAGCTCGACGCGGCGGCTCGGCAGCGCGGCCGCGACGGCAGCCAGCGCCGCGGCCGCGTCCGTGCCGGGTCGCAGCGTCACGCGCACCTCGTCGCCGTCGCGCGCCACGCCGGCGGCGCAGGCCAGCCCCGACACGGCGGCCAGGTCCGGCCCGTCACCGAGCGCCTCGCAGACGACCTGCCGCGGCTCGTCCTGCGCGCGGATCGCGTCGAGCGTGTCGTCGAGCACCTTGCGTCCGCGGTGGATCATGACCACGCGGTCGCAGAGCTGCTCGGCGTGCGCCATCTGGTGCGTCGAAAAGAGGATCGTGGCGCCGCGCGCATGCTGTTCAAGGAACAGGTCACGCAACAGGCGGGTCGAGACCGGGTCCAGCCCGCTGAACGGCTCGTCGAGGATCAGCAGTTCCGGCTCGTTGAGGACCGCGGCCACGAACTGCACCTTCTGCTGCATGCCCTTGGACAGTTCCTCGCAGCGGTGGTTCGCGAACGCTCCCAGCTCGACACGCTCCAGCCAGTCCGCGATACGCCGATCCAGGCCGGCCGCGGGGACATTCTTGAGGTGGCCGACGAAACGCAGGAAGGCGGCGACCTTCATCTTGCGGTAGACGCCGCGCTCCTCCGGCAGGTAGCCGATCCGGTCCTTGGCCTCCAGGGCCCGCCGGTGGCCGAGCACTTCCAGCTCGCCGCGATCGGGGAAGTAGATGGCCATGATCATCCGGATGGTCGTCGTCTTGCCGGCGCCGTTGGGGCCGATGATGCCGCAGAGCGAGCCTCGCGGCACGACGAGGTCCAGGTCCGTCACGGCCGCCGTGGCGCCGAACGTCTTCGTCACCGCGCGCAGGCGGAGGGCCGGTTCCATGTCGGGGATTCCTTCCGGGAGTGGTTTGCGGAATCGGGGTGCGCGGGGAGCGCGGGGGCGGCCGGGGGCCCCCCCCCCCCCCCCCGCCCCCCCCTGCCCCCCCCCCGCGGGGCCCCCGGCCCCCCGGGGCCGGGGACCCCG
>JAYRFB010000230.1:0-45036 GCA_041908585.1 Candidatus Krumholzibacteriia bacterium
CGGCTGCCCGGCGAAGCAAGACGTCCGGGCGGGCAAGCAGGCCCTCAGGCAGAGCCTCCGGAAACGGAGGCCCGGAAGGGTCTGCGCGAAAGGGTCTCAGGACGCGAGAAACGCTTGACTCTTCCTAGAAGGGCGCAACTCGGCGATCGACCAACGCGCCACCGCCGCTCCGCCTAGCGGTAAGTCGCCTTCAACGATCCCCACGTCTGCGCTTCCTCGGGGATCGCCGTGCCGCAGTAGCTGGCGCCGGTGAAGTTGATCGTGTAGGGCACGACGCCGGCGGCGGGGCTGCCGCTCCAGCTGCTCAGGTTGTTGCCGGCGCCGGGGCCGTCGGGCGCGCGGGGGCCGGTGAACAGCGCATTCTGCCACATGTCGCCGCCGATGCTCGCGGCCTGCCGGCCGAACGGCGCCACCGCCACGTAGAACGTGCCCACGCCGAGGATGCCCGTCGGGATGGTCTTGCCGCCGCCGGCGCAGACATCGTTGTGGGTCACGCCCTGACCGGTGAAGTGGAAGATCCAGATGCTCGGGTCGGCCGCCACCGCACACTGCAGGCTGGCCGAGAACAGCGCCGGGTTCAGCACCTCGATACAGTACAGGTCGACATCGGAGTCGAACTGCAGTGAGCCGTTGATCTGGTTCAGCGCGTACAGGCCGGCGGGCGACTGCACGGTCCAGGGCAGGTCGCCGGCGTCGCCGGATTCGTTCCAGACCTGGGCGAGGGCCGGCGCGGCGAACGCCGCGAGCGCGAGCAGGACGATGGCGGCGGCCAGGGGCCGGCGGCCGCAGGCAGCAGGGCGCGAGGGCAGGGCGATGGAGCAAGGCATCATGGTGGCTCCCGGGTCGGGGTGGGGCCGCCACCTGGTGGGTGGCGGGCCGGGTCTGGGCTGGAACGAGTCTAGCAGAATGGGGCGGTGGCTCGGCGCAAAAAGGACCGTTCAAGTCGCTGTTCCGTGACGACTCCGACCATGTTGCGGGGTTGACATCTTGTGGAATAAGTGTACAATTCAAAAATATAATTCCTGAATTGTACAAAAACCCCGGAGGTTCGGTTTGATCGAACGGCAAGCAGCCACGGCACTTATGGAACTGGCGAGGGGGTTTCCGGTCGTCGCCGTGACCGGGCCCCGCCAGTCCGGCAAGACGACCCTGGCCCGCCATGCGTTCCCGGGCCTGCCGTACGTCTCCCTGGAACTGCCGCAGGAACGGGCTTGGGCAGACGACGATCCCGTGGGTTTCCTGGACCGGTTTCCTGGCGGAGCGGTGCTCGACGAGATCCAGTACTGCCCGGGGCTGTTCTCCCACCTGCAGGTGCGGGTCGACGCCGCGCGGCGGATGGGACAATACGTCATCACCGGGTCGCAGCAGTTCGGGCTGGGGGCGAACATCGCGCAGTCACTGGCCGGTCGAGTCGGCGGCGTGACGCTGCTGCCGCTGTCGATGGCCGAACTGGCGAAAGCCGACCTACTGCCCGGCGAACTCGACGAGCTGCTGGTGCGCGGATTCTATCCGGCTCTCTACGATCGCGACCTGGCGCCGACGCTCATGCTGGCAAACTACGTCAACACGTACCTCGAGCGCGACGTGCGGCAGGTGCAGGCCGTGCGCGACCTGGCCACGTTCCAGCGATTCCTCCACCTGTGTGCTGGGCGCACCGCGCAGCTTCTCAACCTCACCAGCCTGGCGGCGGACACCGGCGTCAGCCCCGCGACGGTCCGCGGATGGCTCTCGATCCTGCAGGCCAGCAGCATCGTCATGCTCCTGCAGCCGTACCATGCGAACCTCGGCAAGCGCCTGGTGAAGACACCCAAGCTCTACTTCCTCGATGCAGGGCTCGCTGCGCACCTGATCGGCATCCACGAGGCGGGGCACATCACCTCGCATCCGCTGCGAGGGGCGCTGTTCGAGACTCTCGTCGTGGGTGAGTTCCTTAAGGAGCGGTTCAATCGCGGCCTGCCGCACGAACTGTACTTCTGGCGCGACAACCACGGTCACGAGATCGACCTGCTGCGCCTTGTCGGGGCGCGCCTCGACGCGATCGAGGTGAAGTCGGCGGTCACGCCAAGCGAGGCGCTGACGCGCGGGCTGCGGCAGTGGGCGCGTCAGGCGGGTGATCTCGCGGGTTCGCTCACGCTGGTCACCGGTGGCGACGTCGACGGGTCCTGGTCAGGCGTCCGGCTGCTGGGCTGGCGCGAGTTGGCGCGGATCACGCCGTAAGCGCGGCGCCGCCGGGGCCGGTCCTCCCTACCCCCGCCGCGCCCGCGCCAGCAGCGCCCTCGCCTCCTTCGCCAGGTCCGCCGTGAAGTCGTGCGGCTCGAGCCCCTTGATGGCCGCCTCGAGCAGCGGGATGGCCTCGGCGTTCTTCCCGGTCTCGACCAGGCACCGCGCCAGGTCGCTGCGCGTGCTGGCGAGCGTCCAGTCGTCGGGCGCCATCAGGCTGTCGCGCATGGCGACGCAGGCGCGCAGGCGCGTGATCGCACCGTCGTGATCGCCGCGCAGGTGCAGCACCTCGCCCATCGAGGCCAGCGAGTACGCCACCTCGGCGTGCACGGGCCCGAACATGCGCTCGCGCATCGCGAGGCCTGAGGCCAGCAGCGAGTCGGCCTCGGCCGCGGCACCACTTGTCACCTTGCCATTGGCGGCAACGGCCCGGCCCAGGCCGTTGAGGATGGCCGCCACGTACGGCTTGTCGGTGCCGTCGCCGCGCTGGTGCTTGTCCAGGGCGGTGCGGTAGACCGGCTCGGCGGCGCGGTTGTCGCCCATGTCCTGCAGCTTGGCGGCCCAGTTGTAGTAGTTGATGACGACGGCCGCGTGGGTCTCGCCGAGGTTGGCCTCCGAGTTGCGGGCGACCTCACCCAGCATGGCCGCCGCTTCGGGGAAGCGCCGCTGTTGGTCGTACAGCGATGCCAGCAGCCCCATTACGCCCAGCGTGCGGCGGTGGTCGGCGCCGAGCACGCGCCGGCAGGTCGCCAGGAGGTCGTCCAGGTAGGCTTCGGCCTCGGCGAAGCGCCCCTGGGCCAGCAGCGTGTTGCCCAGGTTCTGCCGGGAGACGATGGTCTCGGCGTTGTCGGCCCCGTAAATGCGGGTCGTCGCCGCGACGAGTTCGCGGTGCGTGGCCTCGGCCTCCTCGAGGCGGCCCAGGTTGATGTACAGGAAGGCGAGGTTGGATCGCGCCTTGATCGTCTCGGGATGGTCCGCGCCGTAGACGCGCGTGGCGTCGGCGATGACCTCCTCGAAGTTCCGCAGGGCGGCCTCCGGCCGCTGCGTGTACTGCTGGATGATGGCGTGCGTGCTCCTGGCGGTGAGGGTCTGCGGATGGTCCTCGCCGAAGGCGGCGACGTACCCGGCGATCACCTCGTTCATCAGCGTGTCGGCGCGGGCGTACTGCTCGGCGTTGGCCAGGGCGAAGGCCAGCGCGGCCTTGGCGCGCAGCGCATCCTGACGCGCATCTTGGCGTGCACCTTGGTCGGCATCTTGGGGCGTGGCGCCGGAACGGCGCACGTATGCGGCGACGGCCGCTTCGCCGAGCTCCAGCGCCTCCTTGAGCTTGCCCGTGCGGATGAAAAGGTCGGACAGGTCGACCATGGCCTGGAGCGCGACGTCATCGTCCGGGCCGCGGGCCGCCTGCGCGGCGGCGATGACGGCACGCAGCTGCGCCTCGGCCTCGGCGTGGCGACCCGCCCGGTGCAGGGCGCTGCCGAGGCTGCAGCGAGTCGTCAGCGTGGCGACGGCGTCGGCGCCCAGCAGCGCGGTCTGCAGCGAGTCGGCCACTCGCAGGTTGGCCATGGCCTCGGGATACTTGCCGATGGCCGTGTAGGTCAGGCCCAGCGTGCCGCGGATCGCGGCCTCGACCTCCGGCTGCCCGGCCAGCTCGGACCGCGTGCGCCGGTCGGTGTTGAGCAGGATCTCCTCGAGCAGCTTCGTGTCGCGGCCGCGGGCGGTGGCCGGGCTGATGCCGCCGAGCATCGACTGCAGGAACTCGGTGGTCCTCTCCGCCTTGGCTGCCTGCACGGCGGTGCGGTCGCGCTCGCGCGCCAGGCGCCCGGCCTGCACCGACATCGACACCGCCAGCACCGCCAGCATGAGCACCAGCGCCGAGCCGGCGGCGAACGCACCGCGATTGCGCCGCACCAGCTTGCCCAGGCGGTACGAGGTGCTGGGCGAGCCGGCGGTCACGGGCTCGTTCTTCAGGTGCCGCCGCACGTCGGCCGCCAGGCCGTTGGCCGTCTCGTAGCGCCGGTCGCGCTCCTTCTCCAGCGCCTTCATCGTGATCCAGTCGAGGTCGCCGCGCAGCTCGCTGCGCAGGCGCTGCGGCGCCGTGCCGTGCGCCAGGGCGACGGCCGTTGCGCGCTCGCCCAGGCTGCCGAGCCGCGTGCTGGGCCGCGAAGGCGTCTTCTCGATGATGATGCGCCGGATGGCGTCGTAGCCGGCCTTCCGCAGCTCGGCCGACTCGAAGGGCAGCGCGCCGGCCAGCAGCTCGTAGAGCACCACGCCCAGAGCGTAGACGTCGGTGCGGGTGTCGATGTCGTCGTCGCCGCCGGCTGCCTGCTCGGGGCTCATGTACTCGGGCGTGCCGATGAGCTGGCCCATCTCCGTGAACATCGTCATCTCGGTCAGGCGCTGCGTGGTGGCCTTGGCCACGCCGAAGTCGATGATCTTCGGGACCGGGCGCCCGTCGACCTCCGCGACGAGGATGTTCGATGGCTTCAGGTCGCGGTGGATGACCGCCTTCTGGTGCGCGTGCTGCACGCCCTCGCAGACGCGGACGAACAGCTCGAGCCGCTCGCGCGTGGGCAGCTTGCGCCAGTTGCAGTAGTCGGTGATGGGCTCGCCCTCGACGTACTCCATGACGAAGTAGGGGCGGCCGCGGTCCGTGGCGCCGGCGTCGTGGACCTTGGCGATGCAGGGGTGGTCCATCAGCGCGAGGGCCTGGCGCTCGGCGTCGAAGCGCGCGACGACCGCGCGCGTGTCCATGCCCTGCTTGATGACCTTCAGGGCGACGCGGCGGCGGATGGGCTCGGACTGCTCCGCCTCGAAGACGTCGCCCATGCCGCCCTGGCCGATGCGCCTGACGAGCCGATAGGGGCCGAAGACGGCGCCGACGTCGTCGTCGTTCCGGCGCGAGCCGCCGTGGGCACCGGCGATCGGAAGCGTGCGGTCGTCGTCAGGCACGCCGGGCAGTGTCGGGTCGGTCACGGGGTCCTCCTGGAGGCCGATGTCCCTGGCCTGGAACCGCCGGCGGCGGCCGGATGCGTCAGGTCAGCTTCGCGCGCCACTTCGCCGCGTCGGCGGGGCGGCCCTGCTTCTCGCACAACTTGACGAGCAGGCGCACCGCCGCCTGCGTGTCGAGGTCGTCCTTGCCGTGGGCGGCGAGCATCAGGTCGTAGCCGCGCTGCAGGTAGTCCGCCGCCTCGGCCAGGCGGTTCCGGTGGAGCAGCGCCGTGCCGCATTCGATCTGCGCGCGCGCGGGCAACCAGTCCGCGACGGCGCCCGGCGCCGGGTCCAACGCCTGCTGCAGCAGTCGCTGGGCGTCGTCCTTCCGGTCCTGGCACAACGCCAGGGAGGCCAGGCGTATCCGGACCACGCGCGTGCTGTTGCCGGCGTCACCCTGCTGCTTGACGAAGAACGCTTCGCAGGCCAGCAGCTCCGCCTGCGCGTCGTCATCGCGACCCAGGTCACGCAGGGCGCTGGACAGGTGCATGGTCGCGTTCCAGCCGCCGGGGTGGTCGCCGCCCTTGGCCGTCGCGTAGTCGTCGCGCCCGCGGCGCAGCGAGGCCGCGGCTTCCTCGAGCCGATCCAGGCGCCACAGCGCGCGGCCCATGTCCACGCGGGTGATCGCCGTCTCGGGGTGGGACGGGCCCAGCACGCGCTCGCGGGCCTCGAGCACCGTCTGCAGCTGCTGCAGCGCGGCCTGGTCCTCGCCCAGGTTCGACAGCGCGCGGGCGCAGTCGTTGCGGGACAGCAGCGTGTTCGGGTGCTCGGGGCCCTGCGTCGCGGTGAAGAGCGCGATCGACTCCTCGAAGTACGCGATGGCCTCGCGGTCGCGTCCCTGCCGGGTGGCGACCGTGCCGAGGCGTTGCAGCAGGTCCGGCAGCAGCAGGGGATCGAGTGATGCATTCGCACGGACGCCGGGCAGCAGGGCGACGAAGACATCCTCTGCGTCCTCCAGCCGGCCGCCGCGCTGGTACAATTCGCCGATGGCCGCGCGGGCGCGCCAGGTCTCCATCGCGTCCTCGCCGTAGATCCGGCGCGTCATCTCCAGCGCGGCGTGGGCCAGCGAATCCGCCTTGTCCGGCCGCGACTGGCTGAGGTAGAACTCGGCCACCGAGCGCATGACGGTCGCCTTGTCGGCGTGGGGGCCCGCGTGGACCTTGTCGAGCACCGCCAGCGAGGCCAGCAGCATCTCCTCGGCCTCGGCGGGCTTGCCGCGCGCCTCCAGCAGGCGGCCCAGGTTGTGCAGGTCGGTCGCGACAAAGGGGTGATCCTCGCCCCAGACGCGGCGGTGGATGGCCAGCGCTTCGCGGTAGTTCGTTTCCGAGGACTCGAGGTCGCCCTTGTAGCGGCCCAGGTTGCCCAGGCTGTTGAGCGTGACCGCGATGCCGTCGCTCTCGGGCGCCTTGCGGCGGTACAGGGCCAGGGCGGCGTTCATGAGCGAGTCGGCCTCGTCGTAGCGGCCGAGCTGCACCACGATGTTGCCCAGCTGCACGGTCGACTCGGCCCAGGCCAGCGAGTCGATGTCCGCGCGGGCCTCCATGGCGGCCAGGGATTCGCGGTAGAGGGCCTCGGCGGCCGGCAGGTCGTCGCGCGCCCAGGCCAGCACCGCCTCGCCGGCGGCGATCACGCCGCGACCCGGCGATTCCAGGCGGTGGGTCGCGTCGAGCTCCTTCACGCGTTCGAGCTGCCGGCCGGCCTCGTCCCAGTCGCCCAGCTGCCGGTACGTGTGGGCCAGCTGCAGGCGCAGCGTCGCCTCCACCTCGGGCTGGTCAGCCAGCTCGCTCGAGAGGCGCTTCTGCGTGTCGGCGAGGATCGCGCGCAGCAGCTCCGTGTCGCGCCCGCGCGCCACGTGCGGGCCCACGCCCGTCAGCATGTCGCCCAGGAAGCGCGAGACCTGTGCCGAACGCACCGCCTCGCGCTTGGCTGCCCTGGAAGCGGCCTGCTCGCGCGCGTACATCACCGAGCTGACGATCGTCGCGCTGACCATCACCACGGCGATGACGGCCACCGCCGCGAAGGTGCCGCGGTTGCGCCGCACCAGCTTGCCCAGCCGGTAGCCGCGGCTGGGCGGTCCGGCCACGACCGGCTCGTCCGCCAGGTGGCGCCGCACGTCGGCCGCCAGGCCGTTCGCGGTCTCGTAACGCCGGTTGCGGTCCTTCTCCAGCGCCTTCATCGTGATCCAGTCGAGGTCGCCGCGCAGCTCGCTGCGCAGGCGCTGCGGCGCCGTGCCGTGGTGCGCGGCCACCTCCGTGGCGCGGGCGCCGAGGCTGCCGAACCGGGTGCTCGGCCGCGAGGGCGTCTTCTCGACGATGATGCGCCGGATGGCGTCGTAGCCGGCCTTCCGCAGCTCGCGCGACTCGAACGGCAGCGCGCCGGCGAGCAGCTCGTAGAGCACCACGCCCAGGGCATAGACGTCCGCGCGCGTGTCCACGTCGTCATCGCCGGCGGTGGCCTGCTCGGGGCTCATGTACTCGGGCGTGCCGATGATCTGGCCCATCTCGGTGAACATCGTCATCTCGGTCAGGCGCTGCGTGGTGGCCTTGGCCACGCCGAAGTCGATGATCTTCGGCAACGGGCGCCCGTCGACCTCGGCGACGAGGATGTTCGAGGGCTTCAGGTCGCGGTGGATGACCGCCTTCTGGTGCGCGTGCTGCACGCCCTCGCAGATGCGCACGAACAGCTCCAGCCGCGCGCGCGTGGTCAGGTTGCGGCGGTTGCAGTAGTCGGTGACCGGCTCGCCCTCGACGTACTCCATCACGAAGAAGGGGCGGCCGCGCCCGGTGGCGCCGGCGTCCAGCACCTTGGCGATGCAGGGGTGGTCCATCAGCGCGAGGGCCTGGCGCTCGGCGTCGAAGCGCGCGACGACCGCGCGGGTGTCCATGCCCTGCTTGATGACCTTCAGGGCGACGCGGCGCCGGATGGGCTCGGACTGCTCGGCCAGCCAGACGTCGCCCATGCCGCCCTGGCCGATGCGCCTGACCAGTTGATAGGGGCCGATGACGGCGCCGGCTGCCTCGTCGGCGGGCGAGGCGGACGCGGCGGCGCCGGGGCGGTGCAGGGGCACGGTCTGGTCGATGGGCATCGTCTCGCCGCTGTCGTCCCCGTGCGGCGTCCTGTCGTCGTCCGTCATCCCCGCGCCTCCCCTGACGAGTGAATTCGATAATCGGGATCGAATAGGTCGGACATCGTAGGGGCGGGCTGGGTCGGGTGCAACCTTGAACCATCGTCCCGAGGCGGGGTGGGACCCCGAATTGGCGGGGCGGTCACTTAATTGCAATATTTACAGCAAGTTACGGCAGCGCAAATCACATGAACATCATCGGATTTTTCAGGTTGACATGGCGGCTTGTCTTAACGCATTATCTCATGCGTTAAGTGTTTGAGCGGCTTTTCCGCCGACTGCCCCCAACCACTGGCCAAGGAGCCGACGATGCGCGCCTTCATCCGCCACCTTCCCGCCCCGGCACTCCTGTTCGCGGTCCTCCTGCTTGCCGGCTGCAAGGGACAGGAAGCCTCTTCCGCCAAGTCCGCCGGCGGCGGCGCCGCCAAGGTCTCGATCTCGGCCGCCGACCGCAAGGAGGCGCACGAGCTGTTCACCCTTCGGTGCGCCGCCTGCCACGGCCAGTTCGGGCGCGGCGACGGCCCGGGCGCCGCGGGGCTGAACCCCAAGCCGCGCAACTACGCGGACACGGCCTGGCAGGCCACCGTCACCGACGAGGAGATCGAGAAGGCGATCGTCTACGGCGGCGCCGCCGTGGGCAAGAGCCCCCAGATGGTCGCGAACCCCGACCTGCAGGCAAAGCCCGGCGTCGTGGCCGCGCTGCGCGAGAAGGTCCGTTCGTTCGGCAAGTAGTCAGCACGTCCGTCGGCGCCGCCACCGCGCGGCGCCGACGGCAAACGCGGGAGGATCGAGTCCATGAAGCGTCTGCGCACAGTTCCCCGCCTGGGGATCGCCCTGGTGATCGTCGTCGCGGCGCTGGTGGCCGTGGCCTCCTGCGGCGGGGGGAAGAAGGCCGGCGTGGCGGCCGGAGCCGACCTGAAGGAACTCATGCTCGCGCGCGGGCTGACCGAGGAGGACGTGACCGCCGCGCTCAAGACCTTCACGCCGACCGGCAAGCGCGACGAGTTCTACCTCTTCGCCTCGGGCGGCCACGGCGGCAACATGATCGTCATCGGCGTGCCGAGCATGCGCATCCTCAAGTACATCGGCGTCTTCACGCCGGAGCCGTGGCAGGGCTACGGCTTCGACCAGGAGACGCAGGACGTGCTCAAGGCCGGTTCGCCCGCCGGGCACATGCTGACCTGGGGCGACATGCACCACCCCGCGTTCAGCGAGACGAACGCCGACTACGACGGCCAGTTCATCTTCGCGAACGACAAGGCGAACGCCCGCATCGCGGTGATCGACCTGCGCGACTTCGCCACCAAGCAGATCGTGCAGAGCGGCCTGATCATGAACGACCACGGCGGCACCTTCGTCACGCCGAACACCGAGTACGTCATCGAGACGGCGCAGCAGGCCGCGCCGCTGGGCGGCGGGTATGCGCCGCTGTCCGAGTACAACGAGAAGTACCGCGGCGCGCAGATCTACTGGAAGTTCGACCGCGCGAAGGGGCGCATCATCAAGGAGGAGTCCTGGGCGATCGAGCTGCCGCCCTACATGCAGGACCTGGCCGATGCCGGCAAGGGCGCGAGCGACGGCTGGGCGTTCTGCAACTCGGTGTTCACCGAGCGCGCCACCGGCGGCCTGCAGGAAGGCAACCCGCCCCTGGAGTCGGGCGCCTCGCAGAACGACATGGACTTCCTGCACGTCTTCAACTGGCGCAAGGCCGAGGCGGTCGTCCAGGCCGGCAAGACGAAGACGATCGCCGGCATGCGCGTCATCCCGCTGGAGACCGCCATCGCCGAGGGCCTGATCGCCTTCATCCCCGAGCCGAAGAGCCCGCACGGCGTGGACGTGGCCCCGAACGGCAACGACATCGTCGTCTCGGGCAAGCTCGACACGCACGCCACGGTCTATGACTTCGGCAAGATCAAGGCGCTGATCGAGGCCGGCACCCACGAGGGCAAGGACCCCTACGGCGTGCCCATCCTGCCGTTCCGCGAGGCCATTCGCGGGCAGGTCGAGATCGGCCTGGGGCCCCTGCACACCCAGTTCGACGACAGGGGCTACTGCTACACGTCGATCTTCCTGGAGTCGAAGGTGGCCAAGTGGTCGCTGGCGGACCTGGCGCTCATCGACAAGACGTCGGTCCACTACAACATCGGCCACCTCTCCGCGGCCGAGGGCGATGCCCTGCACCCGAAGGGCAAGTACCTGGTGGCCATGAACAAGTGGGCCATCGACCGCTTCAACCCGGTGGGCCCGCTGCTGCCGCAGAATTTCCAGCTGATCGACATCTCGGGCGACAAGATGCAGGTCATCTTCGACATGCCGCTGCCGCTGGGCGAACCCCACTACGCGCAGATGATCAGCGCCGACAAGATCAAGCCCATCGACATGTACACCCCGGCCGGCATGAACCCGGTGACGATGAGCGCGGACCCGCACGCGACCCTCAGCGAGCAGGACGTGCGCATCGAGCGCAAGCCGGACGGCGTGCACGTCTACATGACGCTGGTGCGCAGCCACCTGAACCCGGACATCATCGAGGTGAAGCAGGGCGACCGCGTGCACATCCACGCCACCAGCGTGGAGCAGGCCCTCGACGCCACGCACGGGTTCTGCATCGACATGTACAACGTCAACCTCAGCATCGAGCCGGGCAAGGTCTGCAACGTGTCGTTCACGGCCGACCGCGCCGGCGTGTTCCCGTACTACTGCACCGAGTTCTGCTCGGCGCTGCACCTGGAGATGGCCGGCTACCTGCTGGTCAAGCCGAGCTGACGCACGACCCGACCAGCCGGCCCGCGGGCGGACGCCCGACGCACGCGGGCCGGCGGAGGTTCCCGGCATGACAGGTCGCATCGCATGGACACCCTGGTCGCGGCGGCGGCGCGCACGCGGCGGGCTGGCGACGGCTGCAGGCGCATGGCTGGCGCTTTGCCTTGCGTCGTCCGCCGCGGCCGGGGAACTGCCGGCGCCGCCGGAGCGCGCGCGCCCGGAGAGGCCGGCGGGCGGGATCCTCGTGCCGGCCGGCGCGGGGCTGGCCGAGGCCGTCGCCACGGCGCCCGACGGGGCGGTGCTGGTGCTGGCCCCGGGCGGGCACGAGGGGCCGCTCACCGTCGAGCGCCCGCTGACGGTGTGGGGCCCGCCCGAGGCGGTGGTGCGCTCGCGCGGCGTCGGCACCACCATCGACGTGAAGGCCGACGGCGTGCGACTGCTCGGCTTCTCGGTCGAAGGCAGCGGCCGCCGCTTCGAGGACACGGACGCCGGCGTGCACGTGCGCGGCGACGACGTCGTCGTCGAGGGGCTGTGTGTCACGGGGGCGCTGTTCGGGATCGCGGCCAGCGGCGTGCATCGCACCCGCATCGCCGGCAACGAGGTGATCGGGTCGGGTGCGCGCGACTTCGGGATGCGCGGCGATGCGATCCGCCTGTGGGAGGTGCGCGGGGCGCGCATCGAGGGGAACATCGTGCGCGACAGCCGCGACATCGTCGTCTGGTACTCGCCCGGCAACGCCATCATCGGCAACCATGTCGTGCGCGGGCGCTACGGGACGCACTTCATGTACAGCAGCAGGAACGAGGTCCGCGGAAACACCTACCTGCACAACCTGGTCGGGGTCTTCGTGATGTACTGCGACCACGTCGAGGTGTCCGGCAACCTGGTGGCGGCGGCCGACCCGAACGACGGCATGGGCCTGGGCCTGAAGGAGGCGGGCGACGTCGTGGTCTCGGGCAACCGCTTCGTGCGTTGCCCGACCGGCGTGTTCGTGGACACGTCGCCGATCCAGATCAACCACGAGAACCGCGTGACGGGCAACACGTTCGAGTTCTGCGACACCGGCGTCGCCTTCCACGCCGGCGTCAGGCGCAACACGTTCCTCGGGAACTCCTTCCACGGCTGCGCGACGACCGTCACCGTCGGCGGGCACGGCGATGCCACGCAGGTTCGCTGGGATGGGAACTACTTCGATGACTACGCCGGCTTCGACCTGGACGGCGACGGCACCGGCGACGTGGCGCACGAGCCCTGCTCGCTGTCCGGACAGCTGACGAGCACGCGCGAGAACACGCGCTTCTTCCGCGGGACGCCCGCGCTCGGGCTGCTGGACGTCGTCAGCCGCGTGCTGCCGGTGCTGGCGCCCAAGGTGCTGTTCAGCGACGCCGCGCCGCGGCTGCGGCGGCCGGCGCCCCCGGAGGTGCCCCGTGCGCATTGAGCTGCGCGGCGTGAGCAAGCGCTTCGGGCGCGTGACGGCGCTCGACGACCTGTCGCTGGACATTCCCGCCGGCAGCCGGGTCGCGCTGATCGGCCCCAACGGCTCGGGCAAGTCGACGCTGACGCGGGTGCTGATGGGGA
Source organism: Candidatus Krumholzibacteriia bacterium (assembly GCA_041908585.1). Classification (GTDB taxonomy): domain Bacteria; phylum Krumholzibacteriota; class Krumholzibacteriia; order LZORAL124-64-63; family LZORAL124-64-63; genus CAINDZ01. The sequence goes on from JAYRFB010000230.1 coordinate 12,677, forward strand.
TCCACGCGGCCGAGGGCGTGGTGCTCCTGGGCGGGCAGGAACCGGCGGCATGGCGCCGCGAACGCGAGGGGCGCCTGGCTTACGTGCCGCAGGTGGCGCCGCAGCTTGGCGCCGGCGTGGGCGAGGTCGTCGCCTCGATCGAGGCCATCCGCGCCCTCGAACCCGGGCGCGTGGCTGAGTTGGCGGCGCGGCTGGGCCTGGACGTCGACGCGGTGGCGGGCAAGCCGTTCCGCGCGCTGTCGGGCGGCATGAAGCAGAAGCTGCTGATCGCGCTCGCGCTGGCCCCCGAGTCTTCGCTCCTGATCCTCGACGAACCGACCGCGAGCCTGGACGCCGCCGCGCGGCAGGTCTTCTACGCGCTGGTCGGCGAGCGCGCCGGCTCGGCGACGCTGCTGCTGTGCTCGCACCGGCTGGAGGAGGTGCGGCACCTGGTCGACCACGTCGTGGGGCTCGAGGAGGGGCGGCTGGCCTTCGACGGGCCGGTGGCTGCCTATTTGTCGGCGCGCAGCCACGCCGTGGTGGAAGTCCGCCTGCGGGGATCGGCCCACGAGCCGTGGCTGAGGGCCTGCGGCTTCCTGAACGGCGCCGGGTCGGGCTGGGTGCGCACCGTGTCCCGCGCCGGGAAGACCGGACTCGTCCGCCAGCTTCTCTTCGTGCTCAAGGATGACCTCGAGGACCTGGTCGTGCGCGACCTCGACGCGGTCGAGGACCCGGGCTCCACCGGCGCCCCGGCGCAGGCACGCGGCACGGAGGACCCCGAATCATCGTTCCGGGAGGGAACCGCATGACGTTGCCGCGCCGCCGCCGCCTGTTGCCGATCATCATCATCGCGGGCGTCGCCGTGGCCCTCGTGGCCGATGCGGTGCGCCGCGCCGAGTCCCTGCCGCGCGGGCCGCAGGACGTGGTCTGGGACCACACGCAGTGCGCCGAGTGCCGCATGTCGGTCAGCGAGCGCGCCTGGGCCGCGCAGGCGCAGCTGAAGGACGGCCGGGTGCTGGACTTCGACGACTGCGGCTGCCTGTTCCGCTTCACCGCGCGCGAAGGCACGCCCGTGCACGCGATCTACTACCGGCACCTGCGCGAGGACCGCTGGCTGGCCGAGGCCGAGGCGGCGTTCATCAGCGCCGGTCCCTCGCCGATGGGCTATGACCTGGGCGCGGTGGCCGCCGGGACGCCCGGGACCGAGCCTGCCGCCGCCGTCCGCGCGACCCACGAGGTCGCGGTGCGGGCCACCGACCAGGGAGCGGCACATGCGCATTGACCGCTCGCGCACGATAGCCCTGGCGAGGCTGGACCTGGGCGATGTCCTGCGTTCGCGCTGGCTCGTCTTCTGCCTGCTGCTCTATGCGGCCCTGGCGGTGATGTTCCTGCTGGTGGGCGTGCGCGAGTCGACCGTGCTCGGCTTCACCGGCCTGGGCCGCGTGCTGCTGTCGATGAGCCACGCGCTGGTGCTGCTGTTGCCGCTGCTGGCGCTGTCGGCCACCGCGCAGGTCGTCAATCGCGCGCAGGACGATGGCACGCTCGAACTGCTGTTCAGCCACCCGGTCACGCGCGAGGAGTACTTCGTGGGCGTGACGCTGGTGCGCTACGGCGTGCTGCTGGCGCCGTTCGTGCTGCTGATGGTGCTCGTGACGATGGTCGGCTGGCTGGGCCTGGGCAGCGCTCCGGCCTGGGGCTTCCTCGGGCGCGGGCTGGTGGTCTGCTCGGCGCTGATCTGGGCGTTCACCGGCTGCGGGCTGGCCGTCTCCACGTTCGTGCGCAACCAGGCGAAGGCCGTGATGATCCTGCTGGGGATCTGGGTCGCGTCGGTCGCGCTGCTCGACTTCCTGCTCATCGGCGTGATGCTGCAATGGCGCCTGAACCCGCAGAGCGTGTTCCTGCTCGCGGCGCTCAACCCGGTCGAAGCGGCGCGGCTGGCGCTGCTCTCGGCGGCCGAGCCGACGCTGACCGTGCTGGGCCCGGTGGGCTTCTACCTGGCGCACCGGGTGGGGGCGCCGGCCCTGCTGCTGGTCGGGACGCTGTGGCCGGCCCTGCTCGGGACGGCCGGCTGGTGGCTGGCCCTGCGGCGCTTCCGCCGGCAGGACCTGGCTTGAACCGCGAGCCGGGACGGCGGTTCCGGCGCGCGCGGAAAGGAACTAGATGAGGCGCATCTTTCGCGACTTCACGACCGTGCTCGGCATGCCGGTGCGCGCGCGCCAGCGCCTGCTGCTCGTGGCGCTGGTGATCCCCCTGGCGGTGAGCTTCTTCTTCCCGCTCTGGCGCATCCGCATGGAGGCCCCCCAGTACCCCAGGGGTCTGCACATGGACATCTACGCCTACAAGCTGGACGGCGGGAACAACGGCCACGACGTGGTCGAGCTCAACGCGCTCAACCACTACATCGGCATGCACAGGATCGAGCGCAGCACGGTGCCCGAGCTGGGCTGGATCCCGTTCGCCTTCGGCGCCCTGGCCCTGCTGACGCTGAGGGTGGCGGTCCTGGGGCGCGTGCGCGACCTGGTGGACCTGGGCGTGCTGATCGGCTACGTGACGCTGTTCTTCTTCGCGCGGTTCGTGCTCATGCTCTACCGTTACGGGCACGACCTGGACCCGACCGCCGCGCTGAAGATCAAGCCGTTCATGCCGGTGGTGGTCGGGACCAAGCAGATTGCCAATTTCACGACACAGTCCTATCCTCTGGCCGGTACGATCCTCGTGGGCATCTTCGCCGGCGGCGTCATCGGACTGGCCGGCTGGTACTTCATCCGCGGCGCGCGCCCGGTCTCCGGCGAGGGAGAGGCGGGTGCGGGGGATTGCTGAACGGCATGGTGAACCAGACAACGCGCTATGCGCTGCAGATCCTCGGCTACCTGGCCCGCAGCGACGCCACGCTGGTTTCCCACGAGCAGATCGCCCGCGAGGTGGGGCTGCCCGCCAACTACCTGTCCAAGATCCTCAACCAGCTGCGCAAGAGCGGCATCGTCGAGTCGCGCAAGGGCTGGGGCGGCGGCTCGCGCCTGCTCCCGGAGGCGGCCGGGCGGCCTCTGCTGGACGTCGTGCGGGTGTTCGAGGGCGAGCGCCCCGCGGGCATCCCGGCCTGCATCTTCGGGCTGCCCGAGTGCGGCGACGACAATCCCTGCCCGCTGCACGAGCACTGGACGGGGATCCGCGATTCGTTCCAGCACCTGCTCTGCACCACCACCATCGGCGAGCTCAAGCGGCGCACGGTCGATGCGCAGCGCGCGGACCTGGGGCTCGGCACGGGCCTGGCGGGACCGGGCGACGCCGGCCTGCCCTAGTCGCCGTCCGCGCAGTCGAATCCTCCCGCGGACAGCGAGACGTCAGCGTCCCTGGCGCCGCGCCAGTTCGCGCAGCAGTTCGCGCCCCCGGCGCACCATCTCGTGTCCCGGTTCGTAGACCGTTGCCAGTTCCTCCGTCGCCGGAAGAACAAGGCGCCCGGCCTCCGCCAGACGTCCCTGCCTCAGGCGGCAGGCGCCGACGCCCAGGCGCGCCTCGGCCAACGGTGCGGCGCCCAGTGCGGGGTTGGCCTCGAGCGTGGCCAGGGCCGAGGACAGAAGGCTGTCGGCACGTACCAGATGGCCGCGGTCCAGCAACACCCAGCCCAGGCCCTTGGCGCTGAGGGCCAGGTCTGCGGTCTGGTCGCCGCCGGCGGCCAGCCTTGTCGCGATCACCTGCTCGAACAGCCGCTGGGACTCGTCGAGGCGCCCGGCGCGGTGCAGCACCACCGCCAGGTTGTTGAGCGTCCGCAGCGTGCCGCTGTTGTCGGCTCCGATCGTCGCCGCCAGCACGGCATGGGCCTGCCCGAACCAGCCCGCCGCCTCGTCGTAGAGGCTGCGTGAATAGGCGAGCATGCCGAGGGCGTTGTAGCTGCGACCCAGTTCGAGATGCGAACCGGCGTATACGCGCGCGTTGAGTTCGGCGGCCTCGACCAGGAGCTCGCGCGCCTCGTCGAGGCGGCCCTCGTCACGCAGCAGGGAGCCCAGGCCCGTCAGCGACCCGGCGATGTCGACATGTCCCCGGGGGTAGAGACGGCGACGGATCGCGAGCGCCTGCCGGTAAAGATCCTCGGCCTCGGTCGCCCGGCCGAGATCCTCCAGGACGGCGGCCCGGTTGTGCAGGCTCGTGGCGACGTCCGGATGACCGTCCCCGAGAATGCGGCGACGCAGTGTCAGCGCCTGCAGGTGCAGCGAGTCGGCTTCGTCGGTGCGCCCGGAGCGGTAGAGGCAGACGGCGAGGTTGTTCAGGTCGGTGGCCACCGCCGGATCGTCCGGGCCGAGCAGGGACAGCTCGATGGACAGGACCTCGCGGTACAGGCCCTCGCTCGCGGCGGGGTCGCCGGACTGGCTGAGCACGCCGGCAAGATTGGCCAGCGATGCCGTCGTGGCGACGTGTCGCCGCCCGTACGTCTTCTCGTTGATCGCCAGCGCCCGGCGGTGCAGCTCCTCCGCGCGCGCGAACTGTCCCAGTTCGTAGACGACGCCACCCAGCGCATCCGCCACCCGCGCCACCGCAGGCGTGCCGGTGCCGTGGGCAGCCTCGGCCTGCGCCAGCGCCTCGCTCAGCACGGTGTCGGCATCGGCGTAGGCGCCGACCAGGCGCAGCAGCTCGCCGACCGTCACCAGGAGTTCGGCGCGCAGCACCGGCTGTTCGGCGAGCTTGCCGCGCAGGTCGGCGGCGCCCTGCCGCAGGATCTCGCGCGCGGTCACCTCGCGCCCCGGGGCGGCGGATGGGTCGGCCGCCGCGAAGATGTCCATGAGGAATGCGCGCGACTGCTCGGCGCGCGTCGCCTCGCGCGCGGCGCGCCGCGCCTGCCAGGTCGTCGTTCCCAGGCCGGTCAGCAGGGCCGCGAGCACCAGGGCGCCGGCCGTGACCACGGCACGGTTGCGGCGCACGAACTTCGCCGCCACATAGCGGCGCGAAGGCGGGCGCGCCAGTACCGGCTCGCCGGTCTCCGCGCGGCGCAGGTCGTCCAGAAGGGCATCGACCGATGCGTAGCGCCGGGTCGGATCCTTGGCCAGGCAGCGTGCGACCACGTTCTGCAGATCGCCGTCCAGCAACCGGTCGCGACCCGGTGCCCCGAGCGCGACGCCGGCCGCCTGTTCCGCGCCGGCTTCACGCGCCGCGCGCGCCGCACGAATCAACGGCGGTGCTTCCAGCTCCACGGCCGCGCGCAGCAGTTCGTGTTCGGGTGTGCCGGCATCGCCGTGCGGCGACCGGCCGCACAGGAGTTCGTAGAGCACGGCCCCGAGCGCGTAGATGTCCGTGGCCGTCGTGATAGCGCCGCCGGTCACCTGCTCGGGAGCGGCGTAGCGCGGCGTGAACGGACGCGGCCCGGCCAGCGTCAGGTCCGGGTCGTCTTCGTCTGCCAGTAGCTTGGCGATCCCGAAATCGAGCAGCTTCACGCGGCCGTCCTCGCCGACGAGGATATTCGACGGCTTGAGGTCGCGGTGCACGACCAGGTGGCGGTGCGCGTGGGCGACGGCATCAGCGACCTCGCGGAACAGGCGCAGGCGTGTCCGCAGGTCGGCCGCCTGTGCGCGGCAGTAGTCGGTGAGCGGGGCGCCCCGGACCAGTTCCAGCGCGAACCAGGGCCAGCCGTCATCGCTGACGCCGCCGTCCAGCAGGCGGGCGATGCCCGGATGGGTCAGGCGCGCCAGGATCACGCGCTCCCGCGCGAAGCGCAACGCCAGGTCGCCCTGCACGTCGCCGCGTGCCAGCACCTTGATCGCGACACTCTGGCCAAAGTCGCCGGTGACGCGTTCGGCGGAGTAGACCCGCCCCATGCCGCCCGCGCCCAGCAGCGGGCCCAATCGCCAGACGCCGAGGGTCCGGTCCTCGAACGAGGAACTGCCCGCGTCCCGCCCCTGGAGCAGCGAGCCCGCCCAGTCGCCGAGGGGTTCCTCGAGGAAGTCGCCGAATCGCCTGTCGGCTGCCAGCAGGGCCGAAAGGGTGTCGGCGAATCCGGGATCCGTCGCCCGCAGCACATCCAGCCGCTGCTGCCCTGCCTCCGGGGTCTGCCCCAGGATGGCGTCCAGTTCGGCCAGCAACGCGTCGCGCACGCGCGGATCGGAAGGCAGTCGGTTCATGTGGACGGACCGCCGTCGGCCAGCGACAGGCTCAGCAGCGCGCGCGCCCGCTGCCAGTCGCGCTCGACCGTGCGCGTGGTCACGCCCAGCAGGCCGGCGATCTCGGGCACCGTCAAGCCGCCGAAGTAGCGCAGTTCGACGACCTCGGCCAGCCGCGGCTCCAGCGCGCGCAGGCGATCGAGCGCCTGGTCGACCGCCAGCAGCAGTTGCAGGCGCGGCTCGACGGCGGGTTCATGCCCCGTCAGGCCGGTATGGTCCGCGCCATCGCCGCGCCGCATTGCCAGGCGACGGCGGGCGCCATCGCGCAGCAGGTGTCGCATGGCCAGGCTGGCTACCGCGAAAAAGTGGCGCCGGTCCTGGAAATCGGACTCCCGCGCGCCGAACAGGCGCAGGTAGGCCTCATGGACGATGACGGTCGTGTTGAAGGTGGGGTTAGCGCCCGCACGCGAGCGGTGCCGGTGCGCGATCAGGCGCAGTTCGTCGTAGACCAGCGGGAGCAGGGCTTCGAGTTCCGCCTCGCCGCCGGCGCGTGCCCGCTGCAGCAGAGAGGTGATGTCGGTCAACCGGTCCAAGGCGGGCCTCCCCGGGCGGTACGTTCGCCCGAGTGTACCGTCAGGCGGGCTGGCCGGCAATGTCCGAGAAAAAAGGATGGATTTCGTGTCGGGTTTCCTGGCCGGGCTGCGTTATCAGGAGTGGGGGGAGCGGCGGCCCGCCGCGTCCGCAACGTACAAGGACCGGGAGTGGTGATCATGTCACGAACCAGCACTGCGGCCCTTGCGGCCACCATCCTGGCCGTTCTGGCCGCAGCCTTGCCCGTTGTTGCCGTTGCGGCCGAGCCCTCGGCCCCGGCGCCGTCATCCACCCCGGACCGGGAGGCCGAGATGGACGCCGCGATGTCGACCGTCACCGTCGATCCCGCCCTGGCCGCCTGGCGCGACGCGGTCCTGCCCGGGATCCGGGCGTTCCTGGCTGCCGAACGCGAGGCGTTGACCGCCATGTCCGTCGTGAAGTCGGACGATCCCGAAGCGCAGCGCGAGCGACATCATCTCTGCGAGGAGCGGAAATTGCTGGGCGAGCGCGAGATCGCGCTGCGCCAGTTGGCGTGGGCCGAAGCATACGGTCGCGCGCCCCTGGCCGCGCGCCTGCGGACACGTGTGGCCGCGCTCGAGGCCGCCTGGCCGGGCCTGCCCGCCGCCGCCGCGCGCACGTACGGCAGCGACGGCGCGCGGATCGGCGCCGATGCCGCGCCCGATGACGCCGATGGAGGTGCGCGATGACGGTCGCACTGCCTGCCATGCGCCGACCGCGACGAACGGCGTCGGTCGGATGCGGGTTGCCGGCTGCCGGCGTCCCCGTCGTCGGTCTCGCGATCGTCGGAGGCCTGGTCGCGGTGTGCCTGCTGGCCGTGGCGGGTCCGGCGCGCGCGGATCTGGGACCGCCGGTCACCGTGGAACTGGCGGGCGAACGACGCCCGGCCGAAGCGGGCACGGAGTTCAGCGACGTCCTCCGCTTCACTGCGGCGCGCGACCTTGTACTCAGCGCCATCGGGATCGCCGCCGATCCGGCCTGGCAGGTACTCGCGCTTGCGGATCCCGGTCCGCTGTCCCTGGCTGCCGGGCAATGGGTGGACGTCCCGTTCAGCGTGCTGGCGCTGGATCCCATGGCCTCGCCGCTGGTCATCGACTACCGCTTCGACGACCTGCCGGCCAGCGCGGCGCTGAGCCTGTCGCCCGTCGACTTCGCCGAGGGCCTGACCGCGCAGCCGACCGGGCGCGTGGAACCCGATGCGAAGGGGCTCGAGCTGCCGGCGCCCGACCTGCCGCGGCCGGGGCCGGCGACGGCGCCGCCGGACCCGCTGGACACAGGGGCGGCCGGCGACAAGGCAGGCCGCTGGATCACGGTCCAGGGCCGGTTCTTCTACCAGCGCCCCGACAAGGTGCTCGACGGCGCCGACGGCATGACCTTCGAGGTCTACGCCGACGGCCTGAAGCGCGCCGCGGGCGTCACCGATGCGCTCGGCTACTACTCGACGACGTTCTTCTGGGTCCCCGCCACCTTCTGGCAGGACCTGGACCCGGACCTGCGCGTGGAGTTCGTCTCCGACAGCGCGAAGGTCCGGACCCTCAATGCGGCCGGCTATCCGTTGCGCTGGTTCACCCCCACCTGGCCCAACTTCACCGGCAACGCTCTCGACGTGGGCTGGCAGAAGCCGAAGGATCCGGAGCAGCACGTCTACGTGCACGGCCAGACCACCTTGACGCGCACCTGGCGCTGGGTCCTGCTGGAGACCGGCGTCGACTGGCAGAAGGTCAACCTGTGGCGCGCAGCGAAGGCGGGCGATGCCTACTACTCGCCCGGGAAGAACATCTTCATGGGCACCGATCGCATGTGGCAGGAGATCACCGTGGTCCACGAGGCCGGCCACCACTTCCTGGAGTGGCACGCCGACGGCGTCATGGGGCCGAACCAGTACTGCAACGCCGTTTGTGACGGCACCAAGAACTGCGGCCACTGCACGTGGTGCGTCGAGGATGCCGAAGACGCCTGGAACGAGGGCTTCCCGACCTGGATGGGCACGATGGTCGGCCGGCAATTGCCGCAGATGTACGGCGTCCAGCCCTACTCGATGCTCTCATTCGAGTACCTGGCGCTGTGCGGGGACAACACGCCGGCCACGTTCGACGACCCCTGGCGCAACGAGGGGCCGTTCGTGGCGTTGCTGTGGGACATCATCGACGCCAGCAACGAGGACGACACGCTCACGCCCGAGACCTCCGGCTGGAAGGACCGCCTGGCGCTGGACACCGACGCCATCTGGGACGTTGTCTGGGGCGATGCGCCGCTGACGCCGCAGGACTTCCTGACCGGCTTCCTGGGCAACAACCTCTCCCTGCGCGAGGACGTATGGGAGACCGCGCGCAACAACGGCTACGAGATCGACGCGCTGGCGCCGCCGCTGCCGTTCGTGTTCTCCTCGACCAGCCACGTGCCGGGCGTGGCTTCGAGCGACGGTACCGTCGATCTGTACTGGCTGGCGGCGCCCGACGACGCATCCGGCATCGCGGGCCACAGCCTCAGCGCCCATGTGGGCGGTCCCGTCGATCCCGGCACCATCCTCAGCTGCGGCAACGTGAACCAGTTCACGACGATCAACCTGCCGGCGGGCACCTGGTGGTTCACGATCCGGCCGCTCGACCGCGCCGGCCGTTGGGGCGCGGGCTACGCGACCTTTGGGCCGGTGATCATCTTGCCGCCGGCTGCCGCCGAGCTGGCAACGACCCTGCCGCCGGGCTGGGACCAGGCGCTGGTGCCGCTGCCGGCACCGGATTTCGGCAGCATTCCGCCACCGCCGCCGCTCCTGGGCGGTGGCATGCCCACGTGGTGGAGCCTGGGCGTTGCGAACAACGGCAGCGGCGCGACGGTCGGCGACGTGCGTGTCGACGTGCGCATCGACGGCCAGGCGCGAGGCTTGGCAATGATCGAAGCGGGCGCGCCGCTGACGTCCGGCGGGAGCCGGACGTGGCTGAACCAGGGTCCGCTGGTGGTGGGCGGCGGCCGCCACACCTTCGGGGCCTGGGCCGATGCCGGCGAGACGGCGGCTGAGTCGAATGAAGCCGACAATCACTGGGCCTGGCAGTGGCTGTGGGCGCCGGCCGAGCTGGCGCGGGTCGACGCTCTCGAGCTGGGAGCACCGCCGCCGACCACCGGCGGCTGGGAGAACCTGGTGGGCGGCGCCACGGGTGCGAACGTCGACGCCGTGCGCCTGCGCGTTCCGGTCGGGGAACTGCAGGGCCTCTTCCTGTTCGCCGATGACGACGGCGCCGACTTCGACCTGCAGCTGCACGCGGCGTCCGACGATCCGCAGGCGGGATTGGACACATGGCTGGCGTCGTCGGCGCGGCTGGCGGGGCAGCTTGACGCCGTGCTGGTGCCCGCCGACGCCGGCGAGGTGCTGGTCGACGCCGCGATCCTCAACTGGAGCGGCCATGACGTGCCGGCGCGCGTCGGCCATGTCGCTGCCGGCGCCTGGGCGCTGCACGACGAGGCTCTCGTCGCGATTGCCGAGCACCAGATGCTCGAGCTCGGGACCGTGGTCATTGCGCCCGGTCAGGAAGGACCGCTGACGCTGCGCGTGACCGGCGATGCAGCCGACGGTCCGCTGACCCTGGCCTGGTTCGGCGCCATCACTGCGCCCGTGAATCTCGACGGCTGGACGGCCTACGCACGCACCGGCGAGGATGGCGCAGCCCGCCTGAACGTGTTCGTCGACACGCCCGGACACTACGCGTTTGCGCTGTACCGGCATCCCGTGTCGGGACGCCAGGCGCGCGTGCTGCAATTACGCGTGGCGCCCACGTTGCCGGACCTGCTTCCGGCAGCGGCCGCAGGTTGGGCGATGCCGCTGGTGCCACGGCCGCAGCCCGACGGCATGCCGGGCGATGTACCCGCGCCCGGCGAACTGCTGCCGGCGCCGTCGGCGACATATTTCAACGTGGCGGTGGGCAACGGCGGCGCGATCGCCTACCCGCCCAATCCCTGCCTGGTCGCCGTCGATGGCGTTCCCGCGTTGGCGCTGGCGCTGCCGGGGTTGGCGACCGGCGATATCGCCGGACTGAACGACGCGACGCCGGTGCCGGTGACGGGCGGACGGCACACGGCGGCGATGATCCTGGACGCGGAGAATCTCCTGCCCGAGGAGGACGACGCGAACAACGCCTGGGGCGTGCAGTGGGTCTGGTCGCCGCCGATTCTTGGCGCCGGCGCCTCGGTGGTCGCGGCGCCGCCGTCGCCGGACGGCGGCTGGGATGGGATCGCCGATCCCGGCGCTGCCGGTCTGGCGCCCAATTGTCTGGGATTCCGCTTCGGCGGCGAGCCCGACGGTCGTACGCGTGCGGGCCAGTGGGTCGGGATCGTGGCGGTCCCGACGGCGGGGGAGGACTGTGATGTCGCCCTGTACGAGGCGGCCACAGGGGCGCAGGACGGCTTCTTCGCATCGCACGTCGTGTCCGGCTGGCCCGCGGACGAATGCGATTTCGTGCTCGTGAACTACGGGCGCACCGCGCCCCGCGCGTTCGACGCGGGGTTGCGTCGGTTCGCCGGTACCGGAGCTTCCGCACAGATCGCGTCGGTGGCATCCAGCTTCCTCGGCAGCGACCCGGCAGGTGCCACGACCGCCTACACACTGCCGGCGGTGCAGGGCCTGGCGCTGCACGAGGTCTGGCTGTCGACGGGTATCTGGCGTATTCGCCTGGAGAACCTCGACGGGGCGGTGGACTACGGGCTGTCGGTGCACCCGGGCAACCTCCCCTGGCTGGCCAAGTCGCAGGTTCTGCCGAACGGTTCAGCCTGGCTCGCAGGTCCGGGGCAGGACGAAACCGTCGTGGTGGACGTGGAGCAGGCCGGCTACCTGTGCGTGGCGGCCTGGAAGCGCGGGCCGAACGACTGGTCCCTGGCCGGCAGCTATCGACTGGTCTTCGAAGCGGGCGTGTCAGGTCTCGCCGCGCAGGATCCGCCGCGCGCGACACGGTTCGTCGCCGCGGTTCCCAATCCGTTCAACCCGACGCTTGCCGTCACGTTCGAACTGGAACGAGCCGGGGCGGGCAGTCTGGAGGTCTTCGACCTGCAGGGTCGGCGCGTGCGGATTCTCCGGATGGGCGTCATGGAGGCGGGTCGGCACGACGTGACCTGGGACGGCAATGACGATGGTGGACGCCGCCTGGCGAGCGGCACCTACGTGCTTCGCCTGTCGGCACCCGGCGGCACCGATCACCGGCGGGTGACGATGTTGAAATGACTCCGGGCGAACCACCGGGCGATTTTCGGCCCCGGTTGGGGCAATTTGTGGTAAAGTCGGACAACAACAGCCAAATAGTCCGCTTTGTCGATCCGGGGAGGTTGTCATGCCCAGCCAGTCCGCCAACCGGTTGCATTCGTGGACATTGAGTGTCCTGATCGTGGGAATCCTGTTGTCTCTGCCGGGCGTCATGCTTGCCCAACAGCATCCCGGCCCCGGCGAATGGGGCGACGCTCCCGAAGGTGCGCCGGCCTATCCGGCCCTCGGGATTGCCGGCGCGTTCCCGACCTGCTTCGGCGGCCCGGCCGGCTTCATCTTCCACGCGAACCAGGTGCCTCAGGCGTGGTTCGGCCTCAGCATGGATCCGGAGCTGGACGGCAACGCGGGCATCTGTCCGCCGCCGCCCTACGAGATGGACGAATGCTGGGGCGCGGCCGACGGTGACGGCGGCCTGGTCAACACGTCCACCTTCACGATCTTCCAGGGCAACATCCAGCCGTGCAGCAGCGGGCCGTATGATCCGGTCGCGCCGCCCTGCGCGGTCGTGCAGTGGGGAGCGGACATCGATATCATGGTGTCCAACCTCTCCGGCAACATCGCGATGATCAACGTGCTGTTCGACTGGAACCAGGACGGTCGCTGGAACGGCCAGGTGCTCTGCGCGGGAGGCGCTCCGGTGCGGGAGCACGCGATCTGGAATCTACCCGTTCCGGACGGTTACGTCGGCTTCCTGTCGGGCTTGTCGCCTGGCGCGCTGGAAGTCGGGCCCAATGCGGGGCCGGTGTGGGCGCGCTTCACGATCGGCGATCCCATGCCCATGCAGTACGACTGGGACGGCAGTTGGGTCTTCGACACCGGCGAGACCGAGGATTACCTGCTGGCGTTCGGGCCGACCACCGACGCCGGCGAGCTGGGCGATGCGCCCGAGGATGCGCAGGCCTACCCGAACGGCACGATGGGGCAGTTCCCGACCTGCATCGCGGGCGGGCCGATCGGCTACGCCTACCATCGCGCGCCGATCACGTCGTTCTTCGGACCAACGGTGGATCTCGAGGCCGAGGGCAACCACGACCTGTGCAACTTCAGCCAGCAAAACCACGACGAGTGCGACCAGGACGGCGACGCCGGACTGCTGGTGCCGCGCGCGTACGATCTGGTGAACGGCAGCCTCGTGGGCTGCGGGTCGCCGGGCGGCGTCGCGGCGCTGCCGGGAGCCTGCCAGACGGTGAGCTGGGGAGCGGATATCGACATCGCGATCGACAACTCGGGCGGCTCCGACATGCTGCTGCACGTGCTGGCGGATTGGGACGGCAGCGGCGACTGGGGGCAGACGGTGACCTGCACGGGCGGCCAGACCGGCACCGAGCAGGTCGTGGTCAACCAGGTGGTGCCGGCCGGGTTCACGGGGCCGGCGTCGCTGCTCGGTTTGCCGCCGTTCAGCGCGCTCAGCAGCGGCGGGCCGGTGTGGTTCCGCTTCACGCTCAGCGATGCGGCCGTGCCTCCCGACTGGACAGGCGACGGCCAGTTCGGCGACGGCGAGACCGAGGACTACCTGCTCATCGTCGGCGCGTCGTCGAACGTGCCGGACGCGGGCATGGGCCTGGGCCTGCGCCTGCTGCCGGCGCAGCCGAACCCGTTCAACCCACGCACGAGCGTCGTCTGCGAACTGGATGTCGCGTCCGTGCTGCGCGTGACGGTGCACGATGCGCGGGGGCGGCTGGTGCGGACGCTGGTCGCGGGCTCGCGCGAGGCGGGTGCGCACGACATCGTCTGGGACGGCAACGACGACGGCGGGCGGCGCGTGGAGTCGGGCGTGTATTTCGTGCGCGCCGATGCGGGGCGCGGTGTGGTGGCGCGGAAGGTGGCGTTGTTCAAGTGATATCGCGAGTGCGCCGGCGCAACGATCACGACCGCGTGAAAGTTGCGCCGGCGCACGTCGCCTCATCGGCGCCAGAATACGCCGTCCCGGTGTAAGGACGCCCCGGCCTTGCCGCAGGATGCCTGCCGCTCCCTGTTACTTCATCAGCACCAGTTTGCGAGTCCTGGTCGCGCCCGCGTGCTCAATGCGGGCGAAGTAGATCCCCGACGGCGCGTCGATGCCCGTCCGGCTGCGTCCGTTCCACTCCGTGCGATACGCGCCGGTTTCGCGGATCTCGCTGTCCACCAGGGTTGCGACGCGCGCGCCGTGCACGTCGTAGATCGCCACGGTCACGGTGCCGCGCGCGGGGACCGTGTAGCTCACCGTGGTGGCAGGGTTGAACGGATTGGGGAAGCTGCCCACGGAGAGACTGTACGACCTCGGCGGCCCGTCCACGCCGGAGAGCGGGCTGAACGTCGCCGGCGCGCCTTCATTGCCGGAAAAGTCGGTCGCGGTCACGAAGTAGTACGGGTACCCCGCGCTTGTCACATCCAGGTTGGGTGCGACCGTGTACTCCACCACGACAGCGGCGGCGAAGGTGTTGACGCTGGCACCGTAGACCGTGAAGTAGTCGAAGTCCGGGGCGGCGGATTCGTTCCAGGACAACGTGTCGCCGCTGCGGAAGAGCCCTCCTGGGACTTCCGGTGACAGGTTGTCGACAGAGACGCCGCTGTCGGCGGGGGAATCGAAGAACACCAGCGGGTCGGCCGTGGCGGCGCGGATGTAGAATGTCGAGTAGTACCGGCCGGACGTCGCCGTGGAATCCCCAAGCGTGGGGACGACGATGCCGTAGCTGGTCTCGCCGTGCGCGTTCACCGTGCCCACCTGCGTCCAGCCCTCCGCGCGCAATGCCAGCGGCGGCAGGTTGTCCGGCGCGGTCGTCGCGGCCCCAGCGGGCGGCGGATCGTCACGGCGGTAGGCTTCGTAGTGGGTCACCGCACGCGTCGAGCCGGTCTGGTCGTGCGCCGAGCGCACGAATCGGATCTGCAACTGGCGACCCTGATCGTTGCCGATGTCCCGGACAGACGTGATCTGCGGCTCGCGCATGTCGGCGGTGTACCGGGCCAGCGCCAGGTCAAAGCTCCCCGCGCTCGTCAGGTCATTGCCGCCGAAATTCACCGTGGACGCAAAGTAGCCCGCGAGAATCGCGTCGCCGTTCGTCGCCGCTGCGATCGCCCGCGACTGATCCGTGCTGGTTCCACCCAGTCGTTGCGCCCACACCGCGGCGCCCGCAGCATCGTAGCGCCCGATGAAGATGTCGTTGCCGCCCGCGCTGGCGAGTGGACCGGTGCCAAGATCGGCGGTTCCCGCAAAGTACCCGGTCGCCAGGATATAGCCGTTCATGTCGATGGCAACGGCGCGGCCGAAATCGCTGCCGGTGCCGCCGAAGCGCCGGCTCCACTGGTGCGCGCCGGCGGTCGTGTAGCGGGCAAGGAACACATCCGAGCCCTGGTTGGACAGAGCGCCGCCGCCGAAATCCGCACTCCCCTGGAAATAGCCCGTCATCACGATGTCACCTGCGGCGTCCACGGCCACGCCATAACCCTGGTCGCCGTTCACGCTGCCGTATCCGGAGGCCCACTGCAGCGTGCCCGATGTGTTGTACTTGGCGAGGAGGACGTCCGTGCCGCCGTTGCTCGAGAGGGCGACTCCCCACGTGGTGGTTCCCCCGAAGCCGCCCGCCACGATGGCGTTTCCGGAAGCGTCCACGGCGATGGCGCTTCCGGTATCGTTCGACGGCCCCCCCGCCATCTGCGTCCACAGCAGGGAACCCGCGGAACTGTGCTTCTGGACCACGATGTCGTTCCCGCCCTGGCCCAAGAACAGGTCGCCTCCGAAGGTGACGGTTCCCGTGAAGAAGCCCGTGCTGTAGACGTTGCCGGAGTTGTCCACGTCGACGGCGCTTCCGGCATCGGTGCCGGAACCTCCGTACGTGACGCTCCACTGGTGAACGCCGACGGAATTGTACTTCGCGACGAAGATATCGTTGCTGCCCCCGCTGGTGCGGTTGCCCCCGCCGAAGTCCACCGTTCCCTGAAAGCTCCCGGTCACCACGACGTTGCCGGATGCATCGACGGCCACACCCGCCGCCTCCTCGCTACCGGTGCCGCCGAAGCGCTGACTCCAGATATGGGCCCCGGCGAAGGAGTACTTGGCGATGAAGAAATCGTTGCTTCCGCCCGAGACCAGATCGCCCCCCCCGAGGTTAGCCGTGCCTGAGAAGTGGCCCGCCATGATGATGTTCCCGGAGGGGTCGACGGCGACGGCGACGGCGAAGTCGCTGGACGTCCCGCCGAAACGCTCGCTCCAGATGTGGGCGGGCGTGAGAGCGCGGGAGGCGGACGCCTCCAGGACGAGGACGGAAAGGACTATCAGAACGGGCAGCGATCGGCGCATGGGAACTACCTCCGGGTGCGGGTAACAGGGTCGGGCATCGACGTGGACCGGGTTCATCGCAGACGCACCAGCCGCGTCGTCCACGTCTGGTCACCGGCGGTCAATCTCGAGAAGTAGGTTCCGGCCGGTGCCTCACCCCCCGTGGAGTCCCGCCCGTCCCAAGGAATGTCGCGCGTCCCGGGTTCGAGCCTGCCCGAGAAGACGTGCCGCACCAGGCGGCCAGAGAGGTCATAGATCGCGATGTCCACGGCCTGCTCGCGGGGCAGCTGGAAGCGAAGCGTCGTCCGGTCGGAGCTGGGATTGGGGAACGCGGCCAGTTGGAGCGCGCCCGGCGCGACGTCCTCCGGCTCGGCCGCCGAGGGAGCGGAGACGACGAACCTTGCCAGGAAGAAGTCGCCGCCGCCACGACCCCAGTCGTAGCCCGCTGCGAGGATCCTCCCGTCCGGAAGGGCCAGCACGCGCGTGAAGTAGAGGTAGCCCGTGGTCAACGCAGTCGCGAACTTCCCGTCGTCGGAGAACGTCGGGTCCAAGCCGCCATCGGGTAGCAGGCGGGCGAATGCGGCCGACAAGGAGCCGTAGTCCGAAGTCCTTCCGGCAAGCAGGATCCTGCCGCTCGCGTCGATGGTGGCGTCGTGACACGCCTCGTTGGAGCCCCCACCGAAGACGATATTGGTCCGGCCGCCGATCCCGAACGAGGAGTCGAGTGTCCCGTTCGCCAGGAAGCGAAAGACGCTCCATTGGTAGTTGCTCCCGCTGATCGGCGTCGTGCCGGCCAGGAGGATGCTCCCGTCGGGAAGGGCCAGGACGCGGACGGACGAGTTGAAGGCGGCTTCGATGCCGGTCTGCACGGTGCCGCCCGCGCCGAATTCCGCGACGGGACTTCCGAGACTGTCCAGGCGCGCCAGCACGAATTCGCGACGCCCGTTCAGCGCGGCCAGATTTGCCAGGAGAAGTCCACCGTCTTCCGGGAATGCGCAGGAGCCGGGGATGCGGTCGATCTCGAACTCGGCGATGCCCCCCATTGCAAGCGTGCCGTCGGCCAGGTAGCCCCTCATCGAGAAGCCCGTGAATCCGCCCGAGTAGCCGGAGTTCCGTCGGCCACCGGCAAGGATGCGGCTGTCCGCGAGTATCTTGACGCCGGCCTTCTCGCCGGTTTCGTGGCTTCCCCACTCCGTGACGACGCCATCGTCCCCGAAGGTCGTGTCGACCGCTCCGTTGGCGTGGAAGCGGTACAGCGATTGTCGCTGGGTGCTGATGCTTGTCGACGTCATCTGCATGCCGGCCGCGACAATCTTCCCGTCCGGCTGCAGGGCGATGTCATTCGCGTGGTCGCGGAAACTGAACCTACTAAGCACCATCCCGTCGACGCCGAAGCCGCCGGCATCGATCACGCCGTCCGCCGAATGGCGGGTGATCGCGATGTAGTTCCCTTCGGGAGCCTCGCTCTTGCCCGCGGTCAGGATCATGCCGTCCGGCTGGATCAGCAGGTCCCGGGGGTGGTCGGAATACAGGCTGCCGAACGCCGTCCACGTGATACCGCCCACACCGAAAGTCGGGTCGAGTTCAACTTCCGCCGCGGCCTGCGACGCGAACAGGACGAGCCCCCCCAGTGCCGACAGCCGCGCGATGCGCAAGATCGTTGCCGAGTTCATGACTGTTCCGTTCCTTTCGCGTCCACGGGAATGCTCATCCGAATAACGCGCCGTTTCGACCGGAATCCTGACAGGGAATCGTTGCCCGACCAACTCAATCCGGTATATACTGATCGGGTCTTTGCAATTGCGTGCGTTCGATCGACGGCACCGGAGACGCGGGACATGACGCAGGTGGACGTGACCCAGATCCTGCTGCGGGCGAGCGCCGAGGCGCCGGCGTCGTGCGATCTTCTCTATTCCCTTGTTTACCAGGAACTTAGGGACATAGCCGGCCGCCGGCTCTGGCGGGAACGGCCGGACCACACGCTGCAGGCCACCGCCCTGGTCAACGAGGCCTACCTGCGGATGGTCGACCAGACACGCTGCGAATGGAGGAACCGCGTGCAGTTCCTGGCCGTGGCCGGTCAGGCGATGCGTCGCATCCTGGTGGACCATGCGCGCAGCCGGCTCCGCCAGAAGCGGGGCGGCGGCGCCGAGAAGCTCCCGCTCGAGGCGGCGCTGACCCTCGGGGAGGAAGGAACGGACGCCACCGTGCTGGCGCTCGAGGCGGCGCTCCAGAGATTCGAGCGGATCCATCCGGACAAGGCGCGGGTGGTCGAACTGCGCTTCTTCGCGGGACTGACCCAGGACGAATGCGCGGTCGAACTCGGGGTCTCCTCGCGAACCGTGGCGCGCTACTGGGACTACGCCCAGGCGTGGCTGTACCGCGAGATGCGCTCGGACAATTGAGGTTGCGATTTCCGTGGAACACGCAGACACCATCTTCACCGACGCGCTTGCGCTACCACTCGAACAGCGCGCCCGCTTCCTGGATCGAGCCTGCGGCGCCGACGCCGCTCTGCGCGCCGAAGTCGAATCCCTGCTCGCCGCCTATCCGGCCGCCGCGGATCTCTTCGCACGCGGCGCCTCGCTGCCTGACGCCGGACTTGACGAAACCGATCCGGCGATCGGCGCGCGGGTCGGGCCGTACGAGTTGATCTCCTTCGTCGCCGCCGGCGGGATGGGCAGCGTCTACCTGGCCGAGCGCGTCGACGACTCCTTCCGCCGTCGCGTGGCCGTCAAGCTGATCCGTCCGGGCATCCACACCCGGGAGATCCTCGCGCGCTTCCGCCGCGAGCGGCAGGTGCTCGCCGACCTCGAGCATCCCCACATCGCCCGGCTCTTCGACGGCGGCTCGACGGACGAAGGCCTGCCGTACCTGGTGATGGAATACGTGGACGGCGTGCCGATCGACTGCTACTGCCGCGAGCACGGGCTGTCGCTGCGGGAGCGGCTGCGGCTGTTCCTGCAGGTCTGCGACGCGGTCGCCTACGCGCACCGCCATCTCGTGATCCATCGCGACCTCAAGCCCGGGAACATCTTCGTGGACCAGAGTGGCCGGGTGAAGCTGCTCGATTTCGGCATCGCCAAGGTTCTCGACGCCTCCCTCGATCCGGAAGGGGCCGAGCCGGCGACGATGATGCTGCGCGCGCTGACGCCACGATACGCGAGCCCGGAACAACTCGCGGGCACGAGGATCTCAACCGCCTCCGACGTCTACAGCCTCGGCACGGTTCTGTACGAACTGCTCGCCGATGCCGCGCCCTTCGCGCTCGAGGGGCTCGGCCCCGCCGATATCGAGCGTGTCCTGTTGACGCAGGTTCCGGCGCGGCCGAGCCGAACCGTGTCCGGCCGGCTTGCGCGCCAACTCTCCGGGGATCTCGACACGATCGTCCTACGAGCGCTGAGCCGGGAGCCCGAGCGGCGCTACGCCGGCGTCAAGGAACTTGCCGCCGACCTTGAACGCCACCTGGCGGGGCAACCGGTTCTGGCGCGGCCCGACACGACCGGTTACCGCCTCGCCAAGTTCGCCGGTCGGAACAAGGCGCTCGTCGGCGGGACGGTGACGGTCCTGCTGGTGCTGACGGGAGCCTTTCTGCTGACGCTGCGCGCGTACGGCGAGGCGGCCGCGCAGAAGCACCAGGCCCAGAAGCTCGCCTACGTGAACGCGCTGGCGGCGACCGAGGCGGCGATCCTCAACAACCAGACGTCCGAAGCCAGGCGGCGGCTCGAGACGGCGCCGCCCCGGCTGCGCGGTTGGGAGTGGCGGCACCTGGCCGGCCGCATCGACGGCAGCCGCCGGACGTGGCGCGCCCACGAAGGGGGTATCACGCGCGTGGCCTTGCGCCGCGACGGATTGGTGATCGCCACGGCATCGCTCGATCAGCACGTCAAGACCTGGTCAGCCGACACGGGCGCGCCGGTATGCGCCTGGGGACCGCTCCCGTCGGGTGTCGAGAGCGTCGTCTTCGCCCCGGACGGGGCCTCGCTGGTCGCGGGTCTGTCGGACGGCGAGGTGCTGTCTCTCCCCCTTGCAGGGGACGTCACGCCGCGCCACGTCGGCCGCGGCGGGAAGTGGGCCATGGTCGACATCAGGCCCGACGGCGACCGGATCGCGGCCGGCTTCGAGGACGGCACGGTGTGCGTGTGGGACCAGGCCACAGGTATCGAGCTGGGGCGCTGGCAGGCCGAACGCAACTTCGCGTTGGCCTGCTATTCGGGCGACGGCCGCTACCTGCTTACCGGCGGCGGCGACGGCGTAATCCACGCGTGGGACGGCCTGACGCATCGCCTCCTGGGCGAACTCGGCGGCCACACGCGGCGTGTGTACGCCCTGGCCGCCTCAGCCGACGGGCGCCGGCTGGCCAGCGGTTCGATGGACCGCACGGCGCGCGTGTGGGATCTCCCGACGATGACGCCGCGCGCCGTGTTCCGCGAGCACCGGGCCACTGTCGGCGGGCTCGTCTTCACGCCCGACGGCGCGGCGGTCGTCTCGACGGGCGCCGATGGGCGCGTGCTGCGCTGGAACGCCGACACGGCCGAGATCGACGCCGAGTACCGCGGACACGAGTCGGATCCCTATTCGATCGCCATGCGCCGGGACGGTGCTCGGTTCGTGACCGGCGACTGGCGCGGCACCGTGAAGGTGTGGGACGCGGGCTCGGCGGACGTCCGCTCGTTCGCGGTGCGAACGTTCCCCGAGATGATTCCCGCGATCCGCGACGTGGCCCTCGATCCCGGCGGACGCCGGGTGGCGGGCGCGATCGCGGCGCCCGTGATCCCGATCTGGTCCCTCGACGGCGGCGAGGATCCCCTGTTCATGGAAGCGGGGTCGCTCGGGGCCGCGCGGGGCGTCGCCTTCTCGCCGGACGGGGCGCTGCTCGCCTCGGCACACGAGTCCGGTCTGCTATCCATCTCGGACGCCTCGAGCGGCGCCCTGACCGGTCAGGCACGCGCCCATCGCGGCGCGGCCGTCAGCTTGGCGGTGGACCCCCAGGTCGATCGCCTGGCCACCGGCGGCGAGGACTCGACGGTCGTCCTCTGGAGCTGGGCGGGTCCCCGCGAACTGCGCGTGCTGCACGCGGGCTGCGCGATCATCGATCTGGAGTTCGCGCGCGACGGTCAGTGGCTGGCCGGCGCAGGTTCCGACGGTTCGGTCCATGTCTGGGCTCCGGACACGGGCCGGGAGATCCCGCTCGCCGACCGACTCACGGGCGAGGTCCACGACCTGTTCCCCAGCGCCGACGGGCGAACGCTCGGCGCGGTGCTCGCCGGCGGGGTGATTCGCTTGTGGGACACCCGGACGGGCTCATGTCTCGGGGACCGCATCCTGAGCGGTCATCCGCTCCTGACCGCCTGCTTCTCGGCGGACGCCGGGCTGATCGCCGCCGGCGGCGCGGACCAGGTGGTTCATCTGTTCGAGGCCGCCACAGGTGAGAGTCTGGTGGATCTGCACGGGCACGTGGGGCGCGTCTTTCGTCTGCGCTTCTCCGTGGACGGACAGAGATTGATCTCCGGTTCCCTCGACGGGACGGTTAGGGTCTGGGAAGCGCCGCGACGAGTGGCCACGCTCCCCCTATCGCGCCGCGCGCAGAGGGCCGCCTCCCTGACGGAAGACGGCCCTTGACATGGGTCACTCCATATCAACGGTACAGCGACTTGAAGCCCCCCCAGGTGCTCAGCTCTGTGGCCACGGGGCCCGGCGTGCCGCACTGCATGCGAATTGTCCCGGTCGTACTGCCTGACCTGCCCGCAAAGGCGCCGCCGGGTGCGCCGACGAAATCGATGCGGTAGGTGATGTCGAAGAAGCTGTCGACCGCCCAACCCGTGGCCGTCGATCTCAACGTCGTGTGGCCGGGGCTCGGCAGCCCGAAGCCCGAGCCGCCCGTGATGCGCAACAGGTCGAAGTCCGGATCGCCGGGCGGCAGCTGACCCTGCAGGCCAAACATGTCGGTGTCAAAGGACTGCACATCCGCGCAGCAGCGCGGCGCCTCGAGCACCTCGACGAAAATATCGAAGAAGGAGTCGATGCGCGAGTAGCCGGCAAGGTCCCCCGTGCCGGTCATGTCGAGGTGGAGCGGCGCACGGAACTGCTCGACGCCGCCGCCGAGCGGGCCGCCGACCGCATAAAAGATGTCGAAGAACGAATCGATCCTTGCGTCACAGCGGACGGTTGTTCCCGGCGCCAATCCGTCGATGATCTGCATCGGGCTCAGGGAGACGTAACCGCACCCAACCGGCGGCAGGTCGGCGGTGCCGGCGCCGTTGTCCGGGACGGTGCAGGCGACCGGCGTGCCCGCGACCACGGGCGATGATGCCCACATGGCCAGCGCGGACAAGGCGATGATCTTGCGAAGGACGCAGGCGGTGTGCGAGGAGCGTCGAGACATGATGGTACCTCCTCAGGCGGGTAAGGCTCCACCGGTCGCGGGAGTCCGCGCCGGCGATCCCGGCTGCGCGGGACTGTCGTCGCGACAGGCGCCCCGGGCGGAAAGCCTATCAAATTGATATGCAATTACCAATGAAAAATGAATCATGAACGCCAACATCAACATTGGCACAGGTGAGCAAAAAACACATATCGCGATATCCAATATCCATATATTGTAACAAATTAGATTGACGCGACAAAATCAAAACCAATATAATCAGCTTTCGGGCACACGGTCCGGCGACACCGGGCACCGTGACGATGTCCATTTGGGTCGATCCGTACTGCCAACAGCTGGAGGCCGCCCCATGGCGCGCAAACGACTCCCTGGTCTGGCCGCAACCGGCTTGCTCCTGTGCGGGTGTCTGCTGCCGGCCGGCGCCGATGCGCAGACGGCCGCCCACCAGTGGAGCGCCGGCTACGGCTCCGCCCTGTCCGACTACGGCTGCGGCGTTGCAGTTGATGGGACGGGAAACGTGTTCGCCGCCGGCTATTTCTGGCAATCCGTGAGCTTCGGCGGCGCAAGCCTGACAAGCGCCGGCAGCACGGATGTGTTCATTGCGAAGTACTCCCCAGACGGAACCCACGTGTGGAGCCGACGCGGCGGCGGCACGGACACGGACCAGGCGCTCGCCATTGCCGTAGACAGTGCCGGCAACGTCATTGTCGTCGGCACGTTCTATGGCACGGCGGATTTCGGCGGCGGCAGTCGGATCAGCGCCGGCTCCAACGATGTCTTCGCCGCCAAGTACAGCGCCAGCGGCACGCACCTGTGGAGCCAGCGCTTTGGCGACACCGGTGGCGACGCGGCCTATGCAGTCGCCGTCGACCCGAACGACAACATCTACGTGACGGGTTCCTTCGCCGTGAAGATCGATTTCGGCGGCGGCACGCTGTCGAGCGCCGGTTCGAGCGACATCTTCGTCGCCAAGTTCGATGCAGGCGGCGCGCACTTGTGGAGCCAGCGCTTCGGCGGCACCTCATCGGATATCGGCCGGGCCATCGCCTGCCGGGGCACGAGCGCCGTGACGCTGGCGGGGAGCTTCCAGGCCACCGCCAACTTCGGGGGCGGCAACCTGACCAGCGCCGGCGGCGAGGATGTCTTCGTGGTCGACCTGACGCACACGGGCACACACCGCTGGGGCCGGCGCTTCGGTGGCTCCAGCTCGGATTACGCCTTTGCGCTCGCCGTGGACCCGGCCGGTCCGGTGCTGCTTGCGGGCAGCTTCAACGGCACCGTGGACTTCGGCGGCGGCAACCTGGCCAGCGCCGGATTCAGCGACATCTTCCTCGCCAAGTACGACGACACGGGCCAGCACGCCTGGAGCCGCCGGTTCGGAGGCTCCAGCTACGACGCCGGCAACGGACTGGCCTGCGACGCGGACGGCAACGTGCTGTTGGCCGGCTACTTCTCCGCGACCGCCGACTTCGGCGGAGGTACCGTGACGAGCGCGGGCAGTGTCGACTTCTTCGTGGCGCGCTATGACGCCGTCGGCGCCTGCCGCTGGTGCCGGCAGGCCGGCGGCGCAGGCGAAGATGCCGGCCGCGCGGTGGCCGCCGCCGGCACGGGCGCCGCGGTGGTGACCGGTAACTTCACGACCTCCATCGATTTCGGCGGCGGCACGCGGACTTCCGCCGGCGGCAACGACGTCTTCGTCGCCAGGTTCGGGCCATACTCCAACGAGCCCGTCATCACCGCGATCACGGATGTCGGCAATGACCAGGGCCGGCGGGTGAACGTCCGACTGGAACGTTCCGGCTTTGATGCCGCCGGCTCGCCCTCGCCCGTCTACTCCTACGAAGTGTACCGACGCGATGATCCGCCGCCGGCCCCTTCGATGGTCAAGTCGGCGGTCAAGTCGGCGGGCGACTGCTCCGGGCTGACCCGGCTCCAGCTGCTGGACCTTGGCTGGACCTTCGTGGGCGAGATGCCCGCGCACGGCCAGCCGAGCTATGCGATGGACGTCGCGACGATCGGCGATTCGACCGTGTCACAGGGGCAGTACCTCTCGACGTTCTTCGTGCGGGCGGCGACCGCTTCGCCCGTGACGTACTTCGACTCGCCCAGCGCCCAGGGCTATTCCCTGGACAACCTGGCGCCCGGCGTGCCGGGCGGGCTCCTCTACGGCGCGGGTGCGCTGGCGTGGGATCCCGCGGCCGCCGATGACTTCGACTACTTCGTCGTCTACGGGTCCGGCACCGCCTCTTTCGACGATGCCGTGATCATCGACACCACGACGGCGCCGGGTCTCGATGTCTCGAGCTCGCCGTATCCCCACTACTTTGTCACCGCAGTGGATTTCGCCGGCAACGAGAGCGGCCCGGCCACGGCCGACGCGACTTCGGCGGTGGCGGATCTGCCGCCGACTCCGGAACTCTCGATCGCCTGCCACCCGAATCCGTTCAATCCCCTGACGAGCATCAGCTACGCGGTGCCGCAGGCCGGCCGCGTCACGGTCGAGATCTGCGACGCGCGCGGCGTCCGCGTGACGACGCTCCTCGACGGCGAAGTGCGCGCGGCCGGAAACTACCGCCAGGAATGGAACGGCCGCGGCGACAGCAGCCGGCCGGTGCCTTCGGGTGTCTACTTCGCACACGTGCGCCA
The DNA here is from genome assembly GCA_041908585.1 of Candidatus Krumholzibacteriia bacterium. Lineage (GTDB taxonomy): Bacteria > Krumholzibacteriota > Krumholzibacteriia > LZORAL124-64-63 > LZORAL124-64-63 > CAINDZ01. Next base: position 37,882 of record JAYRFB010000230.1, read on the forward strand.
GGACGGCGCGGCCAGGACAGTCAAGATCACACTGGTGAGATAGCGGCACCGGGCACCGGTGCCCTGCCGAAAGAGAGGCCCATATGCGCAATTCATCCATGTCCGTCGTGGCGGTCGCCCTGCTCGCGCTGGCGGCGGGCAGCGCCATGGCCGACCCGCTGTCATCCGCCTTCACTTACCAGGGACGGCTTGAGCAGAGCGGCCAGCCGTACCAGGGTACGATCGGCAGCCTGAGGTTCCTGCTCTACGAATCGGCGACCGGCAGCAACTCGCTCGGCGCCTTCATCGCCAGTGGGGTACCCGTCCAGGACGGCGTGTTCACGACCGAGGTCGACTTCGGCGCCGGTGTGTTCGACGGCCAGGAGCGCTGGCTCGAGATCATGGTCGAGGGGCAGACACTCAGCCCGCGGCAGCGGCTCAGCGCCACGCCCTACAGTTTGCAGACGCGCGGCATCACCGTCGACGATGCACTGAACGTCGGCATCGGAACCGGGACGCCGCTCGGACGCCTGCACGTTGAGGGCCCGTCAGGCGACGATGCCGTGATCGTGCCGCCGGGCGCCATCTCGGCCGACGAACTGCTGGACGAGCCCGGCCAGGCGCGAACCGAGACCCAGCAGCTGCTGTACCTGTCGGAATACGGTACGTCGATGGTGACGACCTCGGTCTACTGCCCGACCAACGGGTTCGTGCTGGCGATGGCCGAGGCCGAGTTCGTCACCGGCATGGAGCCCGGCGAGATCTCCGAAGTGTGGTTCGACATCAGGCCATTCGGTTCGACGACGACGCCGGCTCGCCGCTTCACGGTCAGTACCAGCATCGGCCACCGCGTCAGGCAGAGCTGCGTTCGCGTGTTCCCGGTCGAGGCCGGAACCCAGATGTTCGAGTTCGTCGGTCAGTCCTGGAACTCGTCCGCCTCTCCGGGGCGTGCGTGGAATCCCGAACTGACCCTGGTCTTCCTGCCCACGCAGTACTGACGCGCGGGCAGTCGCGGAGGTGATGGTGGTGCGGAACACAATCGTCTTGGGCGCTGTCGCAGCGATCGCGTTGATGGTCATGCCTGCGACGGCAGCCCAGGCGGCGGACATCGCCGCCTGGACCATTGACGGCGGTGGCGGCGCGTTGAGCGGCGGCGCCTGGAGCCTGACCGGCACGATCGGGCAACCCGATGCCGGCGCGATGGCTGGCGGCGCCTACACCCTGAGCGGCGGCTTCTGGTACGGCGGCCTCGCGGCGTCCTCCGTCGGTACTGGGGATCCCGGCCATCCCGGCGGTTCTGCGGGTCTGGACGGTGCGGCGGCCAGCCCCAACCCGTTCAACCCGGGCGGCGCCGTCGCCTTCACGCTGGCCGAGCCGTCGCGCGTGCGGGTGCGCGTGCACGACGTGCGGGGCTCGATCGTGGCCACGTTGTTGGACGACGAACGGCCGGCTGGGGGGCACACCGTGCACTGGGATGGCCACGACCATAACGGAGCGGATGTCGCCAGCGGCGTGTATCTGGTGTCGGTCATGGCCGGCGGCAGTTCGGCAACCGTGCGCGTCGCGCTCGTGCGCTAGAGCGACCCCGTCTCGAACAGACCCGATCGGAGGACCGCCATGAACCGTGCGTACTTCAGCCTCGCGCTCGTCATGCTCGTTGTCGCAACGCCACTGCCGCTGCGAGCAGGCACCGCCGCGCACCTCTGGAGCCGCGGGTTCGGCTCGGTCGCCGGCGAGTACGCGTGGGGCGTCGATGTCGACGCCGCCGGCAGCACGTTCGTCGCGGGCTACTTCTCGGGCACGATCAACCTCGGCGGCGCCGACCTGACGAGCGCCGGGAACACGGACATCTTCGTCGCGAAGTACAGTCCCGGCGGCACGCATTTGTGGAGCCAGCGCTTCGGCGGTACTTCCTACGACTACGCCATGGACCTCTGCGTGGATGCACAGGGCAAGGTCCTGGTGACGGGCTATTTCCAGGGCACGGCGAACTTCGGCGGCGCGGACCTCACGAGCGCGGGCAGCTACGATGTCTTCGTGGCCAAGTTCTCCTCGAACGGTGTGCACAACTGGAGCCTTCGCCAGGGCGGGACGTCCAGCGACTACGCGCTCAGGATCGCCAGCGACGGTTTGTCGCGCGCCGTGATCACGGGCTACTTCCAGGGAACGACAAACCTCGGCGGCGCGGCCCTGACCAGCGCCGGCGGCTCCGATGTCTTCCTCGCGCAGTACAACAGTTCGGGTTCACACGCCTGGAGCCAGGCCTTCGGCGGCACCGGCGACGACCAGGCCCAGGGACTGGGCACCGATGGCACGGGCACCGTCGTCATGACCGGAGCCTATTCCGCAACGGCCAGTTTCGGCGGCGCCAGCCTCACGAGTTCCGGCAGCCGCGACATCTTCGTGGCCAGGTACAGTTCCGCGGGCGTTCACGAATGGAGCCGCGGCTTCGGCAACACGCTCAGCGACTACGGCAAGGATGTAGGCATCGACGGCTCCGGCAACGTCGTGCTGACGGGGTACTTCTACGGCACGGTGAACTTTGGCGGCTGGCCGCTGACGAATCCATCGGGATCCGACGTCTTCCTTGCCAAGTACAATGCATCGGGGACCCACCTGTGGAGCCGCAACTTCAGCGGGACCTCCAGCAACTACGCGTGGTCGGTGGACATCACCGCAGACGGCAGTTTGCTGCTGGCGGGCGAATTCTGGGGCACGGCGAACTTCGGCGGATCCGATCTCACGAGCACGGGCTACACCGACGGCTTCATCGCCCGGTACGATGCCGCGGGCGACCACCAGTGGAGCCGCGGCTTCGGCGGTCCTCTCGGTTCCGACGCGGCCCTCGGTATTGTCGCGGACAGCGCCGGTCGCGCGGTCGTGGCGGGCATCTTCGAGGACCAAATGAACCTCGGCGGCGATGACCTGCTGAACGGCGGGAGCCGCGATGTGTTCGTCGCCCGTTTCGGTGCGCTGCCGGCCGAGCCAGGCATCGCGTCCGTCCAGGATGTCGGCAACGACCAGGGGCGGCGTGTCCATCTGCAGTTCCGGCGTTCGGGCGGCGATGATGCGCTCGCCTCGTACCCGGTGGAGCGCTACGCGGTGTTCCTGCGGGACGGTTCACCCGCCGCCGCGGCAACCGTGGCCGACGGAGGCGGGCTGCCCCCGGTCGGGACGCTGGCCTCGGGCTGGACCGAGGTCGGTTCGGTGGGCGCCTACGGCGACGAGAGCTACGGGATCTACGTGCCCACCCTGGGCGACTCGACAATCGCGGACGGTCAGTTCCACTCGGCTTACTTTGTCCGTGCCGTCGCCAGTCCCCCGACGCGCTTCTTCGATTCGGCGCCTGACAGCGGCTACTCGCTCGATAACCTTGCGCCGGGAGCGCCGCAGAACCTCGCGCTGGCGGCGGGGCAGTTGACGTGGGACGAGTCCGCCGCCGCCGACTTCGACTACTTCACCGTGTATGGGGGCACCTCAGACAGCTTTGGCGCGGCGGCCGTGATCGACCATGTCGTGGCGCCGGCCCTGGACGTCGCAGGCGCGCCCTATCCCTACTACTTCGTCACTTCGACGGACTTCGCCGGCAACGAGGGCGCGCCGAGCCGTCTCGCCGGCGGCGCCAGCGCGACTGATTCGGCGCGGTCCTGGGTGCTCTCGGTGGGCAGCTACCCCAATCCCTTCAACGCGCGCACGACGGTCCGTTTCACTGTGCCCCGCGCGGGTGTCGTGACGGTGGCGCTGTACGACACCCGCGGTGCGCGCGTGGCGATGCTGGTGGACGGTGAGACGCTCGCGGCGGGGGCGCACTCGCTCGAGTGGAACGGATACGGCGACGACGGTGGCGCGCTGCCTTCGGGCGTTTACCAGGCGCGCATCGTCCACGAAGAAACAATCCGAGTGCACAAGGTCGTGCTCGTGAAGTAGCCGGCATGTCCAGGGGAGTGCCCGCGCCCAGCCAGCAGGCCGGTGGCCCGAACACTGCAGCCAGCAATCGCGCCCATTGGCGCGGATCTGCGCCAGATCGACGGCGTCAGGTCGGAGTCTCGCAGCGGTTCGCCGCCGGGTGCCGCGCGCATGGCGCACAACGACCGTCCCTTTACAGCCGATTGCCGGTCCGGATGGACCTCCCGCGCAGGCGTGACACACACCGGCGCGAGCGGCCGCTCCCGATGAGCCAGGCGCCGCCGTTCGGACCGCGGTCGTCACGTCTTTCAAGGCTGAGCTGGCGGCGCGCCCGGCGATCTAGCGGAACAAGGCCTTGACCGCCCCATACGTCGCCGAATCCGTCGCGACGACCTCCGACCAGTTGAACGCCACCTCGCGGATCTCCAGCCGCGGGCTCGGGTTCAGGGTCAGCACGACCAGGTCCACGCGCTTGACGTTCTCCACCGTGGGGAACGGGTAGATCGCCGGGGCCGTCTGGCCGATCGGGCCCACGAAGACGGGCGTGCTGCCGAGCGGCAGGTTCGCGGCGTCGAAGAAGTCGAGCCGGAACTGCGAGATGCCCTCGGCGGCCACGTTCACGTCGTTCCACAGCACGAAATCGCCGAGCGCCTGCGGGGTTGCGAGGTCCAGGCGGATCGTGCCGATGATGCCGGGATTCACCGCGAAGCCGTTGAACCAGCCCGGCACCGTGAGGAGGCCGTCGCAGATCTGGTCGATCGTGAAGCCGCCCCAGCTGGGGATCGTGGTCGAGGCGGTGATCTGCGCGGGGCCGGTGACCATGGCGCGGGCCGGGGCGGCGGGCAGGGCCAGTGCGACCATGGTCAGGACGACCAGGGCCAGGGCCGGCAGGACGCAAGACAGGCCGGCCAGCGGCAGCCGGCGACGTGGCGCAATGCGAAGCATGGTGAACTCCCCCAAGGTGTGACAACGGTTTGGACGCATCGCCAATTCCTTGGTGCGCAGGAGGTTGCGAGGCTCCAGGCGGGAATCGACGACGAAGATCGTCCAGTATATCAACAGATCGGGCCAGATGACAAGCGATTTTGCGATGACAGCTTCGTCTCGCCGCGGCTGCGCTCGTCGCTTAGGTTGGCAGGGCGAATAACACCACGCCGGCGCGGGTAGTCGCGCGCAACGAACGAACCACCGACCCGGAGGAACCATGAAGAAGTTCATCCCGCTCATCGTCATCCTGGGCGTCATCGCCCTGGTGGCCCTGTCCCTGACCGGCCAGTACAACAAGGTCGTCGGCCTGCAGGAAGGCGTGGACGGGCAGTGGGCCAACGTGGAGAACGTGTACCAGCGGCGCGCCGACCTGATCCCCAACCTGGTCGAGACCGTGAAGGGCTATGCGGAGCACGAGCGCGAGACGCTCGAGGCCGTCGTCAGCGCGCGCGCGAAGGCCACGCAGGTCACGGCCGAGCTGACGCCCGAGGCGATGAACGACCCGGCGGCGCTGCAGAAGTTCCAGGCCGCGCAGGGCGAGCTGTCGTCGGCGCTCGGCCGCCTGATGGTCGTCATGGAGCGGTACCCGGACCTGAAGGCGAACCAGGGCTTCCTCGACCTGCAGGCGCAGCTCGAGGGCACCGAGAACCGCATCACCGTGGAGCGCCGCCGCTTCAACGAGATGGCGCAGGGCTACAACACGACCATCCGCAAGTTCCCCATGGCGATGCTGGCGGGCATGTTCGGGTTCGAGAAGAAGGCGTACTTCGAGGCGGCCGAGGGCTCCGAGAAGGCGCCCGCGGTGAAGTTCTAGTGCGACGCCACGCGATCCTCGTGCCGGCGCTGCTGGCGCTGCTGGCCCTGCCGGCGGCGCACGCGCCGGCGCGCGCGCAGCGGGCCGACAGCGACCTGCCTGCCGCGCCGTCGCAGCATTTCCTCGATGCGGTGGGCCTGGTGACGCCCGACGACGCCGAGCGCCTCGCGAGCGCGCTCTACGCCTTCGAGCAGCGCACCGGCATCCAGTTCGTGGTCGCGGTGCTGCCGGACCACGGCGGCGAGCTGGCCGACTACGTCAACCGGCTCTACGAGCACTGGCGCATCGGGCAGCGCGACACGCAGAAGGGCGTGCTGTTCACGGTGTTCCCGGACCGGCGCGAGTCGCGCATCGAGGTGGGGTACGGGCTGGAGGAAGTGCTGCCGGACGTCACGGCCGAGCGCATCCTGCGCGACATGGTCGAGGTGCCGCGCGAGCCGGCTTCCGGGCGCCTGGCCTTCGTCGTGATGCGGGTGGCGCAGGCCGTGGCGCCGGACGACCCGCTCGCCCAGGGCGGCGGCGCGGGTGGAGGCGAGCGCGCGGACAGGAAGAATCGCGGCTTCCCGATCCCGCTGTTCTTCCTGTTCTTCATCCTGTTGCCGCTGATCGCGGGCGGACGCCGGCGGCGCTCCGGCTCGCTGGCGCCGCTGATCATCGGCTCGATGCTGGCCGGCAGCGGGCGCTCGCGACGCGGCGGCGATTGGGGTGGCGGCGGCTGGGGCGGCGGTGGCGGCTTCGGCGGCGGCGGCGGCTTCTCCGGCGGTGGCGGTTTCAGCGGCGGCGGCGGCGCGAGCGGAGGTTGGTGACATGCCCGGACGCAGCGACATTCCCCGCAAGTTTCTCGGCGCGGCCGAGCAGGAGCAGGTGCGCGCGGCGATCGCGGCGGCCGAGGACCGCACCAGCGGCGAGATCCGCCTGCACCTCGAACGCGACGTGCCGGCGAAGGAGCCCGTGTTCGGCGATGCCTACCGGCGCGCGCGGGAGATCTTCGCGGAGCTGGAGATGCACGCGACCGCCGAGCGCAACGGCGTGCTGGTCTACGTGGCGACGCGCTCGCGCAAGTTCGCCGTGCTGGGCGACGAGCAGCTGCACCGGCGCGTGGGCGACGAGTTCTGGAACGACGTGCGCGACCTGATGTCGGAGCGCTTCCGGGAGGGGCGCTTCGTCGACGGGCTGTGCGAGGGCATCGCCCTGGTGGGCGAGAAGCTGCGCGCGCACTTCCCGCACCGCGACGACGACGTGAACGAACTGCCGGACGACATCTCGTACTGAAGCGGCGCGTGGGGCCGGGCTTGGACCAGGACGGACTTGACCCCGGCCGGACTTGCGCCGGCGCAAGTCGAGCGACAGGCGCGGGCACGGAACACCGCGAGTGGCACGACGAAAGGCAAGAGAAGAGGGCCGCGCCGTCAAGACCGGCCCGGCCCATCCGGTGCGGCGTCGGCAGCCAAGCGGCGCCCCCTTCCACG
>JAYRFB010000231.1:0-3074 GCA_041908585.1 Candidatus Krumholzibacteriia bacterium
AGCCCCAGGCCGGTGCCGCCCTCCTTGGTGGTCTTGAACGGCAGGAAGAGGCTGTCGCGGATCTCCGCCTCGATGCCGGGGCCGTCGTCGGTGACGGTCAGCTCGAACGACTCGCCGCCCTCGACCAGGTGAAGGCCCAGCCGCACCCGCCCCTGGTCGCGCATCGCCTCGCAGGCGTTGATGGCCAGGTTCAGCGCCAGCTGGGTCAGCTGGCCGGGATCGGCCACCAGCTCCAGGTCGCCCGGGGTGACCTCGGCGGCGATGCGGACGTCGCCGCGCGCGGCGGCCACGTGCTGGCGGACCAGCAGCAGGATCTCGTCGCGGAACACCGCCGCGGCGAAGCGCCGCCTCGCCACCGGCCGCATGCGCGAGTAGGCGAGGAAGTCGTTGATGATCGAGTTGACGCGGTTGCTTTCCTTGAGCACGAGGTCGAACAGCTGCTGCTGGTAGCCCTCCAGCACGAGCTCGCCCGAGAGCATTTCCACCGACCCGCGGATGCTCGCCAGCGGGTTGCGGATCTCGTGCGCGATGCTCGCGGCCAGCTCGCCGATCGCCGCCAGGCGGTCGGTCTCGCGGCGGCGGGCGACCAGCTCCTTCTCCTGCGTCAGGTCGGTGAAGACGGCAACGGCGCCGGTCACCTCGCCGTTGGCGCCCGTGACATGGCTGACGTTCAGGCCCACCGGCACCGCGCGCCCGCGCTGCTGCAGCGTGATCTCGCCGCGCGTCACCGGCGGACCGCCGGCGGCCACCGGCAGCACCACGCGCGCCAGGGCCTCCAGGCCGCCCTCCACGAGCGTGCCCAGCGGCGCCCCCAGCAGCTGCGTGTCGTCGCAGCCGACGATGCGGCAGCCGGCCGGGTTGACGCGGGTGATGACGCCGCGGGTGTCGACCGTGAGCAGGCCGCTGCGCAGGCAATCCAGGATGTCACGGACCTCGCGTCGGGCCTGCTCAGCCTGGCGCAGGCTCCGCGCGTTCTCACGCCGGCGCCGCTCCAGCCGCTCGGACAGGTCGCCGCTGAGCAGCCCAACGACCGTGAACAGCGACACGTGCAGGGCCGTCACCATGACGGCCCAGCCGTCGGCGACGCCGGGCCCGTCACCGGAGGCCGCTCCGGCGGCCAGCCAGCCGACGGCCAGCCCCACATGGCCGCCCGCCACCAGGGCCGAGGCAGTGGCCGCCACCACCATCGCCCAGCGCCGGTCCAGGTAGCCGGCCGCGAACATGATCGGGACGCAGGCCACGAGCGGGATCACGGAGTACGGGCCGCCGGTGAAGTGCACGAGCAGGCCCACGGCCACGGTGTCGGCCAGGACCTGGAAGACGAGCAGCGGGCGCTCGCGCGCACCGGCGACCAGCGCGGCCCAGCTGGCCGCCAGCGAGGTTGCCAGCAGGCCGAGCGCCGCCAGGACGCCCGGTCGCGCGCCGCCGACGACGCCGGCGAGATCGGCGGCACCGGCCACCACGGCCAGCGCCGCCGCCATCACCAGGCGCCAGCGGAGAAGGCGGGCGGCCGGGCCGCGGTGCCCGCCCTGGTCGGCCGGACCCGCGGCCCGGCCGCCGCGATCGATGACGGGCAAGGTCAGCCTCCCACCACGCTCGACATCTTGAACATGGGCAGGTACATGGCGACCAGCATGCCGCCGACCATCGTGCCCATGATCACGATCATGATCGGCTCGATGGCTGCGGTCAGGGCCTCGACGGCCGCGTCGACCTCGTCGTCGTAGAAGTCGGCGATCTTCGCCAGCATCTCGTCCAGCGCGCCGGTCTGCTCGCCGATGCCGATCATCTGCACGACCATCGGCGGGAAGACGCCGCTCTCGCGCAGGGGCTGGGCGATCGTCTCGCCCTGGCTGATGCTCTTGGCGGTGGCCTCGATCGCCTCCTGCATGACCTTGTTGCCGGCGGTGCGCGACGTGATCTCCAGGCCCTGCAGGATGGGCACGCCCGAGCCGATCAGCGTGCCGAGCGTGCGCGTGAACCGCGCCACCGCCGACTTGCGGACCACGTTGCCCAGGATCGGGATGCGCATGGCCAGGCGGTCGGTGTTGCGGCGGCCGCTCACCGTGGCCCGGTAGCGCTTGAACATCCAGGTCAGGGCCAGCGAGCCGCCGAGCAGCGCCCACCAGTAGCCGCGGATGAAGTCGGAGATGCCCATGACGATGCGCGTCGGCGCCGGCAGCGTGCCGCCGAAGTCCGAGAACATCTTCGCGAAGACCGGGATCACGAACATCAGCATGAAGATGCAGGCGCCGCCGGCCACCGTCAGCACGATCACCGGGTACGTCATCGCGCCCTTGACCTTCCGCTGCAGGGCGTCGGCCTTCTCCAGGAACACCGCCAGGCGGGCCAGGATCACGTCCAGGATACCGCCCGCCTCGCCCGCGGCGATCATGTTCGAGTACAGGTCGGAGAACACCCGCGGGTGCTTCTCCATGGCCTCGGCCAGCGTCGAGCCGCTCTCGACGTCGGCGGTCACCTGCATGACCACTTCCTTGAAGTGCGGCTTGTCGAGCTGGCGGCCCAGCACGTCCAGGCACTGCACGAGCGGCAGGCCGGCGTTCACCATGGTGGCGAACTGGCGCGTGAAGACCGAGAGGTCCTTCACGCCGACGCTCTTCTTCTTGAAGAAGCCTGCCACGCCGCCGGACTTCTGCTTCTTGCGCACCGAGACGATGACCAGGCGCCGCTTGCGCAGGTACTCCGTCACGGCGGCCTTGTCGGGCGCCTCGTACTCGCCCGTCAGGACCTCGCCCTTGGCGGTCTTGCCGGTCCACTGGAAAACGGTCGTCGCACTCACGGGTGCCTCCCCTTTAGCGCAGGCCGGCGGGCTCGCCGAGCATCTGCAGAAGCTCCGCCACATCCGAGCTGCGGCTGAGCGCCTCGTCCATCGTGATCCACTTGTTCACGACCGCCTGGTGCAGCGACTGGTTCATCGTCTGCATTCCGTGCTTCTGGCCGGCCTGCATGAGGCCGTAGATCTGGTGCACCTTGTCGTCGCGGACGAGGGCCTTGATGGCCGGCGTGCAGACCATGATCTCCAGCGCCAGCACGCGCCCGGCGCCCTTCGCGCG
>JAYRFB010000232.1:0-8592 GCA_041908585.1 Candidatus Krumholzibacteriia bacterium
CCACCGACCGCCGCCGCGGCGCCGGCCGCCGACGGCTGGCGGCGCGCCGGCCCCGGTCACGACTGGTCGTTCCCGCGCGACCACCACGCCCATCCCGGCTACCGGACCGAATGGTGGTACCTCACGGGCCACCTGCGGGACAGGGACGCGCCCGCGGACGCCGAACCCTGCTCCTTCCAGTTCACGCTCTTCCGCATCGGCCTGGACCCGGGCTGGCGCCTGGGTTCCGCCGGCGTCGACAGCGCCGCCTCGGCGTGGCGCGCGGCCAACCTGGTCATGGGCCACGCGGCGGTGACCGACCCCGCGGCGGGGCGCCATGTCTTCAGCGAGGCGCTCTGGCGCGCGGCGGGAGGCCTGGGCGGCTTCGGCGCGCCGGGCGACACGCTGCTGGCCTGGTGCCTGGCACCGCCCGGCACCGCCGGTACCTGGAGCCTGGCCCTGGTGGACGGCGCCTTCATGGTGCGCGCGCACGATGCGCGGCGCGGCCTGTCCTTCGATCTGAGCTGTGCGTCACCCCGCGAGCCGGTCCTGCAGGGAGACGGCGGCTTCTCCCCCAAGGATGCGACCGGCACCGCCGGCAGCCTCTACTACAGCCTGCCGCGCCTGTCGGTCACGGGCATGCTGCGGCGAGGCGATTGCGACGTCCCGGTCGCGGGCTCCGCCTGGCTGGATCGCGAGGTCTTCACCTCCACGCTCGCCGAGGGACAGTCCGGGTGGGACTGGGTCAGCCTGCAGCTGGACGACGGCCGCGACGTCATGCTCTACCGGCTGCGCCGGCCCGATGGCACCGTCGACTTCGCGCTGGGGTCCGTGTCCCGACCGGGCGCCACACCAAGCCCGCTCCCGGCCGGCAGCTGGACGCTCGAGCCGCTCGCCACCTGGACCAGCGCCGCCACCGGAGCCGCCTATCCCGTCGACTGGCGGCTGCGCGTGCCGGGCCAGGCGATCGACCTGGAGCTGCGCGCGACGCTCGACGACCAGGAGAACGTCTCGGCGCGCACCGGCGTGCACTACTGGGAAGGCGCCGTGCGCGCGGTGGTGCCGGCGGGCTCGCCTGCCGCGGGGCGCCTGCTTGGCCGCGGCTTCGTCGAGCTGACCGGCTACGGCGAGGGCAGCCGCCCGCCGGTCTGAGGCGAACCCGTTGCGCCGCCGGCCCCCGCGGTGGTACGATGATGCAGGGTGCCGGGTTCGCCGGGCGCCTGCCCGCCGCGCCCGGCCTCCGCGACAAGGGAGGCACGCCATGCGATTCCCCCTCACCGAAAAGCTCATCCAGCGCCAGATCAACCACTGGAACCACCTGCGCGAGACGCTGCGGGAGCAGCCGTCGCCGGTCGACCACGAGCCCGGTCCCGTCATCACGATCTCGCGCCTGGCCGGCAGCGGCGGGCGCACGCTCGCGGCTGGGCTGGCCGAGCGGCTGGGTTGCGACGTCCATGACCAGTCGATCGTCGAGCGCATCGCGCGCACTCGGCGCCTCAGTCCCGAGCTGGTGGCCCTGCTCGACGAGCAGGACATCCGGCAGACGGACCTCTGGGTGCGCGGCGTGCTGGAGAACCGGCTGTTCCTCAAGGAGCAGTACCGCGAGGCGCTCACCGAGACCGTGCTGGGGATGGCCGCCGCCGGCAACGCGGTGATCCTCGGGCGCGGCGCCGGGCACATCCTCGGGCATCGCGCCACGCTGCGGGTCAGGCTGGTCGCCGGCACGGCCACGCGACTGGCGCGACTGCAGGAGCGCACCGGGCTGGCCCGCGCCGAGGCGCGCGCGCAGCTGGAGGAGACAGATCGTCGCCGCGAGGCCTACGTGCGCAAGCTGTTGGGCGTGGATCCCCACGACGCCGCGGGCTACGACCTGGTCGTCAACACCGACCGGCTGCTGCCCAACGAGGTCGTGGAGCTGGTGCTCGTCGCCCTGGTCGGCGCGGCGCGGCAGCCGCCGCGGCAGCTGGCCGCGCCGGCCTGAGCCGACGATGTCGCGCGGCAACCGCCGTCAACCGCCCGCGGGCACCAGCCTCAGGCGATGGCGCGCTGCCTGCGGGAGCAGCGGCGTCGGCCGGCCGTGCACCCAGTCGTCGTGACCGGCCAGGAAGTATGGCGAGAGCGGATGGCCGCTCTGGCCGCCGGGCATGTGGAACAGGCCGTCCTGCTCGCGACCGGGTGAGACGACCAGGCGCTCGCTGGCGCCGCTGCTCGGGTGCTGCACGCGCGGCAGGTTCGAGTCGCCGGGCAGCCGGTCCGCCGGCGCGGCCAGGCGGCCGCGCAACCAGGGCAGCACGTCGGCAAACGGGTGCTCGATCGCGGCGGTATTGCGCACCCCCCAGGTCCAGGCCGAGTCGGGCAGGCCGGTCGCCGCGAGCCGCGCCATCGCCGTGTCGACGGCGCTGGCCACCAGCGCGTCCCAGTCGCGGTGGGGCGCAGGGAGCAGGTAACCGGGTCGCCGCTCCACGAGTTCCCGCGCCACCGAGGCGCGCAGCGGCAGGTCGCGCGCCGCGAACGCCGGGTGCGCCCGCTGCACCGGCTCGACCAGCGGCGCGCTGGCGAGGTCAACCAGTGCGCCGCTGAACGCGCGCACCACGCGATAGCCCACCGAGCCCACCGAGGCACGGCCGTCCCAGCCGTCGCGCGCCAGCCGCCCGAACAGCTCGCGTCGCGCCGCCACGCGTCCGTCGCCGGGCGGGGTCGACCGCTCGAGCGCCGCCAGCGCCACCCGGCGCCAGTGGTCCTGGAACAGCGCGCGGTCGTCCAGCTGCAGGGCGAGCAGGTCCGCCTCGGTCGGACGGTCGAGCGCCCGCAGCCCGTCGCGGATCTGCAGCGCGCGGGCGCCCAGCGCGTAGCCGCCGTCGCCGAGCAGTTCCAGCTCCGCGCCCGCGACCACGCGGTTGTTCGCCGTCCACAATCGCCCCTCTTCCGGATCGGCGAGCCGCGGCTGCCTGGATGCGTCCAGCCAGCCGTCCCAGCCGCAGGCGCCGTCCGCCCACGAGGCGGGCGTGCGCCCATCCCAGCCGAACCGCCGCGGCAGCCGCCCGGCAATCGTCCAGGCGATGCGCCCGTCGGCATCGGCGCAGACCAGGTTCTGCCCGGGCATGCCGAAGGTCGGCGCCAGGGTGAGCGCCTCGTCGACCGAGCGCGCCGCCGCCAGGCGCAGCAGCTCCAGGTTCACCGCGCCGCTGTCGTGCGCCGCCCAGCGCAGCGCGAGCGGACGGCCTCGGCCATCACGGGACCACAGCGGGCCCCAGCGCGACTCGCGCACGCGCAGCGTGTCGGGCGCGCGACCGGCCACGGCGATCACCTCGACGCGCACGCGCACGGTGTCCCAGCCGCCGGGCACGCGGTAACGGGTCGAGTCCGACGGGTCGCACTCCAACGCGACCAGGTCGAGCCAGTCGCCGTACGCGTTGGTGAAGCCCCAGGCGAGCCTGCCGTTGCTGCCGGCGATGACGCCCGGCACGCCCGGCAGCGTGACGCCGACGACCCAGGTCGCGGCAGCCCCGGCGCCCTGCCGCAGCTCGGCCCGGTACCAGATGTTCGGGAGTGCGTGCCCCAGGTGCATGTCGTTGGCGAGCAGGGCGCCGCCGTGGCGCGTCAGCCGGCCGGCCACGGCCCAGCTGTTGCTGCCCGCGCGATCTTGCGCGGGGATCACGTCGCCGCCGGCGCCTGCCGGCGCGCGGGCGACAGGCGGTGCGATGCCGACACGCAACGCGTCGCCGGCCGCCGGTCCCGGCACCTCCGGCAGCGGCGGACCGCCGTCCTGCAGCGGCGCGTCCCAGTGGCCCGCCGCCGGCGCGACGAACGAGGCCAGCCCGGGCGGCAGCGTCTCGTGCACCAGGCCGCGCGCCAGGTCGACATCGGCGGTGTACAGCCCCAGGTCCAGGTACATGGCAGCCACCACCAGCAGCGAGTCGAGCGGGCGCCATGGGCGCGGCCGCTGGCGCAGCAGCAGGTACTCGGGCGGGCGCACGCGCAGGTCGTCCAGGCCGGCGTTGACGCCGGCGACGTAGGCGTCGAGCAGGGCGCGCGACGGCTCGTCGAGCGCCAGCAGCGAGGATTCGAGCCGCTCGCGGAACCGGTGGCGCCTCACGTCGCGGTCCGCCGGCAGCAGTGCCGGCCCCAGCAGGGCCGACAGCTCACCCGCCGCGGCGCGCCGCAAGAGGTCCATCTGGAAGAAGCGGTCCTGCGCGTGGAGCCAGCCCAGCGCCCGGGCGGCATCGGCGGGCGATCCGGCCATGACCCGCGGCACGCCCTGTGCGTCCCGCTCGATCTCGACCGCTGCGCCCAGGCCCGGCACCTCGCGCGCGCCGTCCAGCCGCGCGAGGCTGCCGCGCAGCAGGATCGTGGCCCCCGTCCCGGCGAGGATGAGCAGGGCCGCGACGCTTCCGAAGGCGATGATGCTCGCGCGCGCCAGTCGTCGATGCGGTGTTCGGTGCAGCCGTCGGCGCATTCGCCACCTCTCCGGTTCCTGCCGGCGCCGGTCCACGTGCCGCGCCGCGCGGGCGCGCCGGGCGCAGGCCCGGCCGCCGGGCTCGCCCCCGCGCCATCTTCCGGCAGGCGGCAGGCGGCTGTCACGCGCCTTCTGGCCGATGCCGGATCGCAGCCCTGACTTCCCCGCCGGTGCGCAGCCCCCTATACTCAGTCACGTCGCCGGCCAGGATCCGGCGACCTCGCGCGGTCCGGCACCCCGCCCCATCGCCCGGGGGCAGCCGGCACGGCGACCCGACAAGGTAACCTGGGGGGACCCGACATGAGGAGACTCGCTATTGCCCTGATGCTACTGCCCGCCATCGCACTGGCCGCGCCCGGCTTCGTGCCCGACGGCCCGACCATCTCCGTCGTACCGTACGGCATCGAGTCGGCCAATTACGTCTGCCTTCCCGGCAACCCCTACACGGGGACCACGCTCGGCTACTACAACATCTACTTCGACACGCAGTCCTACGCCGTGCTCATCGATCCGGCGGAATGCCCGACCTGCGACCTGGGCTTCGCCTTCTCGCGCGTGCGCATGCTGCTGCGCCTGACCGCCGGCGCCGCGTTCCAGGTCTCGGCGTCGATCGCGGACGCCGTCGAGGCCTATCCCGGCTGCTATGCGCCCGGCGCCGTGCAGGCCTCCAGCGGCGCCGCCGCGGTCTCGGGCATCGCGACCACGGGGGGCTACTTCATCAGCCTGAACTGGGCCAGCCCCTGCATCGATCCCCGCCGGCCCTACTTCCTGATCTTCAGCTTCCCCGACCTGGGAACGGGCCTGGTCGGGCCCTACGTCGATGTCGACGGCATCGCCAACTGCCAGGCCTACCGCGATGCCGGCGCAGGCTGGATCGAACTGGCCAGCGGCGGCTTTGCCGGCGACCCGCAGATCTGGGCGGAGACGGACTGCTGCTCGCCGCCGATCGCGGACGAGGACGCCAGTTGGGGACGCGTGAAGTCGCTGTTCAGATAGGAGGATGTGCCCCGGTCGCGGGCCGCCTTCCGCTCGGATGGCGGCCCTTTCCGGTGGCGGCGACGGCCCGGGCTCAGCGCACCAGCGCCAGGCGCCGGCTCAATGAACGCCCGTCGGCCCGCAGGCGCGCCACGTAGTGACCGGCGGCCACGGCCCGACCGCCCTCGTCGCGTCCGTCCCAGGCAATGTCATGGCGCCCCGCCGCCAGGTCGGCCTGCAGCAGGCGCCGCACGCGCGTGCCGTCGAGCGCGTGGATGTCCAGCACGACGGCCGCGGCAGCAGGCAGGTCCAGCACCACCGTCGTGCGCGGGTTGAACGGATTCGGCCACGCCGACAGGCCCCAGGCCGGCGCGTCGGCGGTCGCATCGACGGCGGTGGCCGCCAGCAGTGCCGCCGCTGGACCACGGTTCCCGGCGAAGTCCGTCGCAGTGACGAAGTAGTAGGGATGCGGCGCGCCGCCCGCCGGGTGGCTCGTCGCGGTCGTGTGGGCCAGCAGCACGGCCGAACCGTCCAGCGCGGGATTCGCCGAACCCCACACCGAGAAGTAGTCGAAGTCGGCGGCCGGCGACGGTGCCCACGAGAGCACGCCGCCCGCCAGCGCGAAGCCGGACGGCGCCGTCGGCGACAGGTTGTCCAGCGACCAGCCGGAATCGGGCGCCGAGTCGAAGAACACGTACGGTGACGCGGTCGCCGCCCGCACCAGGAACACCGACCAGTGCTGGCCTTCGGCGATGGTCGAGTCGGCCAGCGTCGGCACGACGAGGCTGTAGATCGCCTCGCCGTGGGCCGGCGCGCTGGCCACGTAGTCCCAGCCGTCGAGCAGCGGCGCCGCCGGGCCGAGGTCACCGGGCGGCACGACGCCCTTGACCGGGTCGGCGCGGCGGTAGATCTCGTAGGCGGTGACCGGCGTACTGGAACCGGGCGCGTCCTGCGCCGACGAGGCGAAGCGAACGCGCACCTTGCGCCCCTGGTCGTTGCCGATGTCGGCCACCGAGAGGATCGACGGCTCGTTGCCGGCGCCCGGCGCGGACATGACCCCGCGGATGATCCAGTCGCCGGTGACGCCGAGCGCCGCGGCGTCCATCCAGCCGAACCCCAGCGGATCGATGAAGTTGCGGCCCGCCGTGATGCCGTCGCTGTCGCGCGCGATCGAGGGCAGCCCGCTGTGCTGGAACTCGATGCCCACGCGAAACGGGCCGTCGACCAGCACGCCCGCGCCCGACAGGTCGAGCTCCTGCAGCGCGTTGTCCGCGGCCGTCACCTCGAAGTCGCCGCTGAACAGCTCGACGCCCGGCGCGGCGGAGACCAGGTCGTCGTCCCAGACGCGGAGCGTCACCGTCCGCGTGCCCGCGGCGCCGCCGAACAGGAAGCGGACGGCGCCCAGCTGCTGCGGGAAGGTGCCGGTCGGCACCAGCCGCGCGGCGCCGGTCTCGCCGGCCACGAAGCCGCTCTGGAAGCCGGCCGACTGGCCCGGCTCGAAGCCGTCGTTGCGCACCTCGTCGCCGCCGCCACCGCCACCGACCGGCTGGACGCCCGCGCGGATGACCCAGTCGCCGGTCACACCGAGCGCCCCGGAATCGAACCAGCCGAGGCCCGGCGCGTGGATGAAGTTCCGCGCGGCCGTGATGCCGTCGCCGTCGCGGGCGATAGAGGGAGCGCCGCTGTGCTGGAACTCGATGCCGACGCGGAAAGCGCCTCCCACCTGGATGCCGGCGGTGGACAGGTCGAGCTCTTGAAGCACGTTGTCGGCGCCCGTCAGCTGGAAATCGCCGGCATACAGTTCGGTGCCGGGAGCGGTAGTTCCCGCGCTGTCATCCCAAATCCGCAGCGTCACGGTCCGCGTGGTGCCCGCGCCGCCGAAGAGCAGCTGGACGCGCGTGATGGCCATCGGGAACGGACCCGCCGGCAGCAGGCGCACCGCGCCCGACTCGCCCGCGACGAAGCCGCCCTGGAAGCCGACGGGCTGGCCGTCGACGAAGCCGTCGTTCTGGAGGATGGTCTCCTGGGCGAGGGCGGCGGAAGAAAGCAGGCAGAGCAGCAGGAGCGGCAGCCAGGATGCGATCCGGGCGCCCGGGCGGCGCGGCGAGGTGGACATGGGGCGACCTCCGGGTGGCGGGGAACCGGTGCGGCGGGAATCTGGATCTTGCCGCTCCCGATTGTACACGAATCGCCACCGGGGCGTCAAACCGGGCCGGACCCGCCCTTGGGGGCTGGGTTCATATGACGGAGCCTTTGAAATGCCCGGGGCGGTTCAGCACCAGGCACCCCGGCTGGTCGGGCGCGATGGCGAAGATGCGCATCGGCCCACCGCAGTGCGGGAGCGGCAATGGACGTGCCTGCTGAGGCGGCTGCCGAACCGATGCGCCAGCGCCGCGGCGCCGAACAGCGCTCATCGCAAGCCTACTTCACCACCACGCTGACCAGCTTCCCCGCCACATAGATCACCTTGACCACCTGCTTGCCGTCGGTCCACTGCTGGACCTTCGGGCTCGCCAGCGCCAGTTCCTTGACCTGCGCCTCGTCGGCGTCGGCGGCCACCGCGATCTGGTCGCGCAGCTTGCCGTTCACCTGCACGACGACGTTGACCGTGTCCGAGGCCAGCCACTGGGGGTCGGCCACCGGCCACGGCTCGCGGATCAGCGACTGCGCGTGACCCAGGCGCGACCACAGCTCCTCGGCCAGGTGCGGCGCGTACGGCGCCAGCAGCAGCACGAACGTCTCGAGCGCCGCGCGCGGCCGGCGATCGCGCGCGTTCATCTCGTTGGTGAAGATCATCATCTGGCTGATGGCCGTGTTGAACCGCAGGTCCTCGGTCATCTGCGTGACCTGGTCGATGCAACGGTGCAGGATGCGCTGCGCGTCGTCGTCGACCGGACCGGCGACGATGGCCGGGTGCAGCGTGTCGTCCTCGGCGAAGAACAGCCGCCACACGCGGTCCAGGAACCGGTGCACGCCCTCGATGCCGGTCGTCGACCAGGGTTTATCGCGTTCGAGCGGCCCCAGGAACATCAGGAACAGGCGCAAGCTGTCGGCGCCGTGGTCGCGGATGACGTCGTCGGGGTTGACGACGTTGCCGCGGCTCTTGCTCATTTTCTCGCCGTTTTCGCCCAGGATCATGCCCTGGTTGCGCAGTTGCTGGAACGGCTCGGTCGTCGTGACCA
>JAYRFB010000233.1:0-6756 GCA_041908585.1 Candidatus Krumholzibacteriia bacterium
CGCCAGCAGCCCCGCCAGCAGCGCCTTGTGCTCGAGGCCCCGGTGGTCGGAGCCGATCGCGATCCTCATGGGCGACCTTCCTCTGCGGCACCGGCAGCCGCGAACACGTCCTGCCACGCGGCGAGAAGCTCGTCGATGCGGACGGCCACGTCGCGGTAGCTCTCCACGGGCCCCTGCCAGGGGTCGGGCACGTCGACTGAAGCGGCTTCGCCGTCCGCACCGGCGCTGTCGGGCGGCGGCGACCCGCGACGCCAGTCCACTCCCGGCTGCGCGAGCAGGCCGACCCGCCCGGGCCAACCCGGGCTGAGCCGGGCCCGCAGCACGGCGGCGTGCGTGCGCGTCATGCCGATGGCCCAGGCGGCATCTGCCAGCGAGGCGGCGTCCAGGCACATGCCCCGGTGGTGCGCCAGGTCGAGGCCGCGCTCGCGGGCCACGGCAATGGCGCCGGCGGAGGCCGGTTGACCGGCCACCGCATCCGTGCCGGCGGAGGCGAAGATCAGGGGCAGTTCGGCGTACCGGGCCCGGGCCAGGACCTCGGCCAACGGGCTTCGGCAGGAGTTGCCCGTGCACACGAAGACGATACGCCTGGGCATGGCCGGCCTTTCGCGCCCCACCGCGGGGCCTTCAAAGGTAAAAGTCGCGGCCACAAGCGTCAAGAAACGGCGGGTCCGCCCTCCGGCAGCGGCAGCGGCTGCGGGCCTGGGCGCAGGATGCGCGGCGACGGCCCGGTCAGGTCGACCAGCGCGCTTGGGACGGGCGGGGCGCCGGGGCCAGCTTCGCCGGGGCCAGCTTCGCACAGCCCCACACCGCCGGGCTCCGCCTCCCCCGGCCACCAGCCTGCGACGCCGTCCCCGAAGGCGGCCACGGCTGCCGCCAGGTCGGTCAGCGGGGGCTCCCCCGTGCGGTTGGCGCTGGTCGAGGCCAGCGGCGCCCCGACCAGCTCGATCAGGCGCCGCAGGTCCGCGCGGCCGGGCACGCGGACGGCCACGGTCCGGCGTCGCGCGTCCACCACAGCCGGCTCCAGGTCCGCGCGCGCCGGCACCAGGAACGTGAAGGGCCCGGGCCAGGCCTGCTCGCAGACCGCCAGCTGCGTGACGCTCAGGGGCCCGCACAGCGCCGCTGCCTGCGCGGCCGAGGCGGCCAGCACCAGGAGCGGCTGGTCGGGAGCCCGCCCCTTCAGCGCGGAAATGGCGGCCAGCGGCCCCGCGCGATCCGCCCGCGCATGGAGGCCGCAGACCGTGTCGGTGGCCAGCAGCAGCACCGCGCCGCCGCGCAGCGCGACGGCGGCCGCGTCCGTGGACAGCCGCGGCGCGCTCACCTGCCGCCGGCGGCCAGCTCGCGCCGGTAGTCCTCGACCGCGGCGGCCACCTTCGCGTCCGCGACGCCGATGATGCGCGCGGCCAGACAGGCCGCATTGCGCGCCCCGGCGCTGCCGATGGCCACCGAGGCCACCGGGACGCCCGGCGGCATCTGGACGATCGACAGCAGCGCATCGACGCCCGCCAGCGGTCCCGACGCGACCGGCACGCCGATCACGGGCCGGCCGGTGAGCGAGGCCACGACACCGGGAAGGTGCGCGGCCATCCCGGCGGCCGCGACGAAGACCAGCGTGCCGCCGCGCTCGGCGGCGCCCACCAGTTCGTGCAGGCGCGCGGGCTGGCGGTGCGCCGAGGCGACCGCCGTGCCGTGCGTGAGCCCGAAGCGCTCGAGCAGCGCGGGCATCTTCTCGACCACGGGCAGGTCGCTCTCGCTGCCGAGCAGAACCAGCACCTGCGGTGCCGGATCGGATGCATTCCACAAGCCGGGCATTCAGTCCCTCCTCGCGGCGATGTCCCGCCGGTAGGTCAGTCCCTCGAAGTGCACGCCCGCGAGCTGGCCGTAGGCCGCCGCCCGGGCACTGTCCGCATCGCTTCCCAGCCCCACGGCGCCCAGCACGCGCCCCCCGGCCGAGACCAGCGCGCCGTCCACCATGCGCGTGCCGGCCTGGATGATCCAGGCCTCCTCGCGGTCGGCAGGCAGCTCGATCGGGCGCCCGCCGAGGCTGCGCCCGGGATAGCCGTCGGCCGCGCCGACGACGACCACGCAGTGGCGGTCCCAGTCGGAAAGGCCCGCGCCGGCCCAGTCGGACGGGTCGTCCTGCCCGGCCGGGAAATGCTCGAGGTAGGCGCCCAGTTCGCCCGCCGCCGTGGCGGCGCAAAGCTCGTACAGGTCGCCGCGCAGCAGGGGCAGCACGACCTGGGTCTCCGGATCGCCGAACCGGCAGTTGAACTCGAGCACCTGCGGGCCGGAAGCCGTCAGCATGAGCCCCGCATAGAGCACGCCGCGGTAGGGGATGTCGCGGCGCCTCAGTTCGGCAAGCACCGGCAGGACGACGCGCGCGTCGATCTCCGCGTGCAGCGAGGCCGGCAGCGCCACCGGCGCGAACGCGCCCATGCCCCCGGTGTTCGGGCCGGTGTCACCCTCGCCGATGCGCTTGTGGTCGCGGCTCGGCGCGAGCAGGCAGTAGTCCTGGCCGTCGGTCACGATCAGCACCGAGAGCTCGGGGCCGCGCACGCATTCCTCCAGCAGGATGCGCAGGCCCGAGGCGCCGAACCGCTGCCCGTCCAGGCAGTCGCACACGAAAGCCTCTGCCTCGTCGCGCGTCGCGCACACCGCCACGCCCTTGCCCTGGGCCGCGCCGCACGCCTTGACGACGATCGGCAGTTCCGCCGTGTCGAGGTACGACAGCGCCGACTCGGTCGTGCTGAACGCGTGGTGGCGCGGAGTCGGCACACCGGCGGCCAGCAACACCTCCTTGGCGAACTCCTTGTCGCCCTCCAGGCGCGCGCCCAGCGCGCCGGGCCCGAACACCGCGATGCCGCCGTGCCGCAGCTGGTCGGCCAGGCCCGCGATCAGCGGTTCCTCCGGCCCGACGATGACCAGGTCGACGCCCTCGTCCTGGCAGTAGCGCACGATCGCCGCCGCGTCGGCGGGATCCAGCGGGACATTGCGCGCCAGCTGTGCCGTGCCCGGATTGCCGGGCGCCACGTGGATCGCAAGGCGCTGCGGCGAACGCGCCAGCTGCCTGACGATGGCGTGCTCGCGGCCGCCGCCGCCGATCACCAGGACGGTACAGGACATGGACCTGTCCTCCTTCGGGTTCAGCTCAGGGCACGATGCGCGTGCCGCCACGACCGGCGAGGGCCTCGAGCAGGAGCTCCGGCGACGTGATGATCACCTCGCGGCCGCCACCCGCCAGGAACGACAGCGCGGCCTCGATCTTCGGGCCCATGCTGCCGGCCGGGAACTCGCCCGCCGCGAGCATGCGTGCCGCGCGCTCGGCGGGCAGCACGTCCAGCGCCTCCTGGTCGGGCTTCCCGTAGCGCGCGCACACCTTGTCCACCTGCGTGATGATCGCCAGCGTGTCGGCGCCGATGAGGCGTCCGAGCAGGTCGCTGGCGCGGTCCTTGTCGATGACGGCATCGACGCCCTCGAGGTCGCCGTCCGCGCGGCGCACCACCGGCACGCCGCCCCCGCCGACCGCGATCGTCAGCACGCCGCCCTGGACGAGCGTGCGGATGGCCTCCCACTCGACGACCTCGACCGGCTGCGGGCTGGCCACCACGCGCCGCCAGCCGCGCCCCGCGTCCTTGACCATCGCCCAGCCGTTCTCCAGGCGCAGGCGCTCGGCTTCCTCCTCGGTGTAGAAGGGGCCGATCGGCTTGGTCGGCCTGGCCATCGCCGGGTCGTCGGCGTCGACGCGCACCTGCGTGACCACGGCGGCCACCGCCTGCGACAGGCCGCGGCGGCGCAGCGCGTTCTGCAGCGCCTGCTGGAGCATGAAGCCGAGGCCGCCCTGGCTGTCGGCGCCGCAGACGAACATCGGCATGGGCGGGATGCCGTGCACCGCCATGCCCGCGTCACCGCGCAGCACGATGTTGCCGACCACCGGGCCGTTGCCGTGGGTCATCACGATCTGGTGGCCGTCGGCGGCCAACTGGGCGACCAGTTCCATCGTCTGCCGCGTGATGGCCGACTGCTGTTCCCAGGTCCCTTCCTGTCCGACGGGAATGATGGCGTTGCCGCCGAAGGCGATGACGATGCGGCGCGGTCCGGGCACGGGGATCCTCCGCGTTCTGGTCGCGTCCGGGCCGTTCCCGGCGCGTGAAATGGGCGTTCCACGGCCAAACTAGGCGGGGCGTGCAGGCAAGTCAACAGCAGCCGCAAGGCTGCGGGCAGTGGTCTCGGCGGCCCGACGGCGGGGCAGCGGGAGCGGGTCAGGTGAGCGAGTCGAGGTACTTCACGATCTCGGCGCCCAGCTCGCGCCGGACCCCCGTGCGGTCGTTCGCCAGGCGTTTCAGGTCGACCTTCGAGACGAACTTCACGTGGATGAACTTGCGCAGCGTCTTGACCGGGACGTTCACCGGGCTGCGCAGGCAGGCCAGCGGCACGGTCTTGTTGGCGAAGCCGGTGTGGAGCGCCCGGTTGGCCACGACCACCTCGATCACCTGCGGATTCCGCGTCCGGTTGACGACCTCCGCCACCAGGCCGGGAATGGACGTCACCTTCGGGTCGCGCAGGAACTCGAGCAGCACGGCGGTCGACATGATGTTGTCCAGGACGAGCTTCCGCAGGCGCATGCGGTCCAGCGCGTCCTTGGCCGAGGCATCGTCGGCGGCCGTGTCCTCCGCGCCGCCCGCCTCCGGCAGCGCGTCGCCGAGCGCCGAGCGCCCGCCGTCGACGAGCACCGGGAAGCCGTGCGGGAAGTAGTCGGGGTCCAGCTCGAGGTCGACCAGCACGAGTCCCGGCACCAGCTGGATACCCGACAGGCTGCCCTGGAAACCGCCGCGATAGGGAAGCGGCGAGGCGAGGATGCGCTCGATGGCCGCGCCCAGCGCCCTGTCGACCGGCAGCGCCACCTGCCCGTTGCCGTGGTTGGCCTGAACGAGCGCCGCGGCGGTGACCAGGTCCAGCCCGGAGTCGCGCTCGCCGGCCTGGCAGAGCTGGTCCGCCAGCGAGACGACGCGCCAGGTCCCCCCCGCCAGCTGGGGCAGGTCGAGGACGCCGTTGCCGCGTGCCGCCACCAGCGCCGCCAGCGGCTCCAGCCCGGGCTCGGCCGCCAGGCTCGCGGCGCAGGCCGCGTGGTCCGCCTGCGTCCAGAATGCCGCCAGCAGGCGCGCGCCGACGGCGCCACCCACGCCGGCCAGCAGCTGGAGGGCCGCCAGCCGATCCGTGACGAAACGCGCATCGCCACCGCCGCCCTCGAGGAGCGACTCGAGCGATTGCGTCCACGCGAACGGGTCGTCGGTGCGCTGGACCAGGTCGCCGAGCTCGGCGAGAGCCTCGTCCGACGGCGTCAGCGACTCCAGGCAGAGGCTCGACTGCAGCAGCGAGGCGGAGGGCGACTGCATCAGCAAGCGGGTCATCCTCGGTTCGGGTCGAGGCGTGCCGGCCAGGGAGTCCGGCAGGGCTCCCCTAGACATCGGCAGGATGCCGCCCGGGTTGACCTCCGGGCGGGCCCCCTGCACGGTGCCGGTCCGCGGCTCCGGGACCATCGGGCGAAAACCGTCGGCACTACCAGGCAGCGCGGGCCTCCAGCCACCCCTCCCACACCGCGGCTGCCGTACCGGCTGGTGCCGTTGCGCCGGCGTCGGGCAAGCGGCACGCCACGGCGGCGCGCAGCGCCAGGCCATGCCAACGCAGCCCGGCGCCGGCCATGGTCTCGGCGCGCCAGTTCCCCCAGTGACGCGCCGTGACCAGGCCCGGCAGCGGCACGAGCGCGCGCACGAGGTCGACGGCGTCGCCCCAGGCCATCGCCGCATCCAGCCGGACTTCGCGTCCCCCCGGCCAGCGGCGCGTCCCCGACAGCGCGAGCAGCTGGCGGTTCCCGTCGTTTCCGCTGCCGCTGACGGTGTGCGAACGCCAGCGCAGAGCGGTGCACCGGTGGCCGTCGTCGAGCTCCAGGCCGGCCTCGAGCGAGGTCTTGACCAGCGGCTCGGCCGGCTCGCCCGGCCGCCAGGGTTCGCGTTCGGACCAGCCGATGTCGCCGCGCGCGGTGCGCCGGCAGCGCAGGTTCGCGGTCAACGCACCCGGCGCGCGACGCTCCCAGCCCGCCTCCAGTACGCCGGCCACGCGCCGGGCCGCGCCGTCCCGGTCCAACGGGCCGCGCGAGCCCTGCGCCAGCACCTCAAGGGTGCCCGCCGCGCGGTCGCGCCAGGCCAGGCGTGCCGCCCAGCCGCGGCGGGCCGTGCCCGGCAGTACCGCCGTCGCCGCGCGGCCGTCTCCGTCGGCCAGCCCGCTGGACGCTTCCAGCCGAAGTCGCGGCGTGGCCCGCCACGCGGCTCCGACGACCAGCGCCAGCGTGCGCCCACCGCCACGATCGGCCACCGCCGCCGCCTCCCAGTTGATCGCGAAGCTGGCGCCGGCCACACGCCCGGATCCGCTGCCGTAGGTCGCGGACGAGTCCGACCCGGCGGCCAGCGACCAGCGGCGGCGATCGTCCTCGTGCGCCAGGCGCAGGGCCCAATGCGGACCGCCCGCGCCCTGGCCGGGCAGGCCGCCGAGGCCGGCGAGCGACCACGCCCGCCGCGAGAGTTCCACGCCCGCCTGCAGTCCCCCGGCCGCAGCGCCGCTGGCCGTGCGCGCCACCAGCCCGCCGGCGATCCCTCCGAGTCCCTGGTCGGCCGCCAGCGATTGGCGGCGGCCCGGGTCCCCGCCGGTCAGCCCGTAGCCTTGCCGCAACGCCAGGTGGCCGCACCAGAGGCGAGCCGGACCCAG